>JACSRH010000418.1 GCA_014879855.1 Caldilineaceae bacterium | reverse complement strand
GATCTCACCGAAGTAGCGGGCGATGCCCCGCTGGGCGCGGATGGAGATGAGGTTGTCGTTGAAGAGGACCGTCGGTTCCAAGTGCACGTTTGCCCGGTAGGCACAGCATGGATTGCAATTGCCGGAAGCAATTCTCATGTATATGCCATTATCAGAGATTCGTAGAGTTTCTGATGCTTGTACACAATGTCCACCAACGCAAATTGACTCTCCACCTGACGACGTGCGTTATCGCCGAGATTCGCCCGCCGCAAATCATCTTCCAGAACCCAGTGCAACCCATTGGCCAAGTCATCGGGCTGAAAAGGCTGGGCAAGATATCCGTTGACCATATGTTCAATCATATCCGGCATTCCACCGATATCAAATGCCACACAAGGTGTTGAACATGCCAGTGATTCGAGAATCATATTGGGCAGATTATCTTCAACATAGGGTGCGACCAAGACATCAACTGCGGAGTAGACGAGGACAAGTGTCAGATCGTCATGCAGGTGGCCAAGGTAGTGAGTACGCCAGTTACTAAAGGCTAGATTCGACGTCGCTGGTCCGATAATCACCAAGGCAGTCGAGTTTTCAGCTTCTGTTCCCAGCAATGACTCCATAGCAGCCTGGAGATGAACAAACCCTTTGCGCGGGTCAGTAGCATCCGTGCCAGTGCCAAAGAGCACTAGGCGCTGCCCCTGTGGCAATCCGAGCAGACTCCGTGCAAGGGCTTTGTCGATGGGCCGGTAGACTGTTAGGTCAAGGCCGTATGGGATCACCTCAACGCGCCGATGACCGAACAGGCTGCTGCGCCGTGCGTGGTCACCAATCCATCGACTTGGCGCAACAATGGTGATATTTGCCTCTTGCCAGTGCGTTTTCTTGCGTCCCCAAACCCATCGGCTAAGGTCCCGCTCAGAATTGGAGCCCAGAAGGGGGCATCGCCCACATTTTACCTGATAGCGCGTGCAGCCCTGGGCGTAGTGGCAGCCACCAGTGAACGGCCACATATCGTGAAGCGTCCACACAATTGGCCGGCGCAACCGTTCGATGCCCGATACAGAAAAGAATTCGCTGCCAACCCAATGGATATGGGCGATGTCCGATCTGTGATGAGCGGCATCGGTATCGCCGTGGGTTAGCCAGCCGGTTCCCCACGGTGGCGCCCAACCTGGGCGCTGTTGACGATTTCGATAAAGACGAGTTGGCAGGACGTCAAGGTAGCTGAGAACACGTGGAAACACCCGGGCAACACGACTGGGTACTGTATGCACGCGCGGATCATGGGTCTGCTTCTGAAAGACCAACATCTCGGACGAAATGCCGGCGTTGTTTAGTCCTAGATGAAGTCGATAGGCGGCGCGGCTCGCGCCCCCTACAACATCCGCGTTGTTAATATGGAGGATATTCACAACTTGATCCCTTCCATATAGAGCGAATCAGGTTTGCGGGGCTGCCCATTGACGGCGTCAAGTTCGAACTGGGCGAAGTCTGGAATCCGACTCCTCGTTGCTGTACAGACTTGGATTCCGCTAAAACCTACTTGGGTCAACAGCCGACCCAGAGAGTATCGATCATACATCCACTTGTGAATCTGGCCTGATTGCCTGAAAAGTCCTTCCTCCAGTGCTGCAGCAGATCGGGGACCAAGCAATGGCCAGAGCATCGCTTTCGCCAACGTCAACTGCGCCTTGGAGAGCCACCATTGGGGATTTTTCGAGCGAATCCGCGCCAGTAGCGATTTCGGGCGTTCAGTCTGCCAAACCTCGTCCACCCAAAATCCCATGCGAGAGCGGACAAAGTCCCGATTTCTTAGGTTGGAATCGGTCAGATACCGCCCCATGTCACCGCCCCCAACGGTGCGCACAGCTTGATCATAGAGTTCTAGCATCATCCAATTATAGTTGGCTTCATCATCCGCATTGCCATCTATGGCCCGCTCAAGTGCTGCGAGGTAGGCGCGTACAATCCCCTCCAGATCAGGCACGACTACGCGCACCACGCCGCCTGAACACAACACCCGGAACGATTCACTCAGTACTGCTCTTGCAGTTGTTTTTTCCAAGTGCTCCAGCATATGAGATAAGTAGACTGCATCCAAAGAGTTGTCAGGGAAGGGCATACCCCTTGTCACATCGTAGGCGCGAACGTTAGGTGATGATGAATAGAGGTCCAGATTGATCCAATCTGGATGGAAGGTTGTTCCGCAGCCGATGTTCGCCAGCACCATGACACTCCGCACCAACTATGCCCACAGAAAAGATCGACGACGCTCATGGTCTGCGCCAGGCGGACCGTGAACGCAACTTCAGCAGTTGTGACAGTACCTACGCACCGGGTGGCTGCCGGCATGATTCCAGCGCATCCCGGAGGACATGACGCAAATGCTGAGAGAGGGTGCCCCGCTATTTAATCAACAAGCGTCCAGTATAATCAATGCGTTGAAGAAAATACCGCATAGGTAGTTCGGCCAGGTATTCATCCACAGCTCTCTTTGCACCGGCCCACTGCCCATAATCATCCACAATCAAGACCCCACCTTTGCATAGAAGCGGAAATAAGTGTATCAACTCGTGCCGGGTGGACTCGTACCAGTCGGTGTCCAAGCGCAGCAAAGCGATTGGTGCCGATGGCAGGTGAGCCGGAAGCGTGTCTTCCACTGGCCCCTTGACGCAGTGCACATTCTGCTGCGGATACTGGGTGGCAGCCATGTTCGCCTGGACCTCATCAATGTCAGCAAGGCACCAGATTGGCCCGGTCCTTCTTCTGTCCTTCTCCAGCAAGCGGGCGGCATCCTGCCCATCGAAAGTCCGGTCCACTTCCTGTGGCGGCGTCATGCCCTCAAAGGTATCGAAAAGGTACAAATGGCGGCTGGTGTCGCCTTCCTGGAGTAGGGTGAATGCGCATGCCATGGAACTGCCACCCTTCCAGACCCCGCATTCCACAAAGCAGCCCTGAACACCACTCCGCACAAGATACCTGACTGCCTGGACCAATGTGATCTGTCGCTCAATGCCGGTCATCGTATACGCAGCAACCCGGTTCAAGATATCCCGATCATCTGCCGAAATATCGACAGCATAACTGTCCTTTGACGATTCTTGGTGGCGAATCAAATCATAGCCCAGAGCATTTATGGCCGTGCGAATTAACTTCTTCACATTCTGCCCCTTTTCCTACGACCAGGAACGTCTTACTTGTTGGGGCACCGCAGTCCAACGTCCCCAGTTCGCCGCGGCTGAAGCGGAACCGGGACGCGGCGCAGGTGCCGCCAGATGTTACAGCCTTGCCCAGTTTTCCCACACAAACTCATATTGATAGGTGGGCCTGTGTGTTCTGCGCAGCGCTCTCTGTATCGACCGCATTTCCGCCATGGATGCGCCGGAAATCCGATGAAATTGGACCTGGATGTTGTCGATTCGCTCAACTAGATTGGTTTCAATCAACCGACTGAGCAATTCGTATTCGCCACCTTCAATGTTGATTTTGATCAAGTTAATCCGCCCGTTTAGGTTTTCTTCAATCCAGGTTTTTGCATCGATGATTGTGATTTCCTCACTGGCTGCGGAACTTCCAAACACAGAACTTCCATCGACTGAAAGGTGGATTATCTCCTGCCGGGTCGATGCGCCGAGGCCGTGTTGACAAACCTCGATCTTGTCGTTCTCGGCAAATCTCCTACGTATCTGGTCTGCAAAACTCCCTACAGGCTCAAAAACATAGATACGGCACCTGTATTTTGTATAGATGTCATTTGTCCATTTTCCTTCGTAGCCACCAAGGTCGAATGCAATCGATTCTTCTCCTAAATCATAGTTAAACCGCAGTTCGTAGTCTCCACGATCCGTTTGCCATTTGCGCAGGATTAGCTGCTGCTCAGAGGGGAAGAGCACACCCCTTATCTTGTCGAATGCTCTGTGGAAATTCATCGAACTGGCACCCTGCACAATTGATTCATACTGTCTACCGCTGCTGCAGTCTGCTATACAGGAGGTCGTAGAGAGCGAGATAGCGCTGCTGCATGACCGAAATATCATACCTGGCCAGGACGTGCTGTTGAGCAGACGCCGCAATTAATCGCGCCAGGCTGCGGTTGGTTGCCACTTCGATCATGGCATCGGCCAGCGCTGATGGGTCCTGGGGGGCGACCAATATCCCTGTCGTCCGGTGATGGACAGCCTCGCCCGTGCCATCGACCCTGGTCGCGATCACGGGCAGTCTTGCCGCCATTGCTTCCAGCACAGCCAGCGGAAGACCCTCGTACAACGAAGGTAGCACAAATGCATCCAGGGCAGCGAGCAAGTTTGTTGCATCGGTTCGCCAGCCAAGAATCTGGACAGTATCTTCTAGTCCGAGCTCCTGGATGCGCGTCTCGAGTGCCTGACGCCCCTCGCCATCACCGATCAGCACCAGACGAGCGTTTGGGATTGCCGCAAGCACCTGCGGCATTGCATCGATCAGGAAACGCTGACCCTTCTGCCATCTCATGGCAGCGGCGCAGCCCAGCACATAAGCATCAGGATCAAGGCCAAGCGATTCTCTGAGTGCCTGCCTGTCAATTGTGCGCACGCTTTCTGCAATGCGTCGCGCATCGACAGCATTTTCAATCACGATGACATTTGCACCAGCAACTCCATAGTGACCGACCAGCCCATCGCGTACAGCCTGTGACACGGCGACCACCGTATTCGCCAGCCTGCAGTACAGCCGTATGCGCCATCGACCAAAGCGCGTCTGATCCAACAATATGTTGAGCTGTTCGGTGAGTACAATACGGCGTACGCCTGCCGCTTTTGCCGCAAAGACAAGAAAGGGATTGGCGGCAGGATGATTCAGATGCACGTGAACAAGATCGGGCTGAAAGCTGTGGATCTGGCCAATGGTTCGATACATCCCGCCAAAATCCCGCTTGCTGACAACATCGCAGAAAGGGATCACCCGCTGCCCTAGAGCGTGCACCGCCAGGGCAAATTCACTTGTCAACATGGTTTCGTCAAGCCCAACCGCAACCTCGTATTCGTCCCCAGGTATGCCTTCCAGTAAATGGAGGAAAGAGCGTTCCGTGCCGCCTACAAACCTGGACTGCAAGATTGCAGTCATCAGCAGACGGCATTTCATCGGAAATTCTCGTTTAGATACAAATTCTGCACGCGCCTACTCTGCTACTTTCGTACCAACTATCAAGACACCAACATACAAGGGGTGGTCGTCAAGTTTATCACGAACAACGCGGTGATCTACCAGTGTTATATCACACATGCGGTGAATCCAGGAACGGAACAGCTTGAAAAAGCTGCGCACCAGAAACAAGGCCATGCCGAGCACACCCTTGACAGGACCCCACAGCCAACCACGATCGATAAGAAAGATGAGCGCTCGCGGTCCAGTAGTCAGTTTGGACACGCCCGTAACCTGAAAACCTGCGGCTTCCAGGTCTCTTTGCAGCCCGTATGTGGTCCAACGCTGGTAGTCGAAAGGACAGCCATGATCTTCAAAAGCCCCATGCGTAGTACAGATAAGCTCCCCACCGTTCTTGAGTAAGCGGAAACATTCCGCAAAGTAGTGCGCGGGATCTTTGACATGCTCGACAACCTGAGTTGACAGAATGAGGTCAAACATCGCGGATGGCGCATGGATGCTGCCAGTGGCATCCAATTCGTAGTCGAGATCGTCGGACGGACCAATATCCGCGCGGCAATAGTTTGCATGAGGAAACAACGCTCGATAGGGCGAGCCACCACAGCCATAATCCAGAATCGTGAGCGATGAATCTGTCGCAAACGGTTGGAGGGCAATCCGCAAGTCTGACAAATGCAGATAGTAACCCACATCGCCTGGCAGAGGATTCCACCGCTGTCGATTATATTTAGCGTCTTGCAGTGTTTTAGGCCGCCCGATTTCTGCCTTCATAGCCGATCCGCTCCCAATATACTCTACTACAATCAATGGCTGCCGCAAGGGCAACTCGGTTTTGTTGTTGCACCCGTACGCCGCGTCGTGAAGTTGACCACCACCGTTGCTCCGAGGCAGAACCGGCCTGTTCTTCACTTTTCAAGCGCCGCCAGTGCTATCAATCCGCGCAGTTTCTGGGAAACCAGATTGGCCGCCTGCTTCAATTCCCGAAGAGTAATCAGACGCAGAAAGACAAATGACAACGGTAGTAGGCTGAAAATCATGAGTTTCAAGATAATGCGAACGGGAAAGAAGACGGCTGGCACAAAAAGCCCGCCAAGCATCAGCACAAACTGAATGAGCAGCGCCGCCACGATTCTCCCTGTTGGATAGGGAAGTGGGTCTGACCGCTGTAACCAATAATAAAGTATGATTTGCGGAAATGCGAAGCCAACGACCGTGGCGAGAGTGGCTCCCCAGACCCCTGCAAGGGGGATCAGCAGGAAATTTAGCATCAAGTTTACGCCCGCGCCCGCCACCACCGCCCCAGAAACTGACAAGAGTCGCTTCTGCATCATAGCGCCTGTCGTCAAGATCGCGCCGACAGCGCCGAATACCTGTGCATAGGTCAGTAAACCGACATAACGTGCAGCAGGCAGATAGGCTGGACGGGTGAGTACAATTAGAATCTCTATGGCAAACAAGCCAACACCTAAACCCGCTGCCAGCGCAAGACAGATAATGTACTTGGAGACTCTTACGTACTGTTGTCTGGCACCCTCTTGGTGCTGCAATGCCAACGCCAGCGACGTCCACGAGCTGTAGACCGGCGCTAGCAGCACGCCAACCAATCCAGCCATCTTGTTGGCAATGGCGTAATAACCTAACTCCGTTTCCGAAACGTACTGGCCCAGGAAAAGCCTGTCGCTCAACAGAAGCACCCACGACGCCAATACGGTTGGCATCAGAGCCAGTCCGGAACGCAGCAGTCTTTCCGCTATTGCGCGTGTCGGCCTTCCTAGCGTGCGCCAGGTGAGCCGTATGGCAACAAACCATGTACTCAATCCATTGAAGGCAGATGCATAGATCATTCCCGTTACCCCCAGTCTAAGGAAGACGACGAACGTCAGGTTGCCCACGATTGTAGCGACAATGCTCGTCAGGCTCAATCCCATGCCCCATCGCACTCGCAAGCTTGCCTGTGCAGATACAGTGAGGACAGAAGCAGTCACTCCAAAAACAAAGGTGATTCCTGCAAATTGCAGCAGCCATGTATAGGTGCCCAGAATCGGTACGTTGGTGGAAATCACGGGTGCGGTTATGAACAGCATCGTTCCAATGACAGCGCTGCTTGTCGCTGTTATTGCAAATGCGCTGCCATTGACGGCGCGCTGCCATGCAGAATTGTCTGGATGATCGTTGAAATGAGTCGCCAGTGACTGGGGAATACCAAGCAGTGCGAATGCTGAAAGCGCGGAAACCAATGTAAGGAGGTAATCCGCTGTGCCGTAGTCGGCCGGTGTCAGTGCTCTGGTGATGATTGGTGTGAATATCAGTGAAAGAAAAGGTCCTGCCCATTGGACAGCGCCGTAGCCAATCACCATGCGCGTGAGGCGCTTGAGCAGATCTTTCATGCGGAGTTCATGTTGAGATCAGTCTGCCAGCATCTTTCCCAACACCGCCAAATTCTCCCCCACATCGAACACCGCCCGCACGGGGATGGCGAACCCCGCCACCGCGCGGCTGGCAGCGATGATTCGACAAGCGAATTCGCTCTTTTCGTCTTCGCACAGGGTGGCGTAGAACTGCTCGCGCCGCACCTGTTCTTCGTCTACGCTGTGGTCAAGCTGGGCGTAGATCAAATTCAATTTGGGCGATTCGAGCAACTTTTCCAGTACCGTGTCCATCAACGGCGTCCCTCAATCTGGCGTCGCAACTCTTTGCCGACAAAGAAACCGGCCTTTTCTTCAACCACCTCGCCCATTTGCTCATGCAGCAAGTACAGATGATCAATAATCGCCAGGTTCAGAATCGGCGAGGTGTTACTCACCACGCGCATAGGCCACGTCGTCGGCTAGCTCTG
>JACSRH010000342.1 GCA_014879855.1 Caldilineaceae bacterium | reverse complement strand
CCAATAGGGTTTCATCGCCGGCTCGCCGTTGCGCGTCTGCTCTCCCGTACCGTCAAGCGCGGCGGGGCCAGAATTGATCAGGTGCAAGATGCCGCCGGCCGCCGCGCCCGTCAGTTCGTAGCCAGTGACGCGATTGACTGCTTCCGCGCTCCAATATGTGCGCACATCGGCAAAGATGGCCGCAGCGTTGGTGAGCAGGTGGATGAAGAGCATGGAGACGCCGTTGAGCGCGTCGTTCTCCGTGGCGACGATGTAGGGCGGGCGGATGCCGTTCCAGTCGAATGATGAGGTCAGGATTGCCTCCAGGAAGTCGCCGTTGGGGAGATGATCAGTCCATTGGCGCTGCCCCTGGAAACCGGACGCAATCGCGTTATGGCCGTGTGCTTCCTCGCCAAAACCCATTGTCTTGAGCTTGGGGTTGCCGATCATCAGATCGCGCGCGATCAACGCCATCTTGACCGAGGTGGCCCAATCCTCATCCTTCTGCTCGCGGCTGCGCTGCTTCTCCGCGGGATTGTAGTCTTTTCCTTCGTTGCAGTTGGCGCGCGCCCAGGCATAGGCCATCTCGAATTCATCTGGGTCGTAGATGCTTTGCTCCATGCGCCGCACAAACTCGACCATGTCGATCGTCTCAACGCGCATCCCCAGCCAGCGCTCCAGAAAGTCGTGGTTAACGATGGAGCCGCCGATGCCCATGCTCACGCCGCCCATGCTCAGGTAGGACTTGCCGCGCATCGACGCCACAGCCAGGCCCGCCTTGGCAAAGCGCAGCAATTTTTCCTGCACGTCTCCTGGGATTGTGGCGTCGCCTGAATCCTGCACATCACGGCCGTAGATGTTGAAGACGGGCAGACCTTTCTGGTTGTACGCGGCGGAAACCGCGGCCAGATAGACCGCCCCTGGTCGTTCGGTGCCATTGAAGCCCCACACCGCCTTGGGCAGATGAGAATCCATGTCCATCGTTTCAGAGCCGTAACACCAACAGGGGGTGACGGTCAGCGAGACGCCGACCCCTTCGCGGCGGAACTTTTCAGCGCAGGCGGCCGCCTCGGCCACGCCGCCAATGGTGCTGTCGGCAATGACGCACTCGACCGGCAGGCCGTTGTAGTGGCGCAGGTTGTCGCTGAGAAACTGGGCGACATTGCGCGCCATCGTCATGGTCTGCTCTTCCAGCGACTCGCGCACGCCGCCAAGCCGGCCGTCGATAGTGGGGCGAATGCCGATCTTGGGCATTTCGCCGATGAGGGGATTGACTGGTGGATTTGTTTTCATGTTTTGTTGCTCCAACTTTATGAGAAAAACGAATTAGGAGTTGCGAATCGTCCCCACTGTTACTCTTCGCAATTCAAACGTTGATGCACTTACGCCACTCATACACGCGGTCGGTCACGGCAAAGCCCGCGGCCAGATAGAGCGCCTTGCTGGCGGCATTGTCGCCAGCGGCAAGGACGTGTGCGTGGGTGGCGCTAGTCTCTTGCAGCCGCCGCTGCCCGTGATGCAGCACAGCCTTGGCCAGCCCAAGCCGTCGGAATGCCTGGTGCGTCCCCACCGGCTCAAAGACGCCGAAGCGATTGGCCTCGTCATACCAGACGATGCAGTACGCCGCGAGACTGCCATCCGCTGCGACGGCCAACAAATCAAACGCCTGCCGGTAGGTGGGCGACGCCATCACACGACGATGCTTCTCCACCGTCATCCGCGAGGGGTGAAAGGCCGAACGATGCACCTCGACGCGCGCCTCGATCTCCTCTTCACCGGCAAAGGCGGCAGTGTGAAGCCATCCGGCAGGTCAGGCGCGGGAATCGTTCGGCTCAAATCCGCCGTATGCCAGGTGAGCGATGCTTCCGTGCGGTGGTGTCCGTTTGCCTCTAGCAGCTTCACGCGCGTCGCATCTTGCGTCATCGCCCACGTCGTGGCGTGGGGTGCATTGTCGCCATCGGCTGCCGCCAGATGCGCCTCGGCCCAATTCAGCATTGCCGCCTCAATATCCCGATGCGCCGGATGCACGAGCAGATCGGCGTTGTTGTCGCTCGGCCAGATAAAGCCAGCCAACTCACCATCAACAAACCACAGCGACGCTTTGTGGATGTGCGCCGGGTCCGCGTGCGTCGACCGCCACCAGTCCAGGTCGCCAATCGTGCAATAGCCGCGCAGCAGCGGGTCCGCGCCGGCTGCGATCAACAGGTCGCGCATCGCGGCATAATCGGTTTCATCCTGGAGCAATCGCTGAGTGATCAAAATCTGCGTCTCACAATGTTGCAAGCAGTTCGACATCGACGCGCGGAATTCTGTGAGATCGGGAAATTGTAGTGGCGTGCGGTCAGGCGGCGCCAGATGTGCAACCACTCTTTCTCGGTGGGTAATCACGATTCTTCACCGGCTTTTACCCGGCTGATGTACTGCGCCAGTTGGTCACGAAGTTCCTTGATGCTGATTTCGAGCATAATCGACCTTTCAAAAGCAGCTTGCATTGCGCTGATGCGCATCTCTTGGTGTACATCAGGAGTGTACGCCCTGTGGCGTCCCCGCGCAACTGGCCCTGCACATCCCCTTACTCCCCAAACTCCGCGGCCAGCGCCTGGTGCATCACCTCCACCGGCGCGTCGTAGCCAGTCCACATCTTGAAGGCAATCGCCCCCTGGTAGACCAACATGCCCAGCCCGTCGATAGTGGCGGCGCCGCGTGCCGCGGCCTGGCGGAGAAAGGGTGTGCTGGGCGGGTTAGGAATCACATCGCACACAACCATGCCTGGCGTTACGCTGTCGAAATCAAGCTCCGGCGTGTCGTTTACGTTGGGGTAAAGGCCAATTGAGGTGGCGTTGATCAGCAGATCGACGCCTTCCGGCACGCGATACCTGCCTTGCCAGGCGACGAAATCGGCGCGCGCCCGCGTCTGTTCGTTGAGCAGCCGCGCCAGTGTTTCGCCGCGTTCCACGCTGCGGTTTACGACTGTGATCGCACCGGCGCCGGCCAACGCCAGTTCCACGGTAATCGCCCGCGCCGCGCCGCCTGCCCCCAGCACAACCGCGTGCACGCCCGTAGCGTCGATGTCTGCATCGTCGCCCAGCGCGCGCATAAAGCCCTTGCCGTCCGTGTTCTCGCCCACCAGCCGGTCACCTTCGCGGCGCACGGTGTTCACCGCGCCGATTACCTGCGCACTGGGCGCGATTTCGTCCAGACAGGAGAGGACAGCAACCTTATGCGGGATGGTCAGATTGACGCCGCGGAAGTTGTTCAGCGCGCGCATCCCCTGCACCGCGGCGGCCAGATGCTCTGCGGTCACCTCAAAATTGAGATAGCGCCAGTTCAAGCCGAGCGCCTGAAACGCCGCGTTCTGCATCACGCCGGTCGGGTTTTCCGCCACCGGAAAGCCAAAGACGCCGACAATATCGGCCATATAGTTAGGTTCAACCACGTCCCCACTCCTTACTATGCGATCACATCCGCCGACCCGGCGCTTACCCGCCGCGCGGCCTGCACGACGCCGGCGAGGTAGATCGACCGCAGCGGTGTGATCGCCAGCAGCGCCTGGGTGGGCGGCAACTTCTCGACTATCTGCACGACACGCGCCAGCGCTTGCGCGCCCAGCCCTTCGACGTTGTCGAAAAGGAGGTCGCCGAGCTTGCCGCGCTCGACCGCCATCGTGACCACGCGCTCGAAAGTAGTCTCCGGCGGCAACACGCGTTGCGCGCGCGCCTGCAGCGTGAGCGCGCCTTTGTTGCATTGGCTGTAGCAGACGCCACAACCCAGGCAGAGCTTTTCGTCGCGCACGACCCAACCGCGACGTTTGCCATTTTGTTCGCCCGTCACCAGTTTGAGCGCGCCAACCGGACAGGCTTTGACGCATTTGCTGCACCCGGTGCAACGCGCCGGGTCAATGTTGGCTATGTAGTTCGAGGTCACAATGGCATTGGTCAGCTCAAAGCGACGGATCGCGCTCATCATGCCGCAGCAGCAGCCACAACAGTTGCAGATATAACTCACGTTGCGCTGGACATTGTCGCCAGTCTGCGCCAACCCTGCCTCTTTTGACTGCTCCAGGATCGCCATTGCTTCGCTGCCGGAGATGCGCTCCGCAATGCCGCGCCGCGCCAGCGTTTCCGCGGCGCGGCCCAGCGTGAGGCAGGTGCGCTGGGGACGGTCACAGGCGTGCTTCTGGTGTGCGGCATGATGGCGGCACGCACAGAGCGAGACCGCATGTGCGCGAGCGTGCTTGACAATGGCGCTGGCGCGCTCCCAATCGAGCACTTCGGTGTGGTCTTCAGCGGGCAGCGCTTCTTCGCGCACCAGCGACCGGCCGATCTGCGTGTTGCCTGCAAAGACCGCACGCGCAAAGTCCTCGTTCTGGAACATGTACTGCTCGAACAGCGCCGACAACTCCTGCATCGGGGCGTCGGGCCGCACGCGCATGAAGGTGAATTCAAAGAAGCCGATCACCACCGGCGCCAGCGCCACATAACGCTGGCCTTCGTGTTCGGCGTCAAAAACCAGCCCGCGCTCGGCCATCGTGGTGATCATAGCGTCGAGCGCATCGGGCGCCATGCCCACTTTGCGCGCCAGCTTGGGCAGCGCCATAAAGCCAGTGGGAATCGCGCTGGCCAGCGCCGCCTCCTCTGGTCGAAAGAGCAGGCGCAGAATCTGCTGCAACGCCGGCGCATCGGGCGCGCCGGTCACCTGGCGATCCAGCCGCTGTTGCAATAACCGGTAGGTCTTGGGATGATTCACAACGTGGCCCATATGCGCGACTCCTTGGCAAAGCAGGGAATGGCACGCAGACGACGCGGATCAAACGGAGTGGCGCGGATCTTTTTACTTTTAGTTTAATCCGCGTTTATCCGCCCAATCCGCGTGCTCCGCGTGCTATCTGGCGAGAATACCCTCGATCTTTTCCTCCAGTGTGCGTGCGTCGTCGACGGCCAACACACCCGCCACCATCGAACACTTATACGTTGCGCCTGCATCAAGCACCTTGACGTTGCCTTTCGCCTTCTCGGCATGATAGCCTTCCGGCTCAGCGGTCGAAGGAAGCACCATGCCGAGCGCATCTTGGTCAGGCGTCCGGCAAATCCAGCGCACGCCTTTGTCAAGTTCAAGGGGGCGGTGGCCGAGATAGTCAGCGCTGCCGTCGGGATGAACCTGCATCGTGTGCGCCCAGCCGTCGCCATCGGCCAGATAATCGATGAAAAAGACAACCTCCGGGTCAAAGGCCAGGCCTGGCTTGAGCACATTATGCTTTTCTGGGCGTCCGCTCAATTCCTGGAGAAACGCGGCGAATTCTGGTCCGGGGCGCACATGTGACGGAATGCTGGTGCGCACGCGCACCGTTGCCGGCGTGCAGTGCGCGCTGTAGACCAGCCTTCCATTGTCCACCGGGCGAAAGTTGGCGTGCGCCATATACATATATTCCATGGGCGTGCGTTTCAGATTGGTAAAGCTGAGGTCGATCGTGAAAAGTGACGACCCTGCATAGAGCTTGACCAATGGTTCGGCCTGGTAGTTGAAGCTGAAGGCGACCGTGTGCTGATAGCTGCCGCCCAGCCCAATGTAGCTGCCGCGCTCGTCCTTGCCGACTACCAGATACGCGTCTTGATAGGGCGCGTTGGGCAATTCACCGTGCAGCGGGTGCGTGTCGCCGTCTTCGGGCACGCCCATTGCCGTAAAGCCGCAATGCAGCAAAAAGCCGCCGTAGGTTTCCAGATAGACGCGTGTGGCGCGCGGCTGGTCGAACATCGAGCGCATCGTGAGATTGCGCCCGCGGAAACTGGCCGACCAAATTTGCTGGCCCTGATAGGGCAGCAGCACCAGCTCGCCCAACTCGTTGCGCAGCCGGATTGCCGCTACGCCGCTTTCAAACCGGAACGCGCTCGCCTCCAGCGTATCGGATTCGAGTAGCAACTGCTCGCGTTCGCCAAACATCGATGGATTCAAATGGAAATAAGTTGTCATAATATATTGGCGTTTCCAGTCATGATAAAAACATACAATAAAGTAGGGCGGGCGTGTAGCACCGCGGCTTGCGGACGGACCAGCCGCCGCGCCACAAACTAGTTTGCGAACGTCTCGCCCGCCTGCTTTTATGCGGGCGAGACGTTCGCAAACCATTATCGGATCTTCATGCCATGCGCGACTCCTTCCATAATCCTTCACCGAAAAGCGATGAAACGCGTCCTGGACAACGCCATCCCGAGGGCTGTGCATTCCGAACGGGACAAAGCCTACTGTCCAGTCTACGGTTTCAACTGGGTAATGGTTAGGCGCTCGATCATCTGGCGCACCGCAGGCTGCGCGTCGCAGGGCAGCTCGTCGGCAAGGGCGTAGACGGCGCCTGTCGCCGCGCCCCAGCAGGCCACTTCAGTGGCGCACTTCCCCTGCATCAGCGCCCAGATCAACCCGCCGAGCAACGCATCGCCGGCCCCCACCGCGGTGCGGACGCGCAATGCTGGCGGACAACCATGCACGATCGTGGCGCCATCACTGTACACCAGCCCGTCCGCACCGAGTGAAAGCGCCACACGTTGCGCGCCCACGGCATGAAATGCCTCCACCGCGCGCCGAGCATCCGCCATTGATGTGACTAACGCTCCGGTCAGGTCGCGCGCTTCCGCGATGTTGGGTTTGACCAGATCGGGGCGTGCGGCGCATCCACAACGCAGCGCCGCGCCGCTGGTGTCCAAAATGGCAACTGCATCGCTGGCGTGAATCAGCTCGATCAGTTCGGCATAAAAAGCGCTGTCCAGCCCAGGCGCCAGACTGCCAGTAAGCACCCAGTGATCGCCAGGCGACAGATGGCGGTGCACGCGCGCTAAGAATTCGGTTTGCGCTGCTTTCGACACCGGCGCGCCGGCTTGGTTCACCTTGATGTGCCGGTCTGCAGCTTGATCAACCACCATCACGTTGGTGCGCGTCTCCTCTTCAACCGTCACGAAGTCGGTGGAAATGCCTTCGGCCTCCAGGCCGGCGCGGATCGCCATGCCCGCAAAGCCGCCGATGAAGCCCAGCGCCATGCTGTTCGCGCCGAGTCGCTGCATCGCGCGCGAGACATTGAAGCCTTTGCCAGCCCACACGCGGCGTGCACTGGTCGCGCGCAGCACTTCATCGAAAGCGATCGACGGCACATCAAGAAAAAGATCGATGGCCGGATTGACCGAAACGGTGAAAATTTTTGCGGGCAGTGTATTCACGCGCGTCCATCCTCAAAATGACCAGCATTGCGCTGGTACAACGCCTGAAATGCCGCCAGCCGTTCGCCATAAAAGGCGTGACGCGCGGCGTCCGGTTCGATTGTTGCGCCGTAACGCGCCCAGGTGCGTGCGGCGACAGTCGCGTCCTGATCTGCGCCAAACGCACTGATCGCCGCGCCCGCCAGGATGGCTGCCCCGCCGGCGGATTGCTCGATCCTCCGCAGCGGGTGTACGGGCAGTCCAAAGACATCCGCCACCACCTGTTGCCAGAAGCGACTGCGCGCGCCGCCGCCAGCCAGCACGATCTGTTGCGAATTGGCGCCCAGTTCATGCAGCACGCCATACGCGTTGTACGCGGCCAGCGTGACGCCTTCGACCACCGCGCGGATTAGGCTGGCGCGCGTGTGGCCCAGCGTCAAGCCGTAGAAAATGCCGCGCGCGGTGGGGTCCATGTAAGGTGTGCGCTCGCCGACCAGATACGGTAGAAACAATAACCCGCCGGCGCCTGGCGTCTCTTTGGCGGCCAGCGCCATCATCGTATCGTAGGAAACCATGGAGGGATCGTCATAGAGCTGTTCGCGCAGCCAGCGCAGCGCCATCCCCGCCGCCAGCATTGCGCCCATCTGATACCAGCCGCTGCGCCCGTCACCTGGCTCCAGCGCGCTGCAAAAGGTGTGGATGCGCCCACACGCATCCACGCGTACACTTTCGCACGGCTGGATCAACTGACCGCCGGTGCTGATCGTCAGCAGCAGTTGATCGCTGTCCACCACGCCAGCGCCGAGCGCGCTGCACGCGGTATCCGCCGCGCCGGTTGC
>JACSRH010000341.1 GCA_014879855.1 Caldilineaceae bacterium | reverse complement strand
TGCTGGGCTTCTGGGTTTTTCGCAAGCTCGAACCTAGCTTTGCCGACATCATCTAGACTGAGGAAAGTGAGCGAACCGTGCCGCCAGTCATTGAATTCACTCAGGTGTCGAAACGCTACGCGCTGGGCTGTGGTGTGCGTAGCCTGCGTTCGGTGCTCACCACCTTTCCAAGGCGCCTGCTACACCAGCCGATCGAGCCGCCGCCGGTGCACTGGGCCTTGCGTGATCTTTCCTTCACCGTGGAGGCAGGCACATCGTTAGGTCTGCTGGGGCACAATGGCGCCGGTAAGACCACTGTGCTGAAGCTCCTGTCCGGCATCACCACGCCAACCAGTGGACGGGTGAGCTTGAGCGGTCGCGTGGCGAGTCTGATCGAGTTGGGCGCCGGCTTTCATCCCGAAATGACCGGGCGCGAAAACATTTACATGAACGCCCTGATCATGGGCATGACCCGCTCCGAAGTTGAACAACGCTTTGAAAGCATTGTCGACTTTGCCGAAATTGAACAGTATCTTGATTCGCCTGTAAAGCATTATTCCAGCGGCATGTATGTGCGCCTGGCTTTTGCGATTGCCGCGCATCTGGAGCCGGACATCTTGTTGGTGGATGAGGTGTTGGCCGTAGGGGATGTTCGCTTTCGCACTAAGTGTTATCGACGTATGGTGGATCTGCGCCGGCGGGGTGCAACGATTGTTTTTGTGTCGCACAATATCGTGCAGGTCCGGGATACTTGCGAGCGTTCGCTGCTGCTGTGGCAGGGCAATCTGCTCGCAGAGGGGCGCACGGACGATGTGATCACGGCATATTTGCAGAAGTTGCAAGGACTCGACCAATCGCCGCCAGCGGACGCCGCTTCCGCTCCACCGCCGCTGTCCACTGAGGAAAGCGAACCTGTCTCCATTCAATCGGTGCGATTCTATAATCGAGCTGGCCACATAATTGATCACGTCGTGAGTGGTGAACCTCTTTCCATCCAAATTGACTATCAGGCGCAGCGTCCGGTGCAGGCGCCGGTCGTCCACGTTGATTTTTATCATGACGGGATGCTTTACTCCGGCTGCTCGTCCGAGTACGATGCGTTTCCGTTGCAACCGCTCCGGTCGAGGGGCGGCATTGTGCTGGAGCTGGATTCTCTGCACCTGCCGCCGGGCATCTACAGCCTCTCGATCGTCATCGGCGAAGGGCACAGCCACAGGATTCTGGCGATCGAACATCACACCTACATGGTGGAGGTCACCCGGCGCCCAAACAGCCGCGGCGAAATCCGGCTGCCGCACCGGTGGCGCCAATCAGATCACCAGCTTGCTAACGAGGACTTAATTCTATGAACAAAAGTTCTCTGGTCTGCCATATCCACCCCACTTACTTGGGGCTTTCAGAAACTTTCGTCCATCGTTTTCTGAATAATCTGACTCGTTGGAAAAGCTGTGTGCTGACCGGACACATTCAGAACGCAGCCATCTACGGTTTTGGAAGGCGATATGAGGTGGCGGCCGTTGGTGCGGATGCGGGGATGGGTTTCCGGATCTGGGCAAAATTGGTGCGAAGCTGCACCCCGACCGTTGGCGAGTATTTTGCGATCCACGCTGGCTACAGTCAGGCGCTGATGCAAAAGAAACCAGCCTTGCTTCATGCACATTTTGGTTCGACAGGATGGTTTGCACTACCCTTGCATCGTCTGCATCGGCTGCCGCTTGTGGTCTCCTTTCACGGCTATGACGCCAGTGCGCTGCTCCGCCAGGAGATCTGGCGCAGCCGGTATCAGGATCTCTTTGCGGCCGCACACGCAATCACAACGCCATCGCACCATGTAGCTGCCCGGCTGGCAGCAGCAGGCTGTCCTCCTGAAAAGCTTCGCTTGCTCCGCTGCGGCATCGACACGACGGAATGGTCTTTCTGCCTTCCCACTGCGAATCCTCAAAAAATGACAGTCGATGTGCTGATGGTCTGCCGGCTGGTCGAGAAAAAAGGGGTGCTGGATGCGATCCGGGCAATCGATATGGCGCGACAGGTGGAGCCGCGCATTTGCTTACAAATCGCAGGCGAAGGCGAAATGATGCAAGTAGTAGCAGAAACCATCGAGCGCCAGGGCTTGCAGCATCATATTCATCTCCTGGGGTTTGTCCCCAATGAGAAGGTGCGTGAGCTAATGCGCACCAGCGATGTGCTGCTGGTGGCGAGCCGCACCGCCACTAATGGTGACGAAGAGGGACTGCCTACTGTGCTCATCGAAGCCGCTGCCACTGGTCTGCCCATCGTTGCTACCGATCATGCCGGAGCAGGCGAACTCGTCGAAGATGGTGTCTCCGGTTTTCTCGTGGCGGAGGGGGCGCCGCATCAATTGGCGGAACGATTAATTGCGCTGGCGGAGAATCCTGTGCTGCGCCAGCGCTTTGCCACCGCCGCGCGCGGCAAAGTCGAGCATGAGTTCAATCTGGCAGATGCGGTTGCGCGTCTTGAAGCGATTTATGATGAGGCCTGCCTCCCCACGCAAGAGCGCACACCGGTGAAGACGCTCTCGGTAGGTTTGCGAAGAGAGTGACCCTGTGGCTAAAGCAATCCTGTATGTCAATACCCCAACCTTCACGGGTGGCGCTGAAATCAGCCTTTTGACGCTGATCCGCCATCTTGATCCGGCGCGCTATGCCCCCGTTCTGATCGCCGGTGGCGAGGGACAGTTGACGGCGGCGGCTCACCAATCCGGGGTGGAAACAATGGTGCGCGACTTTCCTGCCTTCCGCAAGCGGTACCCGTGGCGTTACCCGCGCAGTGTTGTCGACATACTCTCCGTGTTGCGCTGGCGCCAGATCGCGTTGGTGCACACCAACTGCGACCTCAGTCTGTCTGCTGTCCGGCACGCTTGTCGGGTGGCGCAGCTCCCCTACGTTTCGCACGTCCGCGACTTTACTCGCGCATGGTTTACGCCGGCCAGTTTACGGGCGCTGAATGGCGCGCGCGCGGTGGTTGCCAATTCGCAGGCGGTGGCGGACGCTTTGATCCAGGCGGGCGTAGCCAAACGCCTGGTGCGCGTCATTTACAATCCGGTCCAGGGGCCAAAGGCTGTCACAACTGGTGGCGAGCCGCAGGTCGCGCTTCGTGCCGCATTAAATCTGCCCGCCAACGCTTTTCTTGTCGCTCTGGTCGGCCAGATCCAGCCAATGAAGGGGCATGAAGATCTGGTGCGGGCGGCGCCGGCGGTGCTGGCGGCGCTGCCCAACGCCCACTTCTTGGTAGCCGGCGCTGGTCACGGCCCCGACGCGCAGACCTTCCGCCATCACCTGGATACTTTGATTGGGCAGCACGCCCTGACAGATCGCTTCCACTTTCTGGGTTTTCGCACCGATGTGATGGAGATTTTGCAGGCACTGGATGTTCTGGTGGCGCCTTCTTGGCGTGAACCGTTTGGCCGCGTGGTGGTGGAAGGCCAGGCCGCCGCTTGTCCGGTGATCGGCGCTGCATCGGGCGGCATTTCAGAGATCATCACGCACGGCCAGGATGGGCTGCTGATCGCCCCACACGCGCCGGCGCAGTTGGCCGCAGCCATCGTGCAGGTTGCCACCGATGAGACGCTGCGCCAGCGTCTGCAACGGCAAGGTCCTCTCTCGGCGCACCGTTTTGCGCCCCTCCTCCATGCTGAGCAAGTTCAGCAGCTATACGATCAGGTTCTGGCCGGGCAGGTTCTGGCCGGGCAGGTTCTGGCCGGGCAGGTTGCCACCGGCCCGGCGTGCGCCAAGGAAGCGAGCCGGCCATGAAGATCGCTGTCTATCACAACCTGCCTGCCGGTGGCGGCAAGCGCGCGCTTCACGCAATGGTCGCGCGGCTGGCGCAGCACCATGTGATCGATGGCTATGCGCTCGCAACGGCCGACCATCATTTCTGTGACATTCGCCCCTCCTGCCAGCGCCACATCGTTTTTCCCTTCCGGCCGCTGCCGTTGGCACAGCCTCCTCTCGGACGCCTTAACCAGGGCATCCGCAGCGCCGAGCTGCTACGGTTGATGCGCGTTCAACGCCAGATCGCCGCCCAGATCGACCGGGCAGCGTACGATCTCGTCTTTGTGCACAACTGCCGGATCGGGCAAAGTCCTTCCCTGTTGCGTTTCCTGCGCACGCCAACGCTCTTTTATTGCCAGGAAGTGCCCCGGCAGGTGTGCGAACCGGCGCCGGCGCGACCCTCTGCGCGCTTCTCACGCGGCCAGCGTCTGGGCAATCTGTTCGATCCGCTGCCGCGGCTTTACGCCATGACGCTGACCCAGCTCGACCGCGGCAACGTGCAGGCGGCTGGCGCGGTGCTGGCCAATTCGGCCTATTCGCGCGAAACGTTCTTTCAGCATTACGGGGTAATGGCCGATATTTGCTATCTGGGCATTGACAGCGAGTACTTCCAGGCGACGGATGAGCCGCGTGAAGCGTATGTGCTTTCGGTCGGCGCCCTTCACCCGCGCAAGGGCTTCGATCTGTTGATCGACAGCCTGGCGCTGATCGAGCCGGCGCGCAGACCGCCGCTGCTGATTGTCTCGAACGCGGTGGATGAGGTGGAGAAAGCCTACTTGCGTGCGCTGGCGCAGCGGCAGCACGTTGCCGTAACCTTCCGCGCCCACATCGCCGACGATGAAATGGTGACACTCTACAACCGTGCGCTGATGACGGTCTACACTCCACTGATGGAACCCTTTGGCTTCGTGGCGCTAGAGGCGATGAGCACGGCTACGCCCATTGTGGGGGTCAACGAAGGCGGCGTCCGCGAGAGCATCGTTCCCGGCCAAACTGGTCTGCTAGTCGAGCGCAAGCCGCGCGCAGTCGCAGAGGCGATCCGTACGCTGCTCGACGATGCCCCACTGCGCCGGCGGCTCGGACAGGAAGGGCGGGCGCATGTGCTGCGCAACTGGCAGTGGAGCTCCTGCATCGCGCGCCTGGAGCGCGCGATGCAGGAGCTGCTCGGTGCAACCAGGAGTGGTGCATGAGCGGCCCGGGCGCGATCATCATCTTGAACTGGAACCGTGCAGACGAAACGCTGGCCTGCCTACGCGCGCTGGCTGCGCAGAAGCTGGATGATCTGAACAAGGATACCGTAGTGCCTTTGCGGAGTGCTGGAGTAAGATGAGTTACACAGTCGAACGGTGTTGCCAGGAAGCCCAATGAAAATCTTGTATCTCACCTGCTGGTATCCAGAACCACAAGACAACGGCTACAAGCAGCGCGCCTTTGCGCTGGCGCGCGCCCTGGCCGAGAAGCACGCCGTGACGCTGGTCTCCTTTGCGTTCGCCACCGCACGTCCTGACGAAGCGGGTGAACTGGCTTCCTTCTGCCGTGCGGTGAAGGTGGTGCCGCTGGATCCCTATGCCCGCCATCACCCCGGCACGCTCCGCACCTTTCTCGCGGCGCGGCCGCTTGTCTCGCGCCCCATAGCGGAGATGCGCGCGCTGGTGGCGCGCCTGCTGCAAGCCGAAGCGTTCGACGCCGTGATCGCGGGCAACGAGATGATGGCTTCGTATGCCATGCAGGCGCCGCCCCACGTGGTGAAAGTCTTGGAAGAACAAAACTCGCTGGCGCGCTGGCTGTACGAGCGCTATGCCGATACATCGCGGCCCGCCGCCCGCCTGCGCCGATGGTTGAGTTGGCAAAAGCAGCGACAGTACGAAGCGCGCACCTTCCCGCGCTTTGACCTGATCACCATGGTCTCTACAGCCGACCAACGCGCGACGCAGGCCGTGCTGCGCGATGACCGGCCGCCCGTCGTCGTCGTGCCCAATGGGGTGGACTGTGCGCACCGGCGGCCCGGGCTTGCTGAAGCCCTGCCGGACTGCCTGGTCTACAACGGCTCGCTCACCTATGCGCCTAATTTTGACGCCGTCCACTACTTTCTGCGTGAGGTGCTTCCGCTCGTCCGCCAGCAGCGACCCGACGCCTACCTGGTTGTCACCGGTGCATTGACAGGCGTCAATCTGGCTGCACTGCCGGTTGGAGCGGGTCTGGCGCTGACGGGTCTGGTGGAGGATGTCCGGTTGCCGGTTGCCCAGGCGATGGCGTGCGTGGTGGCGCTGCGCGATGGCGGCGGCACGCGGCTCAAGGTGCTGGAGGCGATGGCGCTGGGCACACCGGTCGTCGCTACACCCAAAGGCGCCGCCGGTTTGGAGGTTGTGGATGGCGAACACTTGCTGCTCGCCGCCGACCCGCCGACCTTTGCACGGCATACGCTCTCGCTGCTACAGGACCCTGCCCGGCGCACGCGATTGGCCATGCGCGCGCGCCGGCTGGTGGAGGAGCGCTACGACTGGCGCGCAATCGGCGCGCGCTTTGTTGAGGCAGTCGAGCGGTCTGTCACCGCAAAAGCGCGGAGCGCCCGATGATGCCGCGCGCCTGGACCTCCGTTCAACCCGGCCACCTGATCGCGGCGCCGGTCGTTGCGCTGGTTTTGCTGCTGGCGAGCCTGCTCGGCGCACGCGCCTCCCTGCCCGATCTTGCACTGCTGGCGATGGGTTTTGGCGCAATTTTGCTTGTGATCAACCCTTCCCTTAGGCTGCCTGCGGTGCTGCTCTCCGCCTTGCTCGTGCCTTTTTCAATTTCAACAGGCACCGAAGTGATGCTTCATCCGGTGGTCGTGGTGCTGGCAGCGGTCACGGGCCTCTGGCTGCTGAGGGGTGTTCGTGCCCAGCGTTTTGCGTTTGCGGCGTCGCCTGCCAACCTGCCGCTGTTGCTCTTTCTGATCGCCGGGTTGCTTTCGTTTGCCATCGGCAACGCCACCTGGGACTGGAC
The DNA here is from genome assembly GCA_014879855.1 of Caldilineaceae bacterium. Classification (GTDB taxonomy): domain Bacteria; phylum Chloroflexota; class Anaerolineae; order Caldilineales; family Caldilineaceae; genus Caldilinea. Next base: position 1,244 of record JACSRH010000341.1, on the reverse strand, counting down.
AGTGCCGCACAAGTCCAACTTCTGGCTCGTGCAGTTTGCGCAGTGGTCGATTTTTGCGCTATCGGCCGCTGCCTTCTGGCTGACGGCCAATACCGTGCGTTCGATGGCGGCTCTGCAGCGACTGACCTGGCTCTTTTTGGGCGTGGCCGGCGCGCTGGCCCTGCTGCGCATGGCGCCTGCGTCTGCGCCGCTTGCCAACGCCATCTCCACCGGCGCGTTTATCCGCGCCCCGCTGTGGGTGTTGCTGACCGCTTTGGGCGGAGGGCAGCTTCTGTTCAACCGCTCGCTCGGTGCGGGCACGCGGCTCTTTCTGGTGGCCGTCTTGGTTGCGGTGCTCATCTACGCCTTTGTCGATGAGCGTGAAGCCGCCTCCACGTGGCTCGGGATCGGGGTGGCGCTGGCGGTGCTGGGTTGGCTGCGCTGGTCGCAACTGCGTTGGCTGATGATCGGGATGGTCCTTTTGCTGGCGGTCAGCGGTGTGCTCTTTCCCTTCTTCTACGAATTTGCCGGCGGGGATCAGGAGTGGGATCAAAGCGGCGGCGCGCGCCTGGTGCTGATCGAGCGGGTGATCGAGGTGACGATGCGCAATCCGATCACGGGGTTGGGGCCGGCGGCCTACCGGCCCTATGCCAATATCAAACCGCTGCCCTACGGCCGCGCGCTGTGGATGCAACCTCAGATTAATTCACATAACAATTATGTGGATATTTTTTCACATGGGGGGCTGGTTGGGCTGGCCCTCTTTGGCTGGTTTGCCCTTGCACTCTGGCGGCAAGGGCTGCGTGTCCGCCAGCGTCATCGCCAGGGCTTTGCGTCCGGCTATGTGAACGGCGCCCTGGCCGCCGGCGCTGCGAGCCTGGTCATCATGCTCCTGGCCGATTGGATCTTGCCGTTCGTCTACAATATTGGATTTTATGGCTTTCAAGCCAGTGTGCTGGTGTGGCTCTTTCTGGGCGGGGTTGTCGTGCTGGATCGGCTGCCGGCGCCTGGGTCGGGCGTATCAGATCAGTAAATCGGGCTGGATGATGCAAACTTCACTTGCCAACCTGCCGGTGCTGGCACTCACCCTTTGGCGACGCCTGGGGCTGTGGGGCGCGCTGCGCTACGTTTTCTGTGAGCGAATACAACTCTACGTCCGGTGGAGGCGACGCGCGTCGAGCGGCACTTATTCCCTGCCGGTGCGCGGCGTGACGCATCCGCTTTGGTGCCGGCCACGTACAAGCGACCGCTGGGCCTTTGCCCAG
>JACSRH010000138.1 GCA_014879855.1 Caldilineaceae bacterium | reverse complement strand
AGGCAGTGATTGAACACAGGCAGTGATTGAACACAGGCAGTGATTGAACACAGGCAGTGATTGAACACACGTAATGATTTATGGAGTAGCAGCACAATGAGTGACGAAAAATCGGAGCGAGGGTCGCGGCGCAGCCGACGGCGCTTCTTCCGCCCCAAAAAAGAGAGTTCAGCCCAGGCGCCGGCGCCCGAACCAAACCGTCCCGCGGAAGCCAAGCAGGGCGCGACGCGCCAGCGCAAGGCGCGTCGCAAAGCGCGCTCGCGCCAGCGACCGGCCGAAGACCCCAAGTCGCAAGCCGCCGCCGAAGCCGAGGTCGCCTATGTCGCGCCTCAGGCCGTCTTTATCTACACCCACAGCGCACATCCCGAAATGCGCGATAGCTATGAATTTCGTCCCGACCATTTTTCTACCGTGGGCCGGCGTCTCGACGACTACCAGATCGATATTTCGTCGCTGTTCTCCGCAGAAGACACCGGTCCGGACGAGTTGCCGGTGATGAAAAGCCTGTCGAAGCCGGATTTCAATTGGAGTGACTGGGAAGAAGAGGAATAAGTGTTGCTATGCAAGCGCCGATTGTGACGATTCGCTCTTTACACGAGCATGTTGATCAAGAAGTTACCATCCAGGGCTGGTGTTACGCTAAGACCGGCAAGGGCAAATTGATTTTCCTGCAAGTGCGCGATGGCGCCGGCATCTGTCAGGCAGTGGTTTTCCGCGGCAATGTCCAGGAGGAAGATTTTGAGATCGCCAAGGCAGTCACCCAGGAAACCAGCGTCATCGTGCGCGGGATAGTCAAGGCTGACCCGCGTGCGCCCGGCATTCCAGGCGGCTATGAGATCGACGTGCGCGGCATCGAGTCGATGGGCATCTCCGACCCTTTCCCAATCCAGCCCAAGGAGCACGGCGTCGAGTTTCTGATGCAGAATCGGCATCTTTGGCTGCGTTCTTCACGCCAGTGGGCGGCGATGCGCGTGCGCGCCATCATTGTGCGCGCCATCCGCGACTGGCTGGACAACCACGGTTTTCTCAACGTGGACACGCCCATCATCACGCCCGCCGCGGCCGAAGGCACGACCACGCTCTTCGAGATCGATTATCACGGCGAACCGGCTTACCTTGCGCAGACTGGGCAGCTTTACAACGAGGCAAACATCTTTGCCTTTGGCAAAGTTTATTGCTTCGGCCCCACCTTCCGCGCCGAGAAGAGCAAGACGCGGCGCCATCTTCAGGAGTTCTGGATGGTGGAGCCGGAGATCGCCTTCTGTGATCTTGACCAACTCATGGAGATCGAAGAACAGTTCGTGAGCTATATTGTCCAGCGCTGTCTGGCCGAATGCGCGCCGGAGCTGCAAGTGCTGGAGCGTGACACCACGGCGCTGCAGCGCGTCATCGCGCCCTTCCCACGCATCCAATATGACGAGGCGGTGCAGATGATCAACGACGCCGCGGCCAGGGGCGACCTGGTGCCTGGCTACGAAGATCCAGTGCCCGCCATCGAGTGGGGCGACGATTTCGGCAGCCCGCATGAAACCTATATTGCCGCGCAGTTCGAGAAGCCAGTTTTTGTGCACCACTACCCCACCCAGGTCAAGGCCTTCTACATGGAGCCGGAAGCGGGCCGGCCGGAAGTGTGCCGCAGCGTCGATCTGCTGGCGCCCGAAGGATACGGCGAGATCACCGGCGGCAGCGAGCGCATGAGCGATGCCTCCAAGCTGATTGCGGCCATCGAACGCCATCACCTGCCAATGGCGCCGTATGAGTGGTACGTCGATCTGCGCCGCTACGGCTCGGTCGTGCACAGCGGCTTTGGCCTGGGCGTCGAACGCACCGTCGCCTGGATCTGCGGGCTGGATCATGTGCGCGAAACGATCGCATTTCCGCGCATGTTAACGACCATGCGCCCGTGAAAGAGTTTTAAGTATGAATGGTGGATAGTGAAGTGTGGATGATGAAGGGTAGGGCGTTGATACGGGCGTCTTCACTTCATACTTCACCATTCACACTTCACGATTCATACTTCATTCCTTCTTCGCATGATCTTCCTCGCCACGCTGTTCTTTTCCCTTCTGCTCACGCTGCTGCTGACGCCGCTGGCCGGCTGGGCCGGTCGCCGCTGGCATCTGGTCGATGCGCCTGGCGGGCGGCGCAAACACACTGGCATCATCCCCCGCACAGGCGGATTGGCGCTCTTTGGCGGCTTCTTTGTAACCGTGCTGCTGCTGACTGTGCTGCCGGACTGGATGCCGTCGCTCGCGGCCTGGTTTCCGGCGCGCAATGACCCAAACGAGGATCGCCGCCTGGCCGCGCTCCTGATCGGCGCGACTTACTGTGTGCTCTTTGGCCTGCTCGACGACCGGTTCAGCTTCAAATCCGGCCCACAATATCTGATCCAGTTTGGCGCGGCGACGATCGGCTTCGCAGGGCTGATCTTCATCAAGCATGTCAACAACCCGTTTGGCGAAGGGTTTCTCTTCGGGCCGGACGGCTTTCCGTGGTGGCTCGTCTTCCTGTTGACCGTCTTCTGGTTTATGGGGATGATGAACACCATCAACTTCCTCGACGGGGCGAGCGGGCTGGTGGCCGGCGTGACAGCGGTGCTGGCGGCCGTGCTGGCGCTGCACATGATCTTTAAGGCCGACCCGCCGCAGCTCAGCGTGGCGCTGCTGCCGCTGGCGCTGCTGGGGACAACGCTAGGCTTTCTGCCTTTCAACTTCGGCCGGCGCATCTTTATGGGCAGCAGCGGCAGCTACTTCCTGGGCTTTGTCATCGCGGTGCTCGGCATTATCGGCGGCGCACGCCTGGCAACGGTGATGATGGTGGTGGGGCTGCCGGCGCTGGAGGTGGGCTGGCTGATGTTCACGCGCTGGCGGCGCGGCGTCTCGCCCGGTGAGGGCGGGCGCGACCACCTCCACTTTCGGCTGCTTGATATGGGCGTGGACGAACGCGCGCTGGTGGTCGGCTACTGGCTCTTCTGCGCTGTGCTCGGCGCCATCACGCTGCTCGTCGATGACCGCCTCTTCAAGCTGGCCGCGCTGACGCTGGGCGCGGCCGCCGGCATTGCACTCTTTGGGTGGGCCAGCCGCAAGACTGGAACATGATATAAATCGCAGATTGCCCCGTAAGTCAGGCTGCCAGCCCGACGCATCTTGCGCCAGCGAACTGGCAGCTTTGAAGGCAGAGCTTGCCCCCACGCCCACCACAAAATACTTCAGTGTGCTGCATCTGCTATAATTGTGCGTGATTCTGAAAGGCAGCAATCTCTTCTCAAAACAGGGAGCGATGCCATCTGCCATCCATTGTGGAGTATGCAGCGATGTCAATGCTAACAATTTCCAATTTAGGCTTTGCCTTTGGCGACTACGACGTCTTCCTGGGTATTTCCGCCTCTATCCCCAACGACGGCAAGATCGGGCTGGTCGGGCCGAACGGGATCGGCAAGACGACCCTGCTGCGCGTGCTCGCCGGGCTGGCGCAACCATCCTCCGGCAATGTCACGATGGCGCGCAGCACGCGCATTGGTTACTTGCGCCAAGAAGCGGTCGAAGCCTTTGCCGGACGCCACAACACCGTGCACGACGAGATGCTCAAGGTCTTTGCGGGGCTGCACGAACAGGAAGCACAGTTGCACGACCTGGAGCATCGCATGGCCGAAGCGCACAGCGACGACCTGCTGGCCGAGTACAGCGCGGCGCAGGATGCCTTTGAGCGCGCCGGCGGCTATGAATACGAGCTGCGCATCGGCCAGGTGCTCTATGGCCTGGGCTTTACGCGCAACGAGTGGGATCTCCAGATTTCGGTGCTCAGCGGCGGGCAGAAGACGCGCGCGCTGCTGGCGCGCCTGCTGCTGGAAAAACCCGACCTGCTGATCCTCGACGAGCCGACCAACCATCTCGACGTGCAGGCAGTCGAGTGGCTGGAGAACATGTTGCGCACATGGGACGGCGCGCTATTGATCGTCTCGCACGACCGCTACTTTCTCGACAACGTCGTCAACCGTATCTGGGAGATGGGGCCAGCCGGCTTTGAAACCTACAACGGCAACTACAGCCACTATCTGCGCCAGCGCCAGGAACGGTGGGAGCGTCGCGAAATCGAGTTTGCCGCCATCAAGGAACGCTTTCTGGGCGAACTCGACTACATCAAACGCAACATTGCGCGCGACGCCACCAAAAACCAGGCAGTTGGGCGGATGCGCAGGCTGATTCGCGAGGTGCGCGTGGTCGAAGCGGGCGGGCTTGATCTGCTACTCAGCAAGAACTGGGGCCAGGTCATGGAAGAGGTTGATATCTCCGAGGCAAAGTGGGGGGTCGCGGATGTGGAGCAGGCGATCAAAGGGCTGCGCAACCCCGTGGTGCGCCCACCGCAGCTCAACCTCAAGCTCAAAACGACGCTGCGCAGCGGCAACCTCGTGCTGCGCACAACCGCGCTGACAATTGGCTATCCGGCCAAGACGCTTTTTCAGGCCGAGCCGATCACATTGGAGCGCGGCGAATGTGCGGCGCTGATCGGGCCAAACGGCAGCGGCAAAACCACCTTTCTGCGCACGCTGCTGGGCGAGCTTGCGCCGTTGGATGGCCAGATTAAGTTCGGCGCCAGTCTCAAGATCGGGTACTTCTCGCAGGCGCACGAGCGGCTCAACCCAAACAACACCGTGATCGACGAGTTGCTCAGCCACAAGCAGATGTTGCTCGGCCCGGCGCGCAACTACCTGGCGCAATATCTCTTCCGCGGCGAGGATGTCTTCAAACCTGTGCGGCTGCTCAGCGGCGGCGAACGTGGGCGGCTGGCATTGGCGATCCTGGCGCTGGCAGGGGCGAATCTGCTGCTGCTCGACGAGCCGAGCAATCATCTCGACATCCCGGCGCAGGAAGTCTTGCAGCAGGTGCTCGAACAGTTCGAGGGGACAATCCTACTCGTCTCGCACGATCGCTATTTGATCGATCATCTGGCAACGCAGGTGTGGGAGCTGCGCAAGAACCACCTCGAAGTGTTTGCGGGATCCTACGCTGCCATGCTGGCCGTGCGCCAGCAGGCAGTCGAGGCGGAAAAACAGGCGGCGACCGTCGTGCGGTCCGGTGTGCGCGAAGAATATGCCGCCGGCAAACAGTCAAAAGCTGATGATCGGCGTCGGGCAAAAGTGATCGCCGACGCGGAAAGCCGCGTGCACGTTCTGGAAGCGCACCTGCTCAAGCTGGAAGCAGATCTACACGCCGCCACCATAACGCAGGACATTGCTGCGATCCAGCGGCTGGGACAAGCCTACACCGACATGCAGGCCGAATTAGACGCAGCTGTGGAGGCATGGGCGGAAGTGGCGTAGAGAGAAATCTGATTCAGCGGAAGAGCCAGCCGAGCAACCCGTTCTTCTTTTTAGCGGGCGGGGGCGGTTCGATCTCCAGCGCTGGTTCTGGCTCTTCCTCTTCGTCCGGCAAGATGCCCAGCAGCCGTTTGAGATTGGGCGTCATGGCATCGGGCGTCCACGGCGGCGACCACACAATGTCGACGCGCACGGCGGACGCCCCCACGGCGGCCAACTCCTGCTCGACGTTTTCGATGATTTGCGGCCCCAATGGACAATGTGGCGTCGTCAACGTCATTGTGACGACGACCGCTTGATCCGACGCCACTTCAACGCCATAGACCAGACCAAGATCGACAATATTCTGATAGATTTCAGGGTCAATCACGTTGTGTAATGCGGCCCAGCATTGCTCAGCCGTCAGTTCTGTCGTTGTTTCCATATGTGTTTCCATATGTCTCACTCATGTGCTTTTTGCAACACCTCGATCATCAACCCATTGGTGGCTTTGGGATGGATAAAGGCGACCAGGCCATGCACGCCCTGCCGCGGCGTCTCATCGATCAGACGCACACCCTGTTGGCGCAGTTCCGCCAGCGTAGCCTGGATGTCATCCACCGTGTAGCAGACATGATGCGTGCCTTCGCCGCGATTGGCGAGGAAACGCGCGGTGCCGCTTTCGGCATCGGTCGGCGAAATCAGCTCGATGGTGCTGTTGCCGCCATCGAGAAAGGCCGCCACCACCTTCTGCTCTGGAATTTCCACCCGCTCCAGCAGCTTGAAACCGAGCTGATTACAGTAGGTTTGTAACGTTGCATCGATATCGTGGACGACAACGCCCACATGGTCCAACCGATTAAACATAGCACGCGCCCCTTCTTTTCCTTGTGAGAATCAATCCGAATTGAAAACATCAGCGAGATCATCGCTCTCGCTGCTTGTTGTGCAACGTAGCAGCGCCCTCCATGTCCGGCGTCTACAGCAGCAAAGTCTCCAGCCGGTCGACATAGTCGGCGAGCACCGCAAACGCGGCGTCCACCGGCGCGGGCGTGGTGAGATCGACGCCCGCGCGCTGCAGCGCGTCCAGCGGATAGCGTGAGCCGCCCGCGTGCAAAAATTCCAGGTAGCGCTCGACCGCGCCCTCTTTCCCCGCCAACACGCCCTGCGCCAGAGCATTGGCGCCGGCGATGCCAGTGGCATATTGGTAGACATAGAAGTTCGAGTAGAGATGGGTCGAGAATTGCGCCCATGTGCTGCCCGTGCGTGCGCGATCCATGACCAGGTCCGCGCCGTAACCTTCGGCAAAGAGATCGGCCATCAGATCGTTCAAAACAGTGGCGGTCAGCGCTTCTCCACGTTCGGTGCGTTCGTGCACTTCCAGCTCGAAGCGCGCCAGCGTAGGCATGATCAAGAAGTAGCGATGGAAGTTGCTCATCGCCTCTTCGATCACGGCGATCTGGAACGCGCGGTCGGATTGCGTGCGCAGCAGGTGGTCGCGCACCAGCGCCTGGTTGAAATTGGAAGCCACCTCGGCGGCAAACAACGTATAGCGTCCGTAGATGATCGGCTGGGTGCGCCAACTATAGTAGGAGTGCAGCGAATGGCCCAGTTCATGCGCCAGCGTGCTCAGGCTGAAAATGTCGTCGTTGTAGCTCATCATAATAAAGGGATGTGTGCCTGGCCCGCCGTAGGAAAAGGCGCCCAGGCGTTTGCCCTTGTTAGGATAAATGTCCACCCAACGCTCTTCCAAAGCTCCACCGCGCAGCACATCCACATACTCCTTGCCCAACGGCGCCATACCTTCGCAGATCCATGTCACTGCCTGCGGGTAGCTCACCTCGATCTTGTCTTTGGTCAGTGGCGCCTTGATGTCATATTCATATAACGTTTGCACGCCGAGCACCTGCCGGCGCAGCCGCCAATAGCGATGCCACGTCGGTAAATTGCGCCGGAAGGTTTCGATGAGGTTGTGGAAAATGGTGGTCGAGATATTGGGCGGCGTCAGCGCCGCCTCCAGCGAGGAGGCATAGCGGCGCGCGCGGGCGCGGAAGACATCTTGTTTGACGCCTGCCGCCAGCGCGTTTGCCAGCGTGTTTTTATAGGCCAGATGCCCGTCCGCATAACTTTCCCAGGCAGTGCGCCGCACCTCACGGTCGGAGCTGCTGAGCAGCGCGCCCAGCGCGCCGTGCGTGACTTCAAAAGTTTGTGATGCGTCGGACGCGTGCGCCGGGGCAAAGGGAATTTCGCTGTTGGTGAGGATGCCGTGCGTGTTGGCGGCAGTGCGGAAAGGGTCTTCGACCTGGCCGAGCAACTCTTCGACTTCAGCCGAGCGCACGTGCGCGCTCATTCGCTCCAGGTTGTCGAAATAGTGCGCGTAGATCGCCAGCGGCGGGTGTGTTTGCTGCCATGCGCGCAGCACGTCGAAGCCAATGCCCATCAGCTCGGGTTCGGCAAAGGACACCGCAGCCTGCACGGTCGCCGCCAGCGTGGTTGCCTGCGCCGTACGCGCCGCGGCGACCTGATGGCTGGTGTCGGTGCTGTAGTCGAGCGACGCGTACATGACCAGCCGCTGCGTGTCTTGCAACAGATCCTGGAAATGCGCCAACCACGCGGCCAACACTTCGGGACCTTCTCCCAATCGCCCCTGGAACTGGCGAGACAGAGGGAGCCGCGCCCTGACCTCAGCAAGCTTGGCCTCCCAATCAGCCGGCGTCGGGTAAATGTTGGCCAGATCCCACGTGTGTTCGACAGGAATCTCGGATCGAGCAGGAACAGTTGTCGTAGGCATGAAATTTATCCAGTCTATTTGCAATGGGGTTTGAGCATCCGCCCGTCTCCGCGGGCGACCAATGTTCTGAGTATACCATCGGATCGCCGGAGTCTTTGTTTCAAGACATTTCCCAACCGCGCAGGGAATCGCTACAACCGGGCAAAGATGTCACGGTAGGGCTGCGAGCGCTCGATCAATTCGGCGTGCGCGCCTTGCGCGGCCACGCGCCCCTTGCGCAGCACGACGATCTGATCCGCCCAGCGAATTTGCGACAGGCGATGGGTAATGAGAATCGTGGTGCGCCCCTCGCTGGCGCGTTCGATCGCCTGCTGGATCTGATCCTCGGTGGCGCTGTCGATGGCGCTGGTCGAGTCGTCCAGAATCAGGATGGCGGGGTCGGTCAGGAACGCGCGCGCCAGCGCGATGCGCTGACGCTGGCCGCCAGAGAGCGTCATGCCGCGCTCGCCGACAACGGTTTCGTACTCGTCTGGGAAGCTCATAATGAAGTCGTGCGCTTGGGCCGCGCGCGCGGCCTGCTCGATCTCGGCGCGGGTCGCGTGTGGTTTGCCAAAAGCGATGTTCTCGGCGATCGACCGGCTAAACAGAAAGATGTCCTGTTCGATGATCGAGATTTGCCGGCGCAGCGTCTCCAAATTCCACTGGCGCACGTCGACGCCATCGATCGTAATGCCGCCACTGTCGACGTCGTAGATGCGGTTGATCAGCTTGGCGACCGAGCTTTTGCCCGCGCCTGTCTGCCCGACCAGAGCCAGCGTCTGGCCAGGCTCCAACGTAAAGGAGACTTCGTCGAGGGCGTTTTGCGTCGTTGCTTCATCAGGATCGCCCAGCGCATACCGGAAGCTCACGTGGTCGAAGCGGACGCCGCCGCGCATGGGCGCGGCATGGCCTGCCGTGTTCTGATCCACCACGGCGTGCGCGCGTATCAGTTCAAGAATGCGCCGCGCACTCGACAGCCCCGACGCCACCTGGGAATAGGCGAACAGCGAGGTGAAGACCGGAAAATCGAAAAGGGAAATCAGCCCGATATACGCAGCAACAGCGCCAATTGTAATGACGCCTGCGTTGTAAAGATAGAGCGCCTGCCCAAAGGCCACGCCCGTCGCCACCGCCAGCAGCAGCAACGGCAGAAAGCGCGCTTCGACGCGCGCCTGCGCCACAATGGCGTCGCGCACGCGCCTGGCGTTGTGCTCGAAAATGGCAACTTCACGCTCTTCCTGCGCCGCGCCTTTGACGGTTTCGACGCCTTCGACGGCTTCGGTCAGCCGCGCGTTCATTTCGCCGAAGGCATGGCGCACCGCCGCGGTGACCGGCCGCAGCGAACGCAGGTAGTGCCACATTGACAGGGCGTAGCCCGCGGCAAAGAGCACCGGCACGATGACGAGCGTCGGATGATAGCGCGGCGCCACGAGGATCGGCATCACCAGAAAGATGGCCGAGCCGATGACCAGGTTTAAGCCCGGCGCCATCATCAGCGCCAGCTCGCGCACGTCATTGGTGGCGCGCGCCATGACGTCGCCCGTGGCGTGCATGTCGTGAAAGCCCATGCTTTTGCCAAGCAGCTCGCCATAGAGTTCGCGGCGCGAATCTCGCTCCAGGCGTTGGCCCAGCACCTCGCTGCCAAAGTTGCGCCCCAGTTGCAAGGTGGACCGCACGCCCTGGCTTAACACCAGGGCAACACATGCTACAGCCAGCGCCCGCAAGTCGGGTGTGGCGCCGGTGACCGCGTCGAACGCCGCGCCGGTGAAGATCGGGATCGCTGCGGCCAGCCCTGCGTTGCCGATCGCTCCGGCCAGGATCACGGCGATGATCGGCCAGTAATGGCGCACATTGCTGAAAATCCAGCGCCCGGCGTTCTTGGTGTTCGACCGCCAGGGCTGGACAACAGAGAATTCGCTGCTCGTCATCTGTACATCCTTGCTAAATTGTATCGGTTCAGCCTGCATCCCATCAACCGCGGATGGGGCGGGTGAGACGGATTTCCCTGGATTTTAATCTGCGTTGACCCGCCAGCTCCGCATGATCTGCGTTCTGTTTTGCGCATCCCTGCATCCTACCGCCTAATCCTGATTCAGTGGAATTTCCAATGGCGCCGCCAGCACCTTTGCCTCCGGCCCGGCGTACATGCCGACCAGCATCCACACCGGCGTCGCCTCCAGCGGCAGCGTGATCATATGCCGATCGACAAGCGTCTCACCCGGCTTCCAGAGCGATGGCGGATAGTACACGCCGCCCGCGAGGCGGTCGTCCTGCCCGATCTTGGCGTTGGCGCCGTCAAAAATCTGGACGGTGGTCGTGTAATCTTTGGGCAGCGGCGCGTTCACTCTCCAGGTCAGCGCCACTTCGACGCCAGCATCCACCGGCGCCCAGGTATAGCCAAGCAACGTCAACGGCCCGTACGCGGCATCAACTGCCACGGAAGGTGACGTAGCCGCCTCGCCCATCACGGCCACAAGCGGCGGCTGGCGCGCGTCCAGCAAGAAGCGACTTTCCAACCCGGGCATGGGTTTGATCAGGAAAACCGGCGGTGCACTGCCGGCATCGAGCGCGGTCTGGATGGTGGCGCCAACATCGGCAAAGCGCGGCTGCGGCGCGATCAGCGGGAAGATGCCGGTCAAGCCCGCACCGCGTTTCTCGACAGCTTGCAGATAGAAGAGCGGCGCGATCTCGTTGCGGTCGTTGCTGATGAGAATGGCGTCACCAGACGGCGCGGCGGCCAGGATCGCTTCCCACTGCTGGCGCGTGGCCGCGCTCTCCAGCTTCAGTTGCTCGAACAGCGGCGCATAGGCGATCCAAAGTTGCACCGGCAGAACGAAGAGCAGCGCCAGCAACGGCGCTCCCCAGCGCGAGCGACTTGGCTGCGTTGTTGGTGGTGACGCAACATCTGCTGGCGCAGGTGAATCGGCGAGCTGGAAGCCGCTGCCGATGCCCGCGCCGGCAAAGGCAATCCAGATGCAGGCGACCAGGTAAAGCGGGATGTAATAGACAAAAATGTCGCCGATCGCATAGAACAGGTTGAAGATCTGCTGAATTGCAAAGTAGGTGACGGTCAACGCCAGCACCGGCCAGTTCCGCAGCCGGATCAGCACGTAGATGCCGACAACCATCAACACCAGCCCCCCCCACTCGAAGTGACGCAGCCAGAGCACCAGCGCGTTCGGCGCGCCCGCCAGCGCGGCTTGCAAATCGTTGAACCCGACCGAGATCGAGCGTCCGGTGATGAAGTTGAGAAACGCCGGCCAGGTATTTTCGTACAAGGTGAGCGTCTCGTTGCCCAGCCGCTGGTGATACCATGGAGAAGCATCCGCCCCGCTGCGCAGCGGCACATAGAGGTAGAGCAGGAGCGGCAGCACACCGGCAAGCAGCGCCCACAGCCAGGCGCGGCCGTTTCGCCACCAATTGCGCTGCCAGACGGTGAGGTAGACGAGCAGCGCGGGCGCGAGCAACAGCGTCGTGGCGTGGTGCGTCAGTCCCAGGCTGAACAGAAACGCCAACGTGGCAAAGCGACGCGCCCATGGCCGTGCTGCCGCGGGTGCAGCCTCCGCCGCAGTCACGTCCTGCGCGGCCCAGAGAATGGCGATCAGCAGCATGGCGTGAAGCGTGTAGACCTCGGCTTGCAGCGCCTGGCTGCGCAGCGTGGGGTTGGCGACGAAGAAGGCGGTTGCCAGCAGCGCCGCCAGGCGCGGGACAACGCCCTCCCCCGGCATCCAGCGGAGCAGCAGCAGATAGAAGAACGCCGCGGCCACTCCGGCAAAGACCGCGCTGAGGATGTTCAGCGACGCGGCTGGCGCGACGCCCACCAGCGCCCAGAGATGTTGCCAGACCCCACCCGCCAGCAGATAAAGCGGATAGCCAGTGGCGTGCGCCAGCCCAAAATTCCACGCGGCAAATTGAAATTCGCCCGCATCGCCGGGCAGCAGATCGAGCGGGGTCGCACGCACGAGCAGCCCGATGACGCCTGCGGCCAACACGAGTGCGATTTGTCTGTCAAGGCGAGTAACGGCAGCGGATTTGACCATGCTTGATGATTGACTGATAATGCTCAGGTTATGGATTTACCCTGGTGCGGGCAGGCGCTGATGATCGTGCCTACTTACAACGAAAGCGAAAATCTGGCGCGCTTAGTCGGACGTCTGCGCGCGTTGCCCGGCGACATTCACATCCTGATTGTCGACGACGCCTCGCCCGACGGCACCGGCGCGATTGCCGACGCCATCGCCGCCTGTGACGCCTATGTCAGCGTGCTGCATCGACCGGACAAGCTGGGGCTTGGCACCGCGTATCGCGCCGGCTTTCGCACCGGCGTCGAGCGTGGTTACGAGTACATCTGCACGATGGACGCCGATTTCAGCCACGGCCCGGAGCGCCTGCCGGACTTGCTCGATATGGCAGCAAGCGGCTACGACCTGGTGATTGGCAGCCGCTACGTGCATGGCGGCGCGGTCGTTGGTTCGCCGCAACTGCGCAAGCTCATCAGCTATGCGGCCAATGCCCTGGCGCACACGTTGCTCAGCGTGACGGCTCGCGACTGCACGGCGGGCTTCCGCTGCTACCGGCGCCGGGTGCTTGAAGCCATTGATCTCGATGCCATCTTCAGCAGCGGGTACAGCTTTCTGATCGAGATGGCGTTTCTCGTCGAACGCGCCGGCTTTCGCACCGGTGAGGTCCCCATCACCTTTGTCAACCGCACCGAAGGCGCCAGCAAGATCAACAAGCGCGAGATCTACAAAGCCATGTACACCATCCTCCGCTTGCGCACCCGCTACCTGCCGTGGGAGCGCATGATGGCCGCCTATCACGAGCACCAGGAGCGCCGCGCGGTGCGTTGACCCGCTGCACTCATCTCACTGCACTCATCTCACTGCACTCATCTCGCTGCACTCATCTCACTGCTCGATCTCCATCGCTCGATCTCACCGTCCAATCTGCACCCAATCCACCGCCGCGGCCAGCGGTCGCCGGTCGCGGTTCAGGCTGATGCGCAGAAAGGCGTCATTGGCGTCGAGCACCTGCGCCGCCGCGCCAGGCGCGGCGTCTTTGACGCCGGCAATGGCAAAAAACTGGCCGCGCACTTCTTCCATCGTAAGCGCCGCGCCCAGCGAATTCAAGGCAGTCAAAGCTTCCTCACTCAGGTGGGCGGTGGCGTCGCCGTAGCTCACCACCAGCACGGGTGATCCCGCCTCCACGTTAGCCACAAAAGCAGCCAGCCGTTCGCTCTCCGCCGCGGAGGCGGTCGTGTCAAATCCAGCCTTGTCCAGCACCGCGCCGGTGCGCGGGTTGAGCACGGTGAGATTGACCCCGCGCCGCCCGGCCGATGCATCGCTTTGCTGGCCTGTCTCATCGAAAAGCGCAATAAAGCCACCGTCGGCAAACGCTTTGAGGTCCGCGTCAATCGGCAATTGCACGCCCGTCGCGCCGATGGCGCGATCGCCGGGCATGACTTCGCGCGGGATGGCCGCGGCTTCCCATTGAAGGTCTAGACGGTTCAGGCCATCGACCAGGGCGCTGCCGGGAATCTGCCAGATGATCTCCTGCCAGCCGTCGCGCAGCGGCTGCGCCTGGCCCCACTCCTGCACGCCGTTAACCGTAAGACGCACTCGCTGCGGCGCTGCGCCCGGATAGACAAAGGGATGCACGCGCAGCCGCACGCTGTAGGTTGCGTTCGGGTCGATCTGGCGCAGCGGTGCAAACAGTCGGCTGCGCGGTGCGGTGGCCCAGACGCCATCGACGTTGTAGGGTGCATCAACTTCGGCGTTGTCCCACCCTTCGCCGCGATAGGGATATGTCCCCGCCACGCCAAGATTGAGATGGAACTGGTCGCCGCCGCTGGGCTGTATCACGCGATATGCCTCGATGCCATCTTGCGCCCAGAAGGGCTCCGCCTCCAGCGGCAGCGTGCGCTTTACAAAGTCCCACGCTGCCTCCCAGGTGTCGGTGTAGGGTGGCCGGCCAGGAATGGGCGGATAGAGCAGGACGTAGCGCGTGTCGTAGAGATACATCAGGTCTGCGGCCTGTGCCGCGGCGGCCTCGATGATTTCCGGCGCCACTGGCCGGCCAAACTCAATCTCGGTCAGCGCCTGGAAATAGGGGATGCGCTGAAAGTACGCCATCTTGAAATCGGGGGCGCGGCTGATGTTGCCACCCAGCATCGGTTTGCCATGCGCGGATTGGTAATATTGGAGCAGCGTCTTTTCTGGCCCAAAGACGCCAAAGCTGTTGCGCCACCCCAGCGGCAGCTGCATGATGCTGAAATCCCCCGGCTCGGCCGCAATCTGGGCGTAGACCGCGGGGATGCGCGCGTCAGAAAGCGGGAAAGGCAGCGCCAGGTGTTCAAAGAGGATCGCGGCCGTCAAGGCCACGGCCACGCCCGGTTGCACCCAAGGGGCGCGTCCCGTCCAGCGCTTGCGGCGCAGCCAGCCCAGCAGCCAGTAGACGCCATAGCCAGCCAGCACGGCCAGCCCCAGCATCAGCAGCACGCTGTTGCGATTGGGCGCGCGATTGGCCTTGATGACGGGAATGAAGTGCAGCAGCGCAAAGGGCAGCGGCACGGTCGTCTCCAGCCCGTCGAGGTCGAAGCGATAGCGCCCGTTGATCTGCAGCAGCGGCCCCAGCGTCAGCACGCCGAAAACGAGGCTCGTCCAAAGCCAGATGCTCACCCTGCGCCGGTAGGCAATTCCGCCTATCACAGCCAGCGCCAGCGTCATCCATCCCAGAAAAACGGTGTTGAGGTCGCGGAAACCCAGCAGGTCGGGGTTGGCCGCGCGCTGCTGCACCAGCCGCATCTCCTGCACGACATCGCCGCCAAAGAGCGGGTGAAAGACGGTGGCCGTGAACCAGCCCAGCAGGTCGGTGCTGAGCATCAGCGCGTCGCCCCATCCCTGCAAGCCATAATCCGCGGTGAAAAATGCCTGCACGATTGGAATCAATGCTGGCGACCAGAAGAGAAAGGCAACAGCGGCCAGAATCAGGAGATTGGAGATTGGAGACTCGAGATTGGGGGAAGGTGCGACTGTGTGATTCGGAAGATGTGCGATTGTGGGATTAGGGGATTCAGCGCGAGCAGTTCCAGCGCGCACGTTGGCTGAATTGGCCAATCCCCAATCTCCTAATCTCCTCATCTCCACTCTCCAATCTCTTACCCTTACCAGCAATACGATTATCGTAAACAGCGCCAGGAAAAGCGCGCTGATCATCTCGGCCAAGCCAGTCAATGCAAAAAACAAACCGCCCAGGAGCGCCCAGCGTCGCTGTCGAGACGAGGAAAGCTGCGGGTCGAGCATCCGCAACAGCGCCAGCGCGTAGAATGGGATCCACTGCGTCGTCACCATGTCGTAGTGGCCGAGCGCGGCGTAGACTGCGCGGTTTGAGGCAAAGGCATAGATGGCGCCGGCCGCGAAGGCAGGCCAGAAGATTGGAGATTGGAACTTGGAGATTGGAGATTGAGGAGAGCGCCCTCCATCTTCCAATCTCCAAGCTCTAGTCTCCCCTATCAGCAGCAGATACCGCACCAGCAGCCAAGTTCCGTAGCCGCTCAACACTGTGCTGGCCAGCAGCATTATGTTGCTGGCTACAGGCAGATTGAACGCCAGCGCCAGGGGCATGGCCGCCAGCACGTGATAGAAGTTATAGGTGTAGAGAATCAGGTCGATGCCAAGCGGGAACCAGATCAACTCGCTGTGCAGCGGCGATTGGAGGTTGTCGATCAGCGCGTGCTTGAAGTGCCAGATGTTCCAGACAAAGGTGGATTCGTCGAACGCCCACTGCGGCACGCCCGGCACATGGGTCGCAAGGTGCAAAATAAGCGGCCAGGTCAGGAGTACGGCGAGGATCGTATACAGTCCCAACGCCATAAGATGACCGCGTAGGCCAGCGGAAATACGGCGCATGTAGGCTCCTGTTCCCTACTTCCGCGCCGTGCAGATGATGCTGTTGCCAAAGGGGAAGGACATCCGCTCCAGAATCTCCGCTTCCAGCCAGTAGACGCCGTGCAGCACCGAATTGATCGGTTCGGGGATCGGCTCCATGTCCACCTGGTAGACTTCCTCGGCAGCGTCCAAGTGCGGGCTTTTGAGGCCGGGGTTGTATGGGCGCAAAAAACGGATGCCCGCAACCGCGGGGAAGAGGAAGAAGTTGTTGTAGCTGATGCGGCTGACGCGCAGCCCGCTGAGTTCCAGCTTTAGCCGCAATTCGTCCGCGGTGTAGCGCCGTTCGTGCGCGTTGATCTCGTCGTTGTAGCTCCACAGCCACATGTAGGCCGGCACGGTGACAAGTAGCACGCCGCCCGGTTTGAGCACGCGCGCACATTCAGCAAAGACGCCCAATTCGTCGGGAATATGCTCCACGGTGTCGAGCAGCGCCACGAGGCCAAAGGAAGCGTCGGGAAAGGGCAGGTGATCCCCAGAACCTTGCAACACAGTCACGCCGCGGCGCTGTGCTATTGGAATCGGCCGTGGGTTGTAGTCGATGCTAGTGACTTCGCCATAGTGCGCCAGATGGTGCGCCATATTGCCGGCGCCGCCGCCCAGATCAAGCACCTTGCGGGTCTGGCCGTCGCCGTTTGACCCCAACTCGGCGTCGAGATATTTCAGGATCGCGCGCGTGCGCCCGGCGAACCAGGCGTGTCTGTCTTCTTCCAGAACCGTCAAAGCGGGTGTAGCCATAGCATCTCTTCTCTGTTCTTGCAGACAGATCATGCAGCAGACGGGTTTTCTTAAATCCCTATTGATCCGCTAGATCCGTCTAATCCGCGGCCTGTTTTTCTATCCGACACGTCACGATGCGCTCACCGCCGGTGATGTCGACGATGCGCACGGCCACAGTCGCCGGCAGTGACGGCGCCGTTACCTGGTAACGTCCGGCAACGGTCATGCGTTTCTTCAGCGGCGCGTCAGCGACGGTCGCCCGGAAGACCTGACCATCGTAGGCCGGATCGATGGCGATGCTTTCCACCAGCGCCGGCCATGCTGCTTCGGCCGAGCTTTCCCCCATCCCTGGCAACGCCGGTGCGCGCACCGCGTGCACAATAACCTCTATTGTACCTGGATCGGCGTCGATTCGGGTAATCGAAAGCGTTACCTCCGGTTCAATGTTTTGCGCGGCCGGAAAGTCCGCCGCCGTATAAACAGCAAAGCCTGCCTTGTTGCCTGCGCTTCCTTCCTTGCCCGCTGGATGCGGCTGGATAGAGAACGATGGCGAGGTAAGGATGCCTTGCAAACGCCGCGTCGTGGTCTGGATGGCGCCGTAGTTGGCGTCACAGGCGATCCAGCGACGGCCCAACTTTTCGGCCACGGCGGGCGTCGTGCCGGAGCCGCAGAATGGATCCAGCACGAGATCGCCAGGGGCGCTTCCGGTCGTGAGGATGCGTTCCAGCAGCGCCTCCGTCTTCTGCGTCGGGTAGCCGAGATCTTCGCCCGGCGTGGTGCCTAGGCCAACAATGTCATCCCAGATGTTGTCCACCGCACGCTCGACCTGGTAGCGCTTCCGGCCAACTTTCGCCAGGTAATACTTGACGCCGAGATTGCCGCCATTGGAGGCGAAAACACGCTGCTGCGCTTCGTCCACCACCACTTCACCGCCGAACGGCGCGTAGAGCCGCCCCTCGGCAGCTAACTTCTTGAGGCTGTCAAAGGTGTACGCGCCAGGGTCGGAGGTGCGAAAGAAGCCGAGATCGTCGCGCATGAACTCCGCCGCGGCCTGCGCCTCTGTCAGCAGAATGCGTCTGCGCGGGGGGCGCCAGGTGGTGGGCGCATTCCGGTTGCGCGCATAGACCAGGATCGTGTGGGCGCTGTTGGGGAAATAGAAGGCATTGACCTTGGCCCCGCGCGCGGTCTGGCTGCGCCACGTGATGGTGTTGAGATAATGCTCGGCGCCAAACACCTCGTCGAGCAGGCAGCGCAGGTGGTGGGCGCGGCGGTGGTCGCAGTGCAGCCAGAGACTGCCGTCATCGGCCAGCAGCGCGCGCAGAAACGGCAGCCGTGCGTAGATAAACTGGAGATAAGCGCCTTCCGGCCAAGCATCCCCATACTGAACTTGCTGCATCACCACCGGATCGGCGCCGTTGCGCCGCGGCTGGCGCAGCCGCACCTTGCGCGTCCACGCCACGCCGCTGTCGTAGGGCGGGTCAGCGTAGATCAGCCGCACCTTGCCGCCGCAGCCGTTGTCGAGCAGATGCGCCAGCATGCCCAGATTGTCGCCGTGATAGAGGGCGTTGGGAGGGGCGAGGGGCGAGGGCCGAGAGGCGTTTGCTGCGCTGGCCTCCGCTGGCAGGGAGGGCGACGCCGTTGCTTCTGGAAAGCGGTGCGGCTCGAAGGTTTCGACAAGCCGCGGCTGCGCCGCAACCAGGACGCCTGGCGTCTGCTTGCCCGGCCATGTAAGAATGGTGGACATGCCAGCATTATCTGCGCACAAAATAGTAAGTCCACACCGGTTTATCGTGGCGTCGGCACCACTGCTCGCGATGAGTCGGCGCAAACTCACCGATGCGCGCGGCCTGAGTGGGGTCATGCGGAGTAAAATCAGGCTGCTGCTCCACCAGGTGGCGCACCAGTTCGCCGTATTCGTGCACGTCGCTCTTGAAGTGGAGCAGCCCGCCGGAGCGCAGTTTTGCGGCCAGCAGATCGACAAACGGCGGCGAGAAAAGACGCCTGATCTTGTGTTCGTTCTTCCACCACGGGTCGGGAAAGAGGACGTGGCATACATCGGCGCGCCCGTCTGCAACCACGCGCGGCAGGTTGAAGCGGGCATCGTCATCGCTAAGCCAGAGATTTTGGGGAGGGGCAAGGGGCGAAGAGCGAGGCGCGAGGCGCGCCAGCATGAGCCGCGTCGCCTTGATCTTGGTTTCGTAGCCGATGAACAGCGTGTCCGGGTGGCGGGCGGCGCGGTCGAGCAGGAAGTCGCCGCGGCCAAAGCCGATTTCGATCTCCAGCGGGCGGGCCGAGGCGAGCAGGCTGCGCAGCGCGGCGCCGTTGTCGCCGCGCGCGTCGTCAAGCGCCAGCGCGCGGAAGAAGGGCTGATCGATGCCCCACGCCGGCAGCAGATGCGAACCCGGGCGCTGGCGCGGGTCGCCGCCGATCAAGCCCTTGCCGGCTTCCCAGTCGGCATACGCCTGTGCGCGCTCGGCGTCGGTCAGCGCTTCCCAGGTGAAATCCATACGACCTTGGGAGAAAGTAGTGGGGGTGTAGGATGTTGACATGGCGTTTTTCGCTTCAGTCACAATTTACCGGTGTATAAGTCTGCAATCGGGAAGCAGAGATCATAGTTCCCCCAGACAAGATCGCCTGATTCGACCCGGAAAGTCTGAAACCGTTCAGGGGCAAGAAATTGTCTGATCTGTTCTGTGGATGGATCGTTTGCGTGAGAAATGGTTCAAAATCGACGTCGCGCGTGAACCCGTCCTCAAAATAGAGACGGAGAGTGTACGAACTGATCAATTCGGCGTTAACAATCGCCACGACAACATCAGGTGGCCATGTCAGCGGATCCGTCGCGTGATATCCTCTGACGACACCGGACGATGAAGAATGAAATAATCGATCCATTTTTGTACTATCGCCTCCGCGTGGTGCTCAACAATCCACTGAAAGTCACGAAGCTGCGCCGGCTCATGCTCGTTTGAGTAGACCACGATCAAAAGACCAAAGTATCGATAGAAACCGGCATACGATGTTCTCATCCTGGTATTGATATTACAACTGCAACTTTCGCGCAATCGCGTCCTTGACCACCTTCACGTCCGCTGGCAGATAGACCGGCGGGTTTGCCAGCTCGCTCTCGACCTCGTCAAGTTTGCCCTCGTGATAGCCGACTTTGAAGCTGGTGAATTTCAACCCGTGCGCCGTCGAGATCACCACGACGCGGTCGGTGGACTTGACCTCGCCGCGGGCAAGCAGCTTGAAGAGCGCGGCCAGGGCCACGCCGGTGTGCGGGCACGTGTACATGCCGGTGAGATCGGCGCGCGCGGCCGCGTTGGCCAGTTCGTGCTCGGTGACGGCTTCGACCAGGCCATTGGTTGCGACCACCGCCTGCACGGCCTTTTCATAGCTCACCGGGTCGCCGATCTGAATGGCGGAGGCCAGCGTTTTGTCGGCGTGGATCATCACTTTCTCCTGAAAGCCGTTCAGGAAGCTGCGATAGAAGGGGTTGGCCTTGCCCGCCTGCGCGGCCACCAGGCGCGGCATCTTGTCGATCAGCCCCAGATCTTGCATCAGCTTCATGCCTTTATAGAGCGCGCTGATATTGCCCAGATTGCCCACAGGGATGATGATCCAATCTGGCGTCTGCCAGTCAAACTGGCGCACGATCTCAATGCCGACGGTCTTCTGGCCTTCGATGCGAATGCTGTTCATGGAGTTTGCCAGATAGATGGTGTTATCCTGCGTCACCTCTTTGACGATGCGCATACAACCGTCAAAGTCCGTGTCGAGCGCCAGTACGTGCGCGCCGTTGGCCACCGGCTGGATCAGTTGTGCTGTGCTCACCTTGCCCGATGGCAGGAAGATAATCGATGGAATGCCGGCTGCCGCCGCGTAGGCGGCGAGCGCCGCGGAGGTGTCGCCAGTGCTCGCCGCGGCCACCGCCCTGACCGGGCTTTTGCCGCTCGCTATCATCTGCTTGACGACGCTGACCAGCACGGTCATGCCGAGATCCTTGAAGCTGCCGGTGTGGCTGTTGCCACACAGCTTGATCCACAGGTCGGGCAAGTTGATCTCGCGGCCCAGACGCTCTGCCCAGAAGAGGTTGGTGTTGCCCTCGTACATGCTGACAACATTCTCGTCGCGCAGATCAGGCATCACCCATTCGCGCATCCCCCACACGCCGCTGCCGTAAGGCCAGACCGGGACGCCCGCGCGCTGTTCAAACGCTCGCTTCCATGCATCGGCCGTGTGCGCGCGCAGGGCGGCAACGTCATGATGCACCTCAAGCAAGCCGCCACAAGTCGGGCAGGTGTACATGACTTCATAGACAGAATACTCACCCGGGCAGCCGCGGAAACAGCGAAAATGGGCGTTGTAAGGTTGGGTTGGCGCGGGCATGGCGACGGCTGACATACAGTGGTTCCTCGATCGCTGACAGATAGGATTCAGGCAGGGCGCGTACATACGCCACAGGATTATTCACCTGATTCTAGCATAGAGTCTGTTGATCGCCACGATGTAGCCGGGGATGGGGGAGGCGTCAAGATTTTACATCATCGTGCGCCGCACTCACTGCGCGTGCGACGCACGATACACCCTTCTAAAATTCACCTGGACATGCGGCTCCAGGCGCCATCGTCATTTTCGGGAGCTGCGTACGATGCAATTGCCTGGTTAGAAGATGCCCAATTCTTCCTTTGCATCTTCTGACATCATATCTGGATTCCAGAAGGGCGACCAGGTCAGGTGGATGTTCACCTCTTCCACATCGGGAAAGGCGGCGTGCGTCTCCCGTTGAACGTCGGTGATAATCTCGGGGCCGGCGGGACAGCCGGGGCTAGTGAGCGTCATCGTGATCTCGACAGTATTTTCCGGTGAGATCACAACATCGTAGATCAGACCGAGATCGACAATATTCATCATCAATTCGGGGTCTTTGACTCGCTCGCGAATCACTTCGCGCACTTCCATACTCGTGGGCAAGGTCATTGGTTTACTCCTTGGTTCTCATCAGACAGATCGGTCAACGCCTAGTGCGGCGGCTCGATCCAGACTTCGCCATCCTTTACCTGGACGGCATATGTGTTCGTCGGCTCAAAAGCCGGAAAACTCAACGCGGCGCCGGTGCGGATATCGAAACGTGCACCGTGACGCGGACATTGCACCTGACAGCCGTTGACAATCGTGCCTTCGACCAGCGGGCCGCCATCATGGGTGCATGTATCTTCGATCGCGTAGATTTCGCCGTCCAGGTTGAACAGCGCGATGCGCACACGATTGACCTCCACCAATTTGCTGCCGCCAACCGGGATAGCGGCAAGGGCAGCGACTTTTACATAGTTGTTCATTGGTTTATCATCTCTATTTCACTCCGGTTCATTCCGGCCATTCTTCCAGACCATAGGCGCCGGCCTTGAGCGCCTTGAGCGGCAGCAACGCACACTTGAGACGCACTGGCCCCATCTCAATCCCCAGCATCTCCAGGATGAACTCCTTGTCGATGGCCTTGATCTCATCGAGCGGCTTGCCGATGATCTCTTCCATCAACATGCTGGCCGTGGCTTGGCTGATGGCGCAACCATGGCCGTCAAAGGCAGCGTCCACCACCACACCATCCTCGATCTTCAGCTCAACGGTGATCTCGTCGCCACAAAAAGGGTTGTGGTCGTGATATTGCACGTCAGGGCTATCAAGATGCCCTTTGTGACGCGGATGTTTGTAGTAGTCAAGAATTGCTTCCCGATATAGATCGTCGCTGCCCATGAGAGCCGTCCCCTCAATTGACTATGAATATTTTTGCTCAACCTGCTCCAAAAAGTCGACGAAGCTCATTGCCTGTGATCATCCAATGATCATCCAATAGGACGTTCTGGATTATTGAATGGATGTCACAGAGTGAAAATCTCCTGCGCCTTGTGCAACGCCTGCACCAGCTCGTCGACTTCTTCCAGCGTGTTGTACAGGTAGAAGCTGGCGCGCGCGCTGGCATGGACGCCAAGCCGATCGTGCAGGGGCTGCGCACAGTGATGGCCGGCGCGCACTGCCACGCCCGACCGGTCAAGGATCGCCGATAGATCGTGCGGATGCACCCCTTCCAGCGTGAACGACACCAGCCCCCCGCGCGCGTCCGGCGCCGGCCCCAAAATGTGCAGGCCTTCGACCTCTGCCATGCGCGTGTAGGCGTACTGGGTGATCGCGCGCTCGTGCGTTTGAATCCACGCCATGCCGACCTGCTGCAAGTAATCCACCGCCGCGCCCAGCCCAATGGCTTCGGCGATGGAGGGCGTGCCGGCCTCGAATTTGTGGGGGACGGTGTTCCACTTGCTGCCCGTCATGGTGACTTCGCGGATCATGTCGCCGCCGCCCAGGAAAGGTGGCATGGCTTCCAGCAGCTCGCGCTTGCCGTAGAGCACACCGATGCCGGTCGGCCCGCACATCTTGTGGCTGCTGAAGACGAAGAAGTCGGCGTCGAGCGCCTGGACATCAACCGGCATGTGCGGCGCGCTTTGCGCCCCGTCGATCAGCACTTTGGCGCCGACGGCCCGCGCGGCCGCCACCAGCTCCTGCACCGGATTGATCGTGCCAACGACGTTGCTGGCGTGAACAAAGCTGAAAAGCCTGGTGCGCGGCGTGAGCAGGTCGGGCAGGGTGCTCAGGTCAAGCGTCCCCTGAGCGGTGATGGGGACATAACGCAGCGTAAAGCCAAGCTGCGCCTGCAGAATCTGCCAGGGCACGATGTTGGCGTGATGCTCCATCTCGGTGATCAGCACCTCGTCGCCGGGCCCCAGGTTGGCGCGGCCCCAGGTGTGCGCCACCAGGTTGATGCTCTCGGTCGCGCCGCGGGTGAAAACGACCTGCCGCGCGCTGGGTGCGTTGATAAACTTCGCCACCTTGGTGCGCGCGGCTTCGAAGGCCGTGGTCGCGTCTTCGCTCAGCGTGTGCACGCCGCGATGGACATTGGCGTTGTAGCGCCGGTAGTAGTCGTCCATCGCATCGAGCACGCTTTGCGGCTTCTGGCTGGTGGCGGCATTGTCAAGATAGATCAATGGCCTGCCATTCGGCAACACCCGCTGCAGGATCGGGAAGTCCTGGCGCAAGGCTGTAGTACGGTCAGTAAGTGCAGTGCGGTCAGTAAGTGCAGTACGGTCAGTAAGTGCAGTGCGGTCGGCAAGTGGCGTGTCGGCAATCATCATAAGGGTGTGACCCGTTCAGTAAAAAGGAGATTGGGAGATTGGAGAGCAAGAGATTGGTTGCGCGCCAATCTCTTGCTCTCCAATCTCTAATCTCCACCTATTTCTCAATCGGCAATTGTACGCCGTTTCCCCACTCCGTCCAAGAACCATCGTAGTTTCTCACGCTCTCGTAGCCAAGCAGCCGGGTGAGGACAAACCAGGTGTGGCTGCTGCGCTCGCCGATGCGACAGTAGGCGATCACATCGTCGGTGGGCTTGAGTCCCTGCTCTTGCTCATAGATGGCGCGCAGTTCTTCGGCGCTTTTGAACGTGCCGTCCGCGTTGGCCGCGCGCGCCCAGGGCACGCTTTTGGCGCCGGGGATATGCCCGCCGCGCAGCGAACCTTCCTGCGGATAGTCGGCCATGTGGAGCAGCTCACCCTTGTATTCGCCGAGGCTGCGCACATCGACCAGCGGCAAGCCGGTGGAGATATGCGCCAGCACATCATCGCGGAAAGCGCGGATGGTGGCGTCGTTGCGCGGCTGTGCGACATAAGTGGTGGGCGCGTAGGTGGGAACCTCACGCGTCAGCGCGCGCGCCTCGGCAGCCCACTTCATGCGCCCCCCATCCATGACCTTGGCGTTGGTGTGGCCGAACAACTGAAAGACCCAATAGGCGTACGTGGCCCACCAATTATTTTTGTCCCCATAAAAGACGACCGTCGTGTCGTTGCTGATGCCAAGCCGGGACATCAACGCCTCGAACTGCGCTTGATCGATATAATCGCGCACCACAGGATCGTTCAGATCAGCGTGCCAGTCCACTTTGACCGCGCCTGGAATGTGCGCGACATCGTAAAGCAGGATGTCTTCGTTGCTCTCGACCAGGCGCACGGCGGGGTCGTCGAGATGCGCCGCCACCCATTCAGTGCTGACCAGAGCATCTGGACGTGCATAGCCTTTCTCTGAAACTGTCATGCTTCCTCCCTCTTCCGTATAGATGGCCATTATATTTTGTCGTGAGCAGCGCGTTCAACTCTACGCAGGGTCGAGCTTGACCATGAGTGCCATCGGCAGCGGTTCAGCCGCCGATCTTGCGTTCGATCACGCGCTCCAGCTTGTGGACGACGCTCGCCACCGGCACGCGATCGAGCACTGCCTGGAAGAAGCCCTGCACGATCATGCGCTCTGCCTGCGGGCGTGAAAGGCCGCGCGCCATCAGGTAAAAGACATACTCTTCCTCGACCTGGGCCGCGGTGGCGGCATGGGTGCAGCGCACGTCATCCGCTTCAATCTCCAGACCCGGAATGCTGTCCGCGCGCGCGGACGGGTCGAGAATCAAGTTGCCGTTGCGCTGGTAGGCGTCGGTCTTCTGCGCGCCCTTGTGCACCTGGATGATGCCCATGTAGACGCTGCGGCTCTTGTCTTTGAGCGCGCCGTTGAAGAGCAGGTCGCTAAAGCAGTGCGGCGCCCGATGAATCTGCAAAGTCTGGTGGTCGATATGCTGGTTGCCGATCGGGAAGTAGATGCCCAACAACTCGGCGTGGCCGCCGGCGCCGCGCAGATCAACGTCGAGGAATGCCTTGGTGAGACGGCTGCCCCAGCTCACCTGAATCCAGCGCAGGTCCGCGTCGCGGCTCAGCACCGCGCGGCCGGTGAGGAAATTCCAGGCGCTGTGGTCGAAGTCCTGCAAGTTCATGTAGCGCACCACCGCGCTGGCGCCGATGATCAGCTCGACCACGCTTACTTGCAGGCCATCCTTGGCGCCCAGCAGATCGTCGACGACCGTAACTTCGGCGCCTTCTTCGGTGACCACCAGCGTGTGATGATAGCCGCCCACGCCGTCGCTGCGCTGATTCAGGATCACGTGCAATGGCAGCGTCACGCGGCCATTGGCCGGCACGTAGACAAAGGAGCCTGTGTCCCACAACGCGGCGTGCAGCGCGGTGAACTTGTTTTGGTCTGGCTTGACCGCTTCGGTCATAAAGTATTTGCGCACCAGCTCTTCGTGCGAATTGACCGCGCTTTGCAGGTCGGCGAAGATCACGCCGGATGCCCGGAGCTGGCCGTGAAAGATGCTGTTGCGCAGCCCGCTGTCTTCAAAGATCATGCTGGCCGCACTGTCCATTTCATTCAGTTCTTCTTGCAGCAGGATGGACAGCTCTTCCTTTTTCACCGCACCGGACGGCACGGCCAGAGGCTTGAAATTTTTCAGGTCGAACCCGGTCAGCCGCGTGCGGCGCCAGGCTTCGTCGGTGGGTTTGGGCCACGGCATTGCCTCGAACTGACGCCATGCTTCCAGCCGAAATTCCAGCATCCACGCAGGTTCGTTGCGCGCGGCGGAATGCGCGCGCACAGTCTCTTCGCTATATCCGGCCACGGACTGCATGATGGCTTCCGGTTCTTTTATAAATACACTCACTTTTTTTCTCCCCGTCAATCAGATCCTGCATGGCGGCGCGTGCCGCGCACCTAAGAATTGCGTACGCGGCGCGCGCCGCCATCCACAATGCGGATTTTTAGCCGATCGAGCCTTCCATCTGAAGCTGGATGAGGCGATTCATCTCCACCGCGTACTCCATCGGCAGCTCTTTGACGAGCGGCTCGATAAAACCGCCGACGATCATGGCCGCTGCTTCATCTTCACCGATGCCGCGGCTCATGAGGTAGAAGAGCTGCTCCTCGCCGATCTTGCTGACTGAAGCTTCGTGGCCTACACTCACCTGCTCCTCTTCAATCTCGATGTACGGATAGGTGTCAGAGCGGCTGGCCTCGTCAAGCAAGAGCGCGTCGCAGACGACGTTGCTCTTGCTGTGGTGCGCGCCCTTGCCCACCTTGAGCAATCCGCGATAACTGGCGCGGCCGCCATCCTTCGAGATCGACTTGGAGACGATCTTCGAGCTGGTGTATGGCGCGGCGTGAACGACCTTGCCGCCCGCGTCCTGATGCTGGCCCTTGCCGGCGAACGCGATCGAGAGAATCTCGCCGTGTGCTTTTGGCCCCATCATATAGACTGCTGGGTATTTCATCGTGACCTTGGAGCCGAGGTTGCCGTCGATCCATTCCATGGTGGCGCCCTCGTGGGCGACGGCGCGCTTGGTGACCAGATTGTAAACGTCGGTGCTCCAGTTCTGGATCGTCGTGTAGCGGCAGCGCGCGCCCTTCTTGACGATGATCTCGACGACCGCGCTGTGCAAGCTGTTGCTCGAATAGATCGGCGCGGTGCAGCCTTCGACGTAGTGCATGCTCGCGCCTTCTTCAACGATGATCAGCGTGCGCTCGAACTGCCCCATGTTCTCGGCGTTGATGCGGAAGTACGCCTGCAAAGGAATATCGACGTGCACGCCCTTCGGCACATAGACAAAAGAGCCGCCGCTCCACACCGCGCTGTTGAGCGCGGCAAACTTGTTGTCCGCCGCCGGAATGATCGTGGCAAAGTACTCGCGCACAAGATCTTCGTGCTCGCGCAGGCCGCTGTCCATGTCGAGGAAGATCACGCCGATCTTCTCCCACTCCTCGCGCAGGCTGTGGTAGATGACCTCAGAATCGTACTGGGCGCCGACGCCGGCCAGGAACTTGCGTTCGGCTTCGGGAATCCCCAAGCGGTCGAAGGTGCGCTTGATATCCTCCGGCACATCGTCCCAGCTCTTGCCACTGCCGCTGCTGGGTTTCAGATAATAGAAAATCTCATCGAAGTCGATGCCGCTGAGGTCCGCGCCCCATGTCGGCATTGGCTTGGAGAGAAAGATGTCGAGCGCCTGGTGGCGGAAGTCGCGCATCCATTGCGGCTCGTGCTTGTGGTCGGAAATCTGGTCGATCGTAGCGTGCGTCAGCCCACGTTCAGCCTTGAAAACCGGTTTCTCCTCATCGTGGAAACCGTATTCATATTCTTCTTTAACGCCCTTGAGCGCCTTCATGTCAGCCTGTGTTGCCATGGAAAATCTCCTTTAGAGTACGCCTAGCGTACGCCGAAATTCAGCTTCGCGATTGCCGTGCTTAACATAGCTCCAGCGAGATCTACGCGGCGACCGCCTCGGCGCCAAACTCACGTTCGACCCACCCGTAGCCCTTTTCTTCCAACGTGTGCGCCACTTCCGGCCCGCCGGTCAACACCACGCGACCATCGAAGAAGATGCTCACATAGTGCGGCTTGACGTAGTTGAGCAGCCGCTGGTAATGGGTGATGAGCAAAAAGCCGCGTTCCGTAGTCGCCAATTTGTTGATGCCGTCGGAAACCACGCGCAGGGCATCGATGTCAAGACCAGAGTCCGATTCGTCCATGATGGCAAACTTTGGTTCGAGCATCGCCATTTGCAGCACTTCGGTGCGTTTCTTCTCACCGCCCGAAAAACCATCGTTGAGATAGCGCCGTGCAAAGCTGGGATCGACGTTGAACTCTTTCATTTTATCGGTCAGCTCTTTGCGGAACTCGCGCATCGGCATCAGGTTGCTGCCGATCACGCCGCCGCGCCCGCCCGCAGCCGGCGTTTGGGTCGTGTAGCCGCGGACATTGCTGACCGCGGTGCGCAGGAAGTTCGCCACACTCACGCCAGGCACCGCCACCGGATATTGGAAAGCCAGGAAAACGCCAGCCTTGGTGCGATCATCGGCTTCCATCTCCAAGATGCTCTCGCCGTCGATCAGGATGTCGCCTTCCGTGATGGTGTAATGCGGATGTCCAGCGATCACGTACGCCAGGGTTGATTTGCCCGAGCCGTTTGGCCCCATCAACGCATGAATCTCACCGCTGCGCAGGGTAAGGTTGACGCCTTTCAAGATTTCACTGTCTTCGACCGAGGCGTGAAGATTGCGGATTTCAAGAACACTCATTGTTGTGACTCCTCTGTTGCAATAACCTTTATAGCTGTCTGTTATAGGTGTATGTTGTCTGCTTTGCGGGTGTTTCCCTTTGCGGGTGTTTCCCTTTGCGGGTGTTTCCCTTTGCGGGTGTTTCCCTTTGCGGGTGTTTCCCTGCGCGCCTAAAGCGCCGCGCCGCGCCCGTTGCTGACGGCTGCATCCATTTGCACTGTGCGCTGCACGGTGAAAGTGCAGCCAGCGTGCCCTTCCAACATGCACTTGCTCAGGCTGACATCCGAACCAAGCACCTTTTGCAACATGCTGCGATCCATCTCGCAGATCTCGCGGTGCTCCTGCGCCAGTTCGTGAAATGGGCAATTGTAGGTGTGCAGCGCAATCACCTCCCCGTCGCCGAGATGAGCCTCCGCCAGAACGCCGTTGCCGTTGAGCGCCCGCGCCAGTTCATCGACCCGGTCGTGCAGCAGAGAAGATCGCACGGACGGCGCATATTTCCGCGCCAGCCGCGTGCCGACCCGATCCAGCAGTTCGACGGTGCGCGCTTCGCCTTCGAGGTAAAAAACCTCTTGCAACAGGGTCAACGCCAGGTCGTCGCATTGACAGGCGAGCAGCTCCTGCACCTTGGGCGTCGTGAAGTAGGCATGATGCGGACGGCCCACGCCGGCATGCACCACGCGGCGCTCGATGTATCCTTCTGCCTGCAAAGTATTCAGGTGTTGGCGCACCGCCGTCGTCGTGACGCCGAGCAGATCCTCCAGTTCCTTAATCGTGGCCGATCCAGTGCGCTGGAGATGCTCGATAACCTGCCAAAGCGGCGATTCACGTTTTCCAAGTATGCTCAATGTCATTAATTTTGTCGTCCCAACTTCAGGGCTATGCCGCCGGCTGCTTCATGCTGCCGGCTGTTTCACACTACCCGCTGCTTTACCATCGATCTGCTGATCGCAACGGCACTATGCATGAACAATACTATGACAAAACAATTTTGTCAAATGAATTTGTTTTAATTATCAAAATGAGATTGGGATCAATGAACCTGGGGCAAAAATCATCCACAGATGGCGCAGATGGCACAGATGACAAGTCTGCGCTTGCTGCCTTGCCCTCACGCAGCGACCAAAGCCAGCTTCAAAATCTGTGCCATCTGCGCCATCTGTGGATAGTTTTTTACTCAATCAGCCGCGGCGGACGAGGAGGCAGTCGGTGGTGGCATGATGGCTGGGCGCGGCTTGCGGCTGGAAGGCAGCGCAAACCCCACCAACCCGGCAAAAAACGGGAAAAATGCAACGACCGATAAAACCGTCAGCAATCCGACCTGTTCGGCCGCGATCGACTGGAGCCACGCCATGAAGGAGCCGCTGGCGAATATAAAGCCCAACACCAGCCCGCCCGCCAACCCACGTCGATTGGGCGCAAGCTCCTGGCTCATCACCATCAACAGGCTGTGCGGCATACTCAGTAGAATGCCCGCCAACACCGCGACGACAATGTAACTGGCGCCACTCACATACAACATGGCATAGGCAAAGGGAACGCTGGCGATCGACGCCACAATCATGATCGTGCGGCGGTTGAAGCGGTCGCCCAGATAGCCGCCGATCAGTGTGCCCATGGCGCCAGCCAGGTTGAACAGACCGAGCATCAGTCCAAACTGAGCCGCGCTGTAGCCAGCGGATTCGTAGAATTTGGGCAACAGCGTGGCGTAGCCTTGGGCGGTGCTGGAACGCAAAAGGATGAAGAGCACAAAAGCGGCAATCAAGATGGCAGTGGCGGCGTGTGTGCGGCTGGCATTGCCCTGATTATCAGCTTTGGCGGCCCTGGGCGCGACCGGCAGCGCGTCGTTCATGTACATAAACATCATGACACTCGCTGGCGCCGCGAGCAGCGCCATCAACGGCATGCCGGCCAGTCCCATGCTGCCGATGACAAAGCCGGCGAGAATCGGGCCTAGCGCCAGTCCTGTCTGGCCACCGAGGAAGAAGTAAGACGTGGCCGTCGCGGCCTTGTCGCCGCCAGCCGCCGACGCGTTCACCATACCGGCCGCATGAAACGCGCCGCTGCCCAGCCCGCCGATCATCAGGAGCGTGATAAAGAGCGGATAGGAGGTCATCAATGAAGCCGCTGCATAGAAGAGCGCGGTCCACAACACACCGACTGCGCCGATCCAGCGGCCGTTGAGCTTGTCCGTCAGGCCCCCGAAAAGCGGCTGGCTCATGGCCGCGAACAACTGGTACATCATCGCGCCAAAGCCGATCTGGGCAATAGTCAGGTCGAATTGCACAGCAGCCAGCGTCAGGATAATCGCCACCGAGGAGTTCAAGATGTCAATAGAAAAATGGCCGTAAGCAGCCGCGGTCAGACGTTTCTTGTTCATGAGAGCAAATCCTTAACGCTAAAATCAATGCCAGCCATCATAGCACAACGCCCCAAAAATGCTACAGCTTCAGCGCCGTTTGAGAGCAACGAAACAGCGCCTAATCGCAAAATTTCGTATTTTCCTCTACGGCAATTGACTGAATATTTTACATAGCACAGTTGGAATTTGACCTATGGCAGGCTACGTTGGTTGTACTGCTATCGCAACAGAAGTTGCACTGTCATAACAACAGAAGTTGCATCGTCCTGCCAGCTTGGTGTTGGTCATTCATCCGTTGCACTTCCAGCGCGCTTTTACTACCATTTGGAGACATGTAGTTGGAGACATGTAGCGCCCGGACATCCTGCTGATGGTTGACGCGTCGGTCCTGGCGCCGCCACCTTGTACGGAGGATTATCGGCCAATTGACTGAATGCATTCTGATTTCGACGCCTCTGTCCGGCCAATAGAGCGCCGTTACATCCATTGCTCTTTTGTTTTGCACTTATCTGTTTGCCCCTTGTCTTTATTTGCACTTATCTGTTTGCCCCTTGTCTTTATTTGCACTTATTTGGAGGTATTCATGTCTTCTCGAAGTGGGATTTCCATTTCCACACTGACGGGCTTCGCCATGCTTGTGCTGTTGGCGGCGCTGCTGGCGCTCTGGCCGGCCGCACCTGCGTATGCACAAGAAGAGACGCCCAACGTCGCCGTCATTACTGATACAGTGGACTTAGCGACTACCACCGCGTCAATTACAGTGCCAGTCGCTTTGTCGGTGGGCGGCAACAGCATTTCATCGCTCACCTTTGAGTTGGATTATGACCAGACCTGCATCCGCATTGACGATCCGGGCGCCGATGTCACTGGCATGCCAAGTAGCAACGGCTACACACATCGCATCGTCAATGACTCGGCTCAAGGTCTGCTCAAAGTATCCATCTGGGACGCGGACGGCACACAAAATGCATTGGTGGATGGCAACATCACAGTGATCAGATTTGCACTGGAAGCAGCGTGTCGCACCAATCAACCTGACCGTGTTATTCTCTTCAGCTTTTCTGCGGATCCGGCAGTCACCTTCGGCGATATCTACGGCGTCTCTGTCAGTGGTGCATCCTATGCGGGCGCTTACACGCTGGACATCAATCAATTGCCAAGCGACATTGCGC
>JACSRH010000275.1 GCA_014879855.1 Caldilineaceae bacterium | reverse complement strand
GTCAATGGCGGGCTGCTGATGACGTAGTGACGACGTAGAAGTGACATAGATGGTCAGCAGATGTTGGGGGCCGGGTTGAGCAGGTTATGGCAGGACGGCCAGCGGATTGTGAGAACGGATCGAACGAAATCCGGGGTGACGATTAGAAGTTTCGAGAACGCACAATATGGATTGTGGGTAGCTAGCGGGTGAGAGGATAATGAACCAGAAGCGGCAGCCTCCTTATATTCTGAGCATCGACGCCGGCACGGAAGCGATCAAGGCCGGCCTTTTTGACTTACAGGGCAACCGTGTAGCGAGCGGCTCGCGCAACTATCCGACGTTTTTCCCCGCGTCCGGCTGGGCGGAGCAAGACCCCGCGGACTGGTGGAGCGGACTGGTAGGCGCGGTGCAGGATTGCCTGCACCACGCCCGCGTCGCACCGGAGGAGATCGCAGGTCTCAGCGCCGACGCCACGACCTGCACGCTCATGCCGCTGGATGCTGCGGGGCAGGAGCTTGGCCGCGCCCTGTTGTGGATGGATGTGCGCGCCGCGACGCAAGCACAGCAGATCTTTGCCCGCGGCGACCCCGCGCTGCGTTACTGTCTGGCCGGCGTCAATGCAGAATGGATGCCGCCCAAGCTGCTCTGGCTGAAGGAAAACGAGCCGGAGCGCTATGCCGCCACCGCCTGCCTGCTCGAGTTCACCGACTGGATCGCCTGGCGGCTGACCGGCCGGCTGACGTTGAATCTGAACACGGTGACGCAGCGCTGGTTCTATCACACGCCGAGCGGCGGCTGGCCGCTGGATTTTTTTGCCGCTATCGGGCTGGCCGGCCTTGCCGACAAGTTTCCTGTCGACATCCTGCCGCTGGGCGCGGTCGTCGGGGAGTTGAGCGCGGACGCGGCCGGTGCGCTGGGGTTGCGTCCTGGCATGCCGGTGGCGGCTGGAGGCGGCGATGCCTTTGTCGGGCTGCTGGGCCAAGGTGTGACGCAGCCGGGCGACCTCGGCGTAGTGATGGGAGCATCCAATGTGCTGTCCGCGCTTGCCGCTGAGGAGCTGCACTTTCCTGGCATTTTCGGCAGCTTTCCAGATGCTGTCATTCCGGGGCTGAACCTGGTGGAAGGTGGGCAGGCCGCCACTGGCTCGCTGCTGTCGTGGTTCAAGCGCAATTTTGGCGCCGACGCAGAAGCCGCCGCCATCGCGCGCAATATCTCCGTCTATCGACTGCTCGATGAAGAGGCGGCGCAGGTTCCTCCTGGCGCGGCCGGGCTGATCGTGCTCGACTACTTCCAGGGCAACCGCACGCCGCACACCGACTCCGCGGCGCGCGGTGCAATCTGGGGGCTTTCACTCCAGAGCGGGCGCGCACAGATTTTCCGCGCCTTAATGGAAGGCATCGCCTACGGGATGGAAGACATCCTGCAAACCTTCCGGCGGCATGGCTTTTCAGTTGAGCGCATCATCGCCAGCGGCGGGGCCACGCACAGCCCCCTTTTTATGCAGATCTACGCGGATGTCGTTGGGCAGCCGTTGTCGATCACGCGCGAGCCGGAGGCCTCGCTGCTAGGGTCGGCCATTGTGGCCGCGGTGGGCGCGGGGTTCTACCCTGATCTGCAAACCGCGGCGCGGCAGATGGTCTCGATTGAGCGCGCGTATATCCCAGACGCTCATCGACACGACGAGTACGCGTTTTTCGTGCGACAATACCAGGAGACGTATCAGCAACTGCGCGAATTGATGCACAAGATGAATGAAAGATCGTCCAAAAAATAAGGGAGAGACACTATGTCCACCAAAGAAGGTATCGTCAAATATCAATGTGAGTACACACCAGGACCGGCGTTGCCTGCCGCGCAGATCAGCGAATTGAACGCTTGGCGCAAGCTGATGGTCATTACCGGCCTGATCGGACAGGATCCCAACCGCTATGGCGGCTACGGGTTCGGCAATATCAGCCGCCGGCTCGACGACATCGATCTTGCCGGCCGGCTGCACCCCTTTGTCATCACCGGCACCCAGACCGGCGACAAGGCCGACTTGAGCCCCAACGATTACGTGGTGGTGACTGCCTGCTATCCTGCCGAAAACCGGCTGGTGGCCGCGGGGCCGGTCGCGCCTTCCTCCGAGTCGCTGACGCATGGCGCGGTCTACGCGCTCGACAGCCACATCCTTTGGGTGGTGCACGCGCACTCGCCGGAAATCTGGCACAACGCCGCGGCGCTGGGTGTGCCGATGACCGCCGACGTTCCCTACGGGACGCCCGAAATGGCCGCAGAGGTGAGACGCCTCTTTGTCGAAAGCGATCTGGCGCAGAAGCGCATCTTTGGCATGGCTGGCCATGAGGATGGCATCGTCACCTATGGCGCCACGGCCGAAGCAGCCGGTTTTGCAATGCTGACCTATCTGGTGCAGGCATTACAGTTAAAAGAAAGGAAGGGCTGATCATGGCTTATCGTCCACAGGCCGTCACCATCGACGACCGCGCCGTCGACCATCTTGTCGAGTTTTGCCGCACCAACCATCTCACCCGGCTCTTCCTCGTGGCCGACAAAAACACCTTTGCCGCACAGGGGAAGGCAGTGCAAGAGGCGCTGTTGGCGGCCGGGTTTGACCTCAAAAGTACAGTCTTCACCGGCGAAGAAGTGATCGCGGACGCGGCGCACGTGCTCGACGTGCTGATCGCAACGGGCGGCGATGTGCGCACCTACCTCGCGGTCGGATCGGGCACGCTGACCGACATCACACGCTTTGCCAGCCACCGCACACACAGCCAGTTTATCTCGATGCCGACCGCGCCCTCGGTGGATGGCTTTGCCTCGATCGGCGCCCCGTTGATCGTGCATGGCGTCAAGATCACCGTGATCTGCCAAGCGCCGCTTGCTCTCTTCGCCGACATCAACACGCTCGCCCACGCGCCGCAAGCCATGATCGCGGCCGGCTTTGCCGATATGCTGGGCAAGCTCACCTCGATTGCAGATTGGCGCATCGGGCGGCTGCTCTGGAACGAACCCTACGACGAGGCGATCGCGCAGCGCACACTCGACGCGGTGCAAATCTGCGCCGACAACGCCGATGCCATCGGACAAGGCGCGCCGGCCGGCATCAGCCGGCTGCTGGACGCGCTGCTCGAATCGGGTTACTGCATGTTGGACTTTGGCAGCTCCCGGCCAGCCTCGGGCGCCGAGCATCACTATTCGCACTATTGGGAGATGAAACTGTTGCGCGAAGGACGTCCGGCGATCTTGCACGGCGCCAAAGTTGGCGTCGCCACGGTGCTGGTGGCTGGCCTCTACGACCGTGTGCGTCAGCTTTCGCGTGCCCAGGTTGCCGACCTGCTGGAAGCGACGACCTGGCCGGCGCGCGATGAAGAAGCCGCGCGCATCCGCGCGGCTTACGGCGACCTGGCCGATGACATCATCGCCGAGCACAAGGCATTTCTCGATTTGAGTCCAGTGCAGGTGGAGACGCTCAAGCACAAAATCCTGGATAATTGGGAGGAGATTCAAGCGATTGCGGCGCAAGTGCCACCAGCGAGCGCGGTCGCCGATTTGCTGCGGCGCGTGGGCGGGCCGACGACCGCGGCAGAACTAGGCTTCGACGAGGAGGAACGTGACCTTGCCATCGCCAACGGCCACTATCTGCGCGATCGCTTTACCGTGCGCAAGCTGGCAAAGGTGCTGGGGATTGAGTGAGAGTAGACGAGATTGAGAGATTGAGAGATTGAGAGATTGAGAGATTAGGAGAAACACCCATGGATAAAAACAAACCGATTGTACTCGGCGCCGATCATTTTGGCCTGCCCTTAAAAAATTCGATTCGCGATTATCTGATCAAGAAAGGCTATCAGGTTGTCGACATGGGCGTCAACGAAGAGACGCCGGTCGATTATCCTGACATGGGAGCCAAGGTCGCGGAGGAAGTGGGCGCCGGCAAGTTCGAACGCGGCATCCTGGTTTGTGGCACTGGCGCGGGGATGGCGATTGTCGCCAACAAGGTGCCGGGCGTGCGCGCGGTCTGCGTGCAAGATCCGTACACCGCGGAGCGCGCGGTCGCCAGCAACAACGCGCAGATCATCACCTTTGGCTCGCAGATCACCGGCGCAGCCGTGGCCGAGAAGTTGATCGATATCTGGCTGGAAAGCGAGTTTCAGGGCGGGCGGTCGGCGCCCAAAGTCGCCAAAATCGACAGCCTTGACGAGAAGCACCGCAAACAGCGGGCGAGTCAAGAAGAATAGAACGCGGATGACGCGGATTTGACGGATTCTCACGGATTTTTATCCGCGTTGATCCGCTCAATCCGCGTCATCCGCGTTCTATGACTTTTACTCCACCGGTGTGCCGATCGGTGTGCGGGACATGCCGCGCACCAGGCGTCGCGTGCGCCGCATGTTCACCAGCAGGTGATAGCGGATCGGGCGCTGAAAACGATAAGCAAGTCCGCCCAGCAGCAGGAACAACACCCACTGCACCAACACAAACGAAGCCGGCAGGCTCGCCGTTGCCATCCCGATGCTGCTGCCGATGACAATGCCGAGACCGCGCCCCAGCAAGATAGCCGGCGCCAACTGGCGCAGCGGCGTCGTGCCCAACCCCGCCACGTAGATCACCAGGTCCGGCAAGGGAAAGAGAAAGATCACAAACCACAGGATCGGCGAGCGCAGACGCAGCTTGCGCTCCCATCGGATCAATTCGCTGCGCGCAAAGAAGCGCTCCAACAAAGGGCGCCCCAGTCTGCGCCCAATCAGGAGCGCGAACGTCACCCCGATGGTCAAGCCCAGCAGACTCAGCAGCAGCCCGGCGCCAAACCCAAAGAGATAGCCACCCAGCACCGACAGAAAGCTCCCAGGCAGCGGCGCGATCAAGATCTGCGCGGCAAAGAAGGCGACGTAGGCGATCGGCGCCAGCGGGCCAAACCCGACGATCCACGCGCGCACATCGCTCGCCGCGGCCAACACATCGCTCATGGGCTCGTTCAGCCACCAGATCAGCACGCCAACCGCCGCCAGCAAGAGAATCAAGATACCGCTGTCACGCCATCGATTTCCAGGAGAAAACATGCAATTTTGGCCTATCCTGCCATGAAGGTTGCGTTTATAAAATCGAACACGCAGTTCGGCGCAATGGTGACGATAAGCATACTCGATCAGTTCCGATTTGTCACCACAAAATGCTTACAATTCTTTATCCGTACAATCCATCTTATCCGTATTACATGTGGCTCGTTCTCTAAGTAGCAGTCACCCCGAAATACTCCTGGAAAAAACGGTCGGCGTTGACGGTGGTCGCCACCTCGTGTGGACCGTTCTCCGCTTCGGCGAAGTAAGTCATGCCGGGCAGATGCGCGCTGGCAAGCTCTACTTCCACCTGCCCGCGTCCGTAGGAGCAAACCTCTTCGTCGAAAATTGAAACCGCGGCGAGCGGGTCGTGAAAGGTCACTTCCGGACTTTTCTGGAACCACACTTCGGCCATATCGAGCACGGGGCGCAGCAACGGGGCCTGAAAGCGGCGGCGCACTTCGGCCGCGTCCATCCGCACCTGGAGCGTCACATCCAGCCCGACCGAACGATGGATCGGTGGCTGCGCCTTGTAGACGATGGCTGTGGCGTGCGGGTCGTTGAGCGCGTTCCACTCATGGCGCATCCCTGTGGCAGCGCTCCCTGCAGAAAACGCGCCGATCATCATGTAGAACCCCTTGAGCAAGTGGGGAAGCTCTGGATCCAGCGAGAAAAGCAGTGCGATGTTGGTCATGGGGCCGATGGCCAGCAGCGTGACCTCGCCGGGATGGGTGCGAATAACGTCGCGCAGAAAGCCAACAGCGTGGCCTTCTGGGAACCGCGTTTCATGCGGCCAGTGGTCGAGGGCAGTCGCCTGCTGCGCCAGCGGCTGGTGAGGCGGGATCAACAGCGGCCGCGGCGCGCCGGGAAAGATCGGAATATCCCGCGCCGCGGCCTTGCAGATGGCGCTGGCCAGCCTCGCGCGTTTCTCCGGCTCACCACTCACGGTGGTGATGCCGAGCAGCTCGCACTCTGGCTTGGCCAGGAGATAGGCGAGGCAGATCGCGTCGTCGATATCACTGCCAATGTCGGTGTCGAGTAGTAGTTTCATGGTGCTTCCTCCTGATCTAAACGATCAATTTGTTTTTAATAAGCTGGCGACTTGCGGCTGCCGGCTTGCATCGTTGTACATGGAAGAGGTGCGCCATCTGCGATCGCTGTGCTGCTGCCTGCGTTCACTTTTGGCCACCCGGGCGATCGAGCGGGCAAATGGGGCCATGGCCGGGATACACGGTCGTGGCCCCACGTGCGCGCAGCAGGCGCCAGCTTGCCATTACCACGGCAGCGTCCTCAGCGCTGATCGCCTCTGGCCAGGTCAGGTCGCCGATAAAGGCCGCGCCGTTGTCGAGCAGCAGCGACACGCTGTCGTCGGAGTGACCGGGCGTGTGCAGGATCTCACCGTCGATGCCGATTTGCCGCAGCAGCGCACGGCTCTCTGCACAGGAGATCACCACGTTGTCGTGCAGCGCGATCTCCGTGAAGCGCGCGTGCGGCTTGACCCAGCGCTGCATCAGCGGGATCGCCTGCACCTGCACATCCAGCACCAGCAGCGGCACGCCCGCATTTTTCAGATCCTGCGCCAGCCCCGCGTGGTCGATGTGATAGTGCGTCGCCAGCGCGTAGCGCAGCTCGTGCAGGGGAATGTCCATGCGCTGCAAGTTTGCGCGCAGCGCGCCCATTGTGTCCGGCCAGCCCAGGTCCACCAGCAGCCGCGACCTACCCGCGCTGAGCACCCAGTAGTGAGTTGACCGGTAGCCGGCGTCGACGATAGTGACAGCGGTCACGGCTTCTGCTCCGGCAGGGATGGGCTTTGCGTGCGTCTGGCCGGCGCCACCTCGCGTTCTGCATCGCCGGCCAGGGTCAGCACGGCAAAGAGCGCCAGATGGTCTGAAGAAAAGCGAAGCGGCTGGGAGATTTCGACCAGTTCGATCGCGGCTGAGGTGAAGATGTGGTCGATCGGCACGCGCAAAATTGGATTGCGAGCTTCAAAGGTGTTATAGAAGCCGCGCCCCACCCGGAAATTGCGCAGCTGGCTGATCGCCTGAAACTTCTCCATTGTGTAGGACCACGGCACGTCGTTGAAATCGCCCGCTACCACCACGGGCCGCTTTGCTCCCTGTGCGCGCTGGGCAACCTTGAGCAACTCTCTGTCTGCCGGGGTGGTGGCGTCTGAGGGCAAGGGCGGGCGCGGGTGGATGCCGTAGAATTCGACCTCCTCGCCGGAAGGGAGCGTGATCACCGTGTAAATGGAAGGCGTGTCATTGTGCTGAAAGTATATGATTTCGGTCGCAGAGAGTGGAAAACGCGAGTAGAGGTTGATGCCGTAGTTGTTCTCCTGTGGCTGCTCAATGTGATAGGCGTAACGCTGCCGCAGCGGCGCCAGTTGTTCGGTCCACCAACTGTCAGTCTCAATCGTCAGCACAAGATCCGGATCGTGCTCCTCGACCAGCGCCAGAAAAGGAGGAACATCATGATTCTTGATCAGCACATTGGCGCTTAGGAGACGAAAGGTGCGCTGCGGGTCGGTCAGCGCATGATCTGGCACTTCAGGCTGCACCGGCAGGAAGTAAGGGTGCAGCACATATCCCTGCCAGAGCACAGCCGCCAGCAACACCGCCAGATAGATGCGCGTCCAGCCCTGCTTCCAATCGAGAAAGATCGCCGAAAGCCCCAGCACCGCCAGCGAAAACAGGGCAATTTGCAGGCGCGGATAGTCAAAGACGCGAATCCACCACTGATCGCGCGCGGTCAGCGAAAAGAGGACCGTGATTACACAGAGAATGCCTAAACAGGCGAGCGCCTTGCGTAGTACATTGACGAGCAAATCCATGATGATCCTCGCTTCTGCCCAGAGGATGCGTCCTCGGCGCGCCGCATTGTCCGGTCTATCGGCGAGTCCACCTGCGGCGCGCCGGGGCGTTGTCTGTGCTTCCTCTGCGAACCTCCGCGCCTCTGCGTCGGATTTGTTCCCTCTCAACCAGGTTTGACGCGGAGGCGCAAAGAGGCAGAGGTTCGCAGAGAGAAATGCAAAAAATTGAGTGAGACCTGCTCTTTCTTCTC
>JACSRH010000336.1 GCA_014879855.1 Caldilineaceae bacterium | reverse complement strand
AATCTCCTAATCTCCTAATCAACATTTATGGATCCCATCACGCTGCAACTCTACCGCCACCGCTTCGCCGGCATTGCCGAGGAGATGGGCGTCACGTTGCGACGCACGGCTTATTCGCCCAACATCAAGGAGCGGCTCGACTTCTCGTGCGCGCTCTTTGACGGGCAGGGCAAGCTGGTGGCGCAGGCCGCGCATATTCCAGCCCACCTCGGTGCGATGCCGGCCAGCGTGCGCACAATCCTCACCTACTTCCCCACGTGGGAGGAAGGCGATGTCGTGATCGTCAACGACCCTTTCGAGGGCGGCAACCATCTGCCCGACATCACAATGATCGCGCCGGTCTTTGTGGGAGCTGAGTTGCCCGTCTTCTTCGTCGCCAGCCGCGCCCATCACGCGGACGTGGGCGGCATGACGCCCGGCTCGCTGCCCCTCTCTACAGAAATCTACCAGGAAGGGATCATCATTCCGCCGATCAAGCTCTATCGCGCCGGCGCACTCAACGAGGACGTGATGCGGCTGGTTCTGCGCAACGTGCGCACGCCCGACGAACGCCGCGGCGACCTGGCCGCGCAGCGGGCGGCCGCGGCAGTCGGCGGGCGACGACTGCGCGAACTGGTCGCTACTCATGGCCGAGAGGAAGTGCTCGCCTATTGCGCCCATCTGCACGCGTACAGCGAACGCATCACACGGGCGACGATTGCGCGTTGGCCCAACGGCGTCTATACCTGCGAGGATGTGATCGAGTTGATCGAAGGCGACCAGCTTACGCTCATCCCGATCCGTGTGGCGGCGACCATCGCCGGGGACGAAGTGACCTTTGACTTTGCCGGCGCCGCGCCGGTTGTGCATGGCTCGCTCAACGCGGTCATTGCCATCACCCAATCGGCGTGCTATTACGTGATGCGTTGCCTGATCGACGAGGATGTCCCGATGAACGCCGGCTGTTTTGCGCCGGTGCACGTGACGGCGCCAGCCAATTCCCTGGTCAATGCGGGGCCACCGGCTGCTGTCGCCGCGGGCAATGTGGAAACTTCACAACGCATCACCGATGTCGTGCTGGGCGCGCTGGCGCACGCGTTGCCTGACCGCATCCCCGCGGCCAGCCAGGGCACGATGAACAACTTGACCATCGGCGGGCTGCGCGATAATGGGACGCCCTTT
This sequence comes from Caldilineaceae bacterium, assembly GCA_014879855.1. Lineage (GTDB taxonomy): Bacteria > Chloroflexota > Anaerolineae > Caldilineales > Caldilineaceae > Caldilinea. Next base: position 6,981 of record JACSRH010000336.1, on the reverse strand, counting down.
GCCTATTACGAAACGATCGGCGGGGGCATGGGCGGCGGCCCGGCCAGCGCTGGCTTGAGTGGCGTCCAGGTGCACATGACCAACACGCTCAATACACCGGTCGAGGCGCTGGAGATCGTCTATCCGTTCCGCGTGCGGCAATATGGGCTGCGCGTGCAGAGCGGCGGGCAGGGCAGGCAGCGCGGCGGCGACGGCATTGTACGCGAATATGAACTGCTCGCCACGGCCACGGTCACGATGATCAGCGAGCGACGGGCGGTGGCGCCGTGGGGGCTTGCGGGCGGCGAGGCGGGACAGCCTGGCCGCAACACGTTGATCCACATCGACGGGACCGAGGAAATCCTGCCCTCCAAGTTCACGCGGCGGCTGCACGCCGGCGAGCGGCTGCGCGTGGAGACGCCAGGCGGCGGCGGCTGGGGAGACAGTGAACGATAGACCGCAGATTAGGCGAATTTTCGCGGATTTCGATCCGCACCCATCTGTCTACTCCGCCAAATCCGTGGTCGGTTTCTACCGAAACAGCCACGGCATCGCCAGCACCACAAAGAGCGCCCAACCCCCGTAGACTGGCATTGCCGCGCCAAAGGCGGCGTGCATGGCCTGCGCCCAATTGTGCTCGTCGGCGCTACGCTGGCGCAGCAGCAGGTTGACCAGAATCCCGATATTGATCAGGTTCCAGCCAATGATGGTCAGGCGGTTGAGCGTGATGCCGCCTTCCCAGGTGCGATAGAGGATGGCGGCCAGCGCGTAGAGGCTGACGACAGCCGCCAGCAGCGCCACTGCGATCAGGCCGCGGCGCAGCCACTGTTGCCGCGTGGGCGCCAGCGACTGCGGCTGGATCGGCGTCGCGCCGACCAGCAGCGCCACCACCGCAAAGAGCATGGCGTTGTAGATGATCAGTACGTCGCGGTTCTGGAACGGCTCCCAGAAGCGGAAGGGAATGAAGGCCAGGTAAATCACGAGCACCAGCAGCGTCAGCGGCAGCAGCACGCGCATCAGCGTGGCGATGACCTTGCTCAGCCCATCATGGAAGGATTGCTCGGCCGGCGCGGCCGCGGGATTGTAGATTACCGCCACCGCCAGCACGGGAATCAGCCCGGCGCCGCCGGCGATGATGAGCCGCATGATGCTTTCGGGTAATTGGATCGCGAGCGCCTCGAAGAGCCCGGCTGTGATTGACGTGAAGATCACACCGGCGATTGCAAATAGTCCAGCCATGATGAAGATTTCTAACGATTTGATCAGAAATGCAAAGCGGTTGGCGCTATCGCCGCGCCCGCGCAGCAGGAAGATTCCCACCGTTGCCCAGGCCACCAACGCCAGGTGTGGGATCATCTGATCCAGATAATGCTGTTCAAGCGCGGTGTCGCGGATCAAAGTGTGCGCCCACAGCGGATAGATGCCGGCGGCCATGACCAGCAGCGCCAGCAGCAGCGCCAGATTTCTGCGCCCTGACCCACTGAAGACCAGCAGCGCCATCACAAAGAGCGCGCTGATCGGCGCCCACAGCAGCAGCAGCGCCGGCAGGTAATTCCCGCCGTTGACCAGGATCATGTACTGTTCGGCGGAAAGCCACCAGAAGAGCAAGCCATTAGCCGCGGCCAGCAGAATCACCGCCATCCAGGAAACCGAACGCGCCAGCGATGGGGCAGGTGCGTAGCGCAGCCGGAAGTGCCACGCGCCAAAGAGCAGATTTTCCGGCGTTTCTGTGTAGGCTTGCTCGATGGCGCCCATAAATGCGTCGTCCTCGCTGCGCTGGACGGCTTCCCGGTAGGTCTGTTCGAGCGTTTCAGGATCAGTTTGTGCAGTGCGGATGCGATCCAAATACATCATGACTTCACTCCTTCTGACGGGGAGGCGCGGAGAGACAAAGGTAGTAGAGGAAAACGCCCCTGTTCAGCCATCGCAAAATAGACCGCGGGTGGCGCGGATCAGGCAGATCCCCACGAATTTCATCCGAGATTCAAACGAGCACCGTGCAAAGAAAGTTTCAGGACGCGGTCGTCGACGAGTGCCGGTCGTACATATAGACGGCGTCGCGTGCAATGGCTCGGATCAAGGCGCTGAAGATCACCTTGTGCACTGGATAGAGTGAATACCAGTACAACATGCCCAGGAAGCCGGTCGGCGTAAAGAGCGCGGTCTGCACCAGGCGCGTGCCGCTGCCTTCGGGAACGGTTTCCCATTGCAGCCAGGCGCGGCCGGGCACTTTCATCTCGGCGCGCAGCCGCAGCAGGTGGGGCGGGTCAGCCACCTCGACGCGCCAGAAATCCAGCGCCTCGCCCGGCAACAGCACGAGCGGGTCGCGGCGACCCCGGCGCAGACCCGGCCCGCCCACAGCTTTATCCATGACTCCGCGGATCTTCCACGCCCACTCCCACGCCAGCCAGCCGCGATCGCCGCCGATCGTGCTGAAGCTCTTGAAGAGCGCCTGCGGTGGGAGGTCGGTGTAGATGCTGCGCACTTCCTGCGCCATCCCTTCGACGTCCATCAGCTCATAAGTGACTGCGCCGCCCAAGGCCCCGCTCCAGCGCGTCTCCACATCGCCGCTCTGAATGCGTCTGATCGCCAGATCCAACGCCTTGCGATAGGTAATGGGCTGGATTTCGGGAAATTCAGAGTGGGCGCGCGTCGTGTCCGCCACGATGGGGTCGACGACGCCTTCCACCAGGGGCACGGCCAAGTCGTTCGGGATGGGCGTGACCAGCCCCACCCAGTTAGCGCCGATCAGCGACAACCGCACCGGCACTGGCACGGGAATGATGATGCGATACAGATTGCGCGCGTCGGCATATTCCTGCATCATCTGCTTGAAGGTCAGCCGGTCGCCGCCGATATCGACAATGCCCAGTGGGCTGCGGTCGAGTGCGGCGATCAGATAGCTGAGCACATCACGGATGGCAACAGGCTGCACTTCGTTCAGAATCCAACGCGGCGCCACCATGACGGGCAGGCGTTCAGTCAGATAGCGCACCATCTCAAATGAGGCGGAGCCGGAGCCGATGATCGGCCCGGCGCGAAATTCCGTGGTGCGGCAAAAGGTGTGGAGGATGGCGCCCACCTCCGCGCGTGAGCGCAGATGAGCCGAAACATGTGGCACGGTGGGCAGCAGGCCGCCCAAATAGATGACATGCGCCACGTTATCGGCCGCGGCGGCAAAGGTAGTGGCAGCCTTGCGGTCGAGCGCGGCAAAGTCCTCATTGGCGCCCATGGAGTGCACGAGGTAGTAGGCTGCATCCACACCCTCCACGGCGCGTTGAACCGAGGCGGCGTCGAGCAGGTTGCCGGCGATCACGTTCACTTGCCCGGCCCATGGCCGCCCGCCGATGCGTCGCGGGTCGCGCACGAGCACGCGCACCTCGTGGCCGCGCTCCAGCAGGCGCGGGATCAGCCGCCCGCCGACATATCCGGTTGCGCCTGTCACCAACACCTGCATAGCATCTCCTGCTGATTGTCTGCCTAGAAATCCTGCCAGCCACGCTCGCTTAGAAACTGTTTGAACAGGCGCCCCTTTGACGCAGAGGCGCAGGGTGGCAGGGTGGCAGAGGTTCGCAGAGAAAGCACAGGCAACTTCGGCAAGCATTTCTCTGCGCTTCTCTGCGTCTCCGCGCGTCTGCGTCAAAAAGTAGACTTTTCAAAGAGCCTTTTGGAAGCAGTCACGAGAAGCCGCAACCCATTTCCGACCGAAGGCTTATTCCACCATCGTCAGCCAGTGATACGTGTCTGGCAGTTCGCCTTCGACAATGCCGAAGAAGCGCGCCTGAATGCGCTCGGTAATGGGGCCGCGCTTGCCTTCGCCCACCGGCAGGCGATCCACCGAGCGCACAGGGGTAATTTCGGCCGCGGTGCCGGTGAAAAAGATCTCGTCGGCCATGTAGAGCATCTCGCGCGGGAGGACGGTTTCGGCGACAGTGTAGCCCAGCTCCTGGGCGATCTGCGTGGCGCAGTCGCGCGTAATGCCGCCCAGAATGCTGTTGGCCAGCGGCGGCGTGTAGATTTTCCCTTTGAGAATCAAGAAGATGTTTTCGCCGCTGCCTTCGGAGACATAGCCATTGATGTCGAGGGCAATGCCTTCGGCAAAGCCGTTATCGCGCGCCTCCATGACGATGTTCTGACTGTTGACATACTGCCCGCCGATCTTGGCGAGCGCGTTGAGCGTGTCGGGCGCCATACGCCGCCACGTGCTCACCTGCACATCGACGCCCTGCTCCAGCCCTTCTTTGCCCAGGTACGCGCCCCATGGCACCGAGGCAATAATGACTTCGACTGGACAGCCGCGACCGTCCACACCGAGGGTGTTGTAGCCGCGGAAGGCAAGCGGCCGCACATAGGCGCTGCGTTGCTGGTTGGCCTTCACCGTGTCGATCGTGGCCTGCAAGTATTCATCCACGGTGTAAGGCGACGGAATACGCGCGACCTTGGCGCTGTAGAGCAGGCGTTCGTAGTGTTCGCGGCCGCGGAAAATCGCAGGCCCGTTGGGCGTCTCGTAGACGCGGATACCTTCGAAGACGCTGCTGCCATAGTGCAGCGCATGGGTGAAAACGTGCACCTGCGCCTCGTCCCAAGGAATGATCTTGCCGTTCATCCAGATATAGTCAGCGCGCATGGTCATCGGAAACGCTCCTTGTTGCTTGGTAATAGAGGTGTCTCAGCGAGACGGTGAGAAAACGGATGGAGTTTTCCGCATTATAGCCCTGCTGTGAGGTTCTGTCATGTTAGGCGGCTGGGCGAACCACAACATAGATTCGCTTTGAATGGGGTCTAGGGCATACCTGAGTCGTTTGCTCGCCTCAAGGCCACCCACCGCAGCATGACAAACGCGCTGACGCCGCACAGCGCGATCACCCCTGTCATCGGCAAGGCCGTGCCGTTGGCGAGCACCCCGACCAGCGCGCCGGCCACCGCGCCGGCCATGAACTGCGTGGCGCCGAGCAGGGCCGAGGCGCTGCCCGCGCGCCGACCATAAGGCGCCATTGCCAACGCCGTGGCATTGGGGCCAACCATGCCGGTGCTGGCGATGGTGATGAAGAGCAGCGCCAGCAACAGCGGGAAGCCGCCAACACCCACCCACGTCGCGGCAAAGAGCAGCAGCGCGGCGGTGGCGGTGACGCTCAACGCGGCGGTGAGCAACTGTGTGCTGGTGTAGCGCGCCAACAGCCAGCGGTTGAGCTGCGAAGCCGCGATCAGCCCGAAGGCGTTGGCGCCAAAGAAGAAGCCAAAGCGGTCGGGCGAGACGCCGTTCAGCTCGATAAACACAAAAGCGGACCCCGAGATGTAGGCGAACATCGCTGCCGAAGCCAGACCGCCCGCCAGCGCAAACCCCATGTAGCGCCTGTCGGCCAGCAGCGCGCCGTAGCCGCGCAGCGCGTGGCCAAGACCCTCACGGGTGCGGCGTGCTTCCGGCAGCGATTCCTCCAGCCCAAACCAGACCATCAGCAGACAGAGCAGCCCAAACGCGGCCAGCACAAAAAAGATAGCGCGCCAGCCGAAGGCGACGAGCAACTGCCCGCCGATCAGCGGCGCGGTGATCGGCGCCACGCCCATCACCAGCACCAGGAAAGAGTACATGCGCGCCGACTCGCGCTCGTCGAAGCGGTCGCGCACGACCGACCGGCCGATCACGACGCCGGCCGAACTGCCCAGCGCTTGCAAGAAGCGCAGCCCCATCAGCCCGGCCACTGACGGCGCAAACGCGCACCCCAGGCTGACCACGGTGTACATGGCGCAGCCAAAGAGCAGCGGGCCACGGCGCCCCCAGCGGTCGGAGACAGGGCCATAAAAGAGTTGTCCCAATGAAAGGCCAATGAAGAAGGCCGAAAGCGTCTGCTGCACCGCGGCCGTTGTAGTGCCAAATTCTTCGGCGATCGTCGGCAGCGCGGGCAGATAGGTGTCGATCGAGAGCGGGCCAAACGCGGCCAGCACGCCCAGGATCAGGGCGAGCCTGGCGTAAGAGGATTGAGATCTTGCAATAGCGGTCATGGCCAGCCGATCTGCGCAAAGGCAGTGGGTAAAGATAGTGCGCCATCCATTCCAGAGCGGAGACGACGCCATTATCGTATCACCGTTTAAGGGAAAGGGTAGTATTTTGCAGCCTTACGCAAGGCGGGCGTGTAGGATGCTTTCCATAAACATTCTACATGCTTGACGACCCTTGAGCCTGTGCATACTCGTCCAGTTGCTGTAACTCCGCACGATAGATGCGGCGCATAAAGGACGGCATGGTCAACCTTTGCACCCATCCACCGAACCCGGCGCGCGCCTGCCATTCGGTGGCGATGGTCACCGTGCAACGTTCGGCAGCAATGGGCGCCACCGTGAAGGTGGTGATCAGACCGGTGTCCAGATCGGTTTCGGACAATACGCGACCCGGCTCCGGTTCGGCGACGCGCATCCGAAACGTGCGTTTGCTGCCAAACACATTCATCTGCGCCTGGAAAACTGTGCCGGCGCCAAGACCGCCCGCTTCCACGACCAGATTTGTGAAGTAACTGCCAGGCAAAATGCGCGGATGATGCTGCTGATAATCGGCCAGGATCGTGTAAACAGTTTGGGCAGACGCCTGAACTTCGCCTGTGACGCTGACCAGAATACGCTTCATGATGGCTCCCCCTCTCTAGAGTTCGCTGGCAATCTGATAATAGCTTTCCGGGACAGTAGCTTCCAGGCGCGTCATCTCGTCCGGTGCGTCGCAGTAATCGTGGCGTTGCGAGTTTCAGCATGGTCTCTTCCTGTCGTGCGGAGAGTTTGCGCAATGCGCTCTATGGTAGCGAAATTGGCGCTAATGCACAATCACGGCAACCGCGTGGAGATACACGCAACCATCCGAGCGTTCCTGACGATGGTCTCATCCAACACTTGGCGCTGTTCGATAGTAAGCGCATCGATGGGATGGCGTAGATTCAGCCGCGCCTGAAACAAGGCTATCCTGCGTAAGGGTGCTGTCGAGTTGCGTGCTGTCGAGTTGCGTGCTGTCGAGTTGCG
>JACSRH010000193.1 GCA_014879855.1 Caldilineaceae bacterium | reverse complement strand
TAATCTTCCCGGAAGCTCCAAAGCTTCCGGGAAGATGTTCCGCAAAAATACTTAACCTAGCGGTCAGTAACTGGCTGTGCCTGCTGTTGCTAATGGCGCGGCGTCTTTGTTCGCCCCCAGACGCCGCGCGGCTGGCAGCAGAATCAACAGCAGAAGGATAGCCGCCACCAAAACAAACGACAGCGTATTCGTCCCAGAGAAATTCTGCGCGGCCACGACAATCGCAGCGGACACATTACGCTGCGCGGCGCCGAGCGCCATGACACTGCGCGTCGCCGGCTCGCGCCCGCTGAGCAGGAAGCCAATCGCAAATGAGCCAACGATGAACAAGAGCAAGGCAACGATGCCGCCAGTGCCGATCAGGTCGATGATATTGGAGATGTTCAGCCCCAACCCGACCACGAGCAGGATGAGGATCGCCAGGCTGGAGATTTTGGCAATCACCGGCTGCCAGTGGGCCGCGCTGTCGGGCGAGTGCGCTTTGAAGAGCAGACCGAGCGCCAGCGGAATCAACATCAACACGATCAGAGACTTGGCAATGTCCCAGGGATTGACCTGCACGCCCGGCAGCAGCAAAGGCAGGACGAGCGGCATGTAGACGATTGTCACCACCATGAGCAGCACCATGAGACCCACACCAAAGGCCACGTTGCCCTTGGCGCCTTGCACCAGTTTGGGCAGGAAGGGCGCGCCGGCCGCAGTGGACAGCAGGATCAGACCCACCTTGAGTGACTGTTCAAGCGGGATGATGAGGGTGATGCCATAGGCCAACAGCGGCACGAGCACGAAATTGGCCAACAGCGCCAGCACCACCAGCCGGATATTTTTCAGCGGCTGCACGATTTGCGCCATCGTCAGGCTCAGGCCCATGGCCAACATGCTGGCAACGACAAAAAGCAGACCGGACAATTTGGCGATGGCGCCAAAAAACTCGATCAGGGTCATGGGAGTGCTTCTTTCTCGCCTATCGGCGCGGATGAAGATACAGGGTTGTCCAGCGTCTGGCTATGTTGCTGCAGATGTGCTTGCACGGCTTGCTCCAGGGTAAAAACCATGCGTTCCCGACCTAACGTCTTTCCCAGCGTGGTCCGCTCAACAATGTGAAGCGGCGCGGGGTTCAATGCGGCCAGCCAAAGCGCAACGCCAGCCTCATGCAATTGCTCTTCAAATTCTGTCAGCGACTTGAGCGCCGTGTATTCGATATCGGGAACAGCGCTGCAATCCAGCACCAAGACTTGCGGCGCATCGGATTGAACCAGCCCCCACAGATTTTCGACAAGCCATTCGACGTTGGCGAAGAAGATGCGGCCTTCGGTGCGCACCAGCAATAACCCCGGAAAGGTTTCGTCGGCGGGATGGTCACGCCGTGGGCGAAATACATTGGCGCCTGGTTTGCGCCCCACCGCATACACCGGCGGGCGGTCAGCCTGGGCGATCAACGTGAGCATGGAGATAATCACCGCGACCAGGATGCCTTCCAGCGTCCCCAATATAATGACGCCGGCAAACGCGAGCAGCGCCCAGATCAGCTCCCGGCGGCGAATCGCGGCCATTGCTCGGAATTCATCGAGATGGATTAACCCCGCGGCCGCCACCAACACCAACGCGCCCAACGTGGCCTCTGGCATCAAACCGATGATTGGCGCCAAAAATAGCAGAGTCAGCACAACCATGGCGACAGTGACCAGCTCGGCGACCTGCGTCTTCGCGCCTGCGCCCGCGTTGACGGCGGTTTGCGAGATGCCGCCGCTTGCCGGATAGGCCTGAAAAAGACTACCGCCAAGATTGGCCATGCCCAGCGCAAACAATTCCTGGTTGGTTTCTGGCGTCGGATCACCGCGATTGCGAAACGTGCGCGCCATCGCAATCGATTCGGTGAAGGACAACAGGGCGATACCCAAAGCCGACAGCCAAAGTTTGCCTGCCAGCGACAGGTCGGGCAGCACCAAGGAAGGCAACCCCGGTGGAATCTGGCCGATCTGGGCGATGCCGAGCTGGCTGACATTGAGCACCGCTGCCGCGCCGATCCCAATCGCCACGGCCACCAGCGCCGCGGGGATGCGCGGGGCGAAGCGTGGCAGAATCAACAAGATCGCCAATGTCGTTAGGGACAGCATCACCGTCGGCCAGTTAATCTGGCCCAGGCTGGTGAAGATTGCCGTCAACGTATGCAGCACCGATCCGCTGGGGATGGAAAGTCCCAACACCTTGCTCAGTTGGCCGACAAAAATCACTATGCCGATGCCCGCCTTGAACCCCGTCAACACGGGGAACGAGATAAAGTCGGCCAGAAAGCCCAAACGTAGCAAGCTGGCCGCCACCAGGAACAGACCGACCAGAAACGCCAGCGTGGCCGCAGGCGCCATGTAATCGGTGGGATTGCTGGTTGGCCCCACGGCATTGAGCAGGGCTGAGGCCGTCAGCAAGGAGAGGGACGAGGTTGAGCTGACGCTCAATGGTCGTGAGGTGCCCAGCAAGACATAGATGAGCATCGGCGTCAGGGCAACATATAGACCCACCTGGATCGGCAGGCCGGCAATCGTGGCGTAAGCCATTGCCTGGGGAATGACCACGGAAGCTGCGGTCAGACCGGCGACCACATCGAAGCGCAGCCAACCGCGCTGATAGTGGGGCAGCCACCCCAGGATGGGCACATATTTTGCAATCCCAGTTGATGCGGTGATTCCAGTCAAATCCTTTGGCTCCTCTGCCTTGTGGTTGGGATGCTGCTCATGGCGCCGCCGGCGCTGCTTGCTTGCCGCCGCCAAGTCCCAGGCCATGCGCGATCGAGAAGGCAACCAAGGCTGCCAGGATGATCGGCAATGCATTGGTCGGCGACGAACCGATAATCAAGATGCCAATGACAGCCAGCGCCACCGGTATCGGCACGACGACCGCGGGCACGGCTACGGTCATGCAGCCCACGGCCAGACCCAGCGGAACCTGAGGAAAGAGCAGAAAGATGACAGTCCCCAATGTCGAGCCGACAAACAAGAGCGGGAAGATCGGGCCGCCGATGAAACCGAAAGAGAGGGCGCCGCTCAATGCCACCAGCTTGGCCAACGCAAACACAAGCAGGAGACCAACTCCGATCTCTGCCGCCTGCTGGCTAACGATAACCATTTCATTGGTGCCCAGCCCCAGGGTTACTGGCAGGGCAAAAGCCAACAGCCCCAGCAGCAACCCACCCAAAATCCCCCGGATAATAGGCTGACCGTTGAGTGGCGCCACCAAGCGGCTGAGAATCTTTGTTATCACCACAAAGAGCAGCCCTACAGGCGCCGCAACGATACCCAGCAGAATGCTCGCGCCTAGGTGCCAGAGCTTCAGATCATAGGTCGGGAGTGACAAAAGACCCAGCAGGGGTGAAAAAGTCTCGCCGCCAAGCCAATAAAAAAGACTGAATCCGACCGTTGCAGAGAGCGCGGCGATCAATAGAGTCCCATAGTAGACGATCGACTGAAGATGGGCCGATTCCAACAGAAGCAGCAGGATGGCAAACGGCGACGAAAATAAACCGGCATACGCAGCCGAAACACCGCTGATGACATTGATGCGGGTGCTTTCGGCATCGAGCTTGCGCCGGTTGGAGAGCCAGGAGCCCAGACCTGCCGCCAGCATGCCGGTGGGCACTTCGGGGCCAAGACTGAAGCCGCCGATGAGCGATACCAATGATGCCAACAAAGAGGCGGGTACGGGCTTTGGATCCAACCGCCCTTCATCCACCGCACCAAATACGTCAAGTTGCGCAGCCGCTGTAAAGTGATGAATCAACCCCACCAGCAATCCGGCCCCTGTCATGATGGCCACGATTTGCCAAGTGCCGGAAAAAGGTCTCCAATCCGCCATCTCGGGCCAGATTGCGCTTTTGCCCAGGTCCATCAGGCCGATGAAGATAAATGCCCCAACCGCGCTGAGCAGACCAACGAACAACCCCCAGCCCATGCGGCGCCAATATTCTTTTGATCTCAGGTTGAAATCGTGTGGCAAGGTAATTCTTCCTCGTTGCTTGTCTATTACGGGAGGCCGTTGCGCCGCAATCTCCGGCGCGGGCCTGTAAAACAGCTGCTCCGGCGCGAGGACAGTCACTTATGCAAGTGACTGTCCTCGCGCCGGAAACATACTGTGGCAATTCTTTAGCGTCGATAGTCGCGGCGTCGGTCGCGGCGCCGGGCGCCGGCGACGGAGACCGGCGATAGCGGACGGCCGATGATATCGATGAAGAGCGAACTGGGGCCGCCACTGGCGGGCAACTCGCCATCCAGCACATCCACGCGGTAGGTCAGGTTGGCGTCGGCCAACACAGGCTCGTGTAATTCGACGACAACATCGTGAACCTGACCGTCGCCGAAGATCGAGAGCGCCGCATTGGGTGGATTGGAGGCGAAGCTGTCCTCGCCGTCACCCCAGGTCTGTACAAACTCCGCCGATGTGATATGACCGGTCACACGATCTGGCCGGTCGGAAAAGAAGAGGGTTGCCGGGGCAAGCTCGTGGAGGGTGAGTTTGCCGCCGGCATAGGTGACGCCGCCGGCAGTTTGAACATAAAGCGCCTGGATTTCCTGGGCGGGGGTGGAGGTTTCTTGTGTTGTCATGGTGTTCTCCTCGTATGCGAATCGATGTGTCTGGACCGCATGTCTCTTGTGTATGGATCAGGCTGGCTTGGCGCCGGCGTCCTCAACTGGCGTCGCGTCTTCAGCCGGCGCCGCATCGGATACAGGTTCTTCAACCTCAGCCGCAACGGCCTGGGCCACCTCACCGGAAACTTCGTCGCCCACCGTCAGGGTGACGACTTTGGCGTTATGCACCTTCATCTCATCGATCAGCGTCTCTGCCTGAGTGTCTTCGACCATCGCTAAAATCGCTGAGGTGTTGGGTTGCATCTCGGCGGCCAGTTGCTTCAAATCATCGGCTGGGATGGCGCGTCCCATGTGCTTGCCCAGGATGCCGCCAATCGCGCCGCCGGCCACTGCCCAGATCAACAGACCCGCCGGCCCGCCGATCAACCCCAACAACCCGCCGCCGACCAGACCGGCGCTGAATCCCCGGCCACCATGACCGGCCTCGTGCACATGGGGCTTGCCTTTGGCGTCAACCTCAACGACTGCATTGGCAATCATCTTGTATCCCTCTGACTTGGCGGAATCTTTCAATTTCTTGCTGACCTGCATCGCACTGTCTTTGTCGGCAAACACAAAGGCAAGGATGTTGTACACGGCATTGTCTGCTTGCTTGCTCATAGAAATTCTCCTTGATTGCGTATGATAGTTGGTCTCTTGCGGCTCAAGCTGCGGGTCATCCGCCGGCAAGAACCTTTTGCTTGGCTTCGGCAAATTCCTCATCGGACAGCACGCCGGACGCATGCAACTGCGCCAGTTGGTTCAGCTGGGTTGTCAGGTCCGAGCCGCCTGCGGGCGCTGGTGCAGCTTGTATGGCCTGCGGCTGCTGCATTTGATCGAGCTGTTGCTGTTGCATCGCCTGCTGGTCCTGCATGGCCTGCATGTCGGCCTGCTGTTGGGCCGCCGCATCCTGATTGGCGTATTTCTGTTGCTGGTGATGGCCGACTACGCCGGCCGTACCGACGACGACCGCGGTGGTGGCCGCGGCGCCTACGAGACTGCGCCCCACTACGCGGCGGCGCATCATGCGTCGTCCTGGTCCTCGAAACATTTCGCACCTTCCTTCTTCCTGAAATGCCGTGCCCGTTTACTGACTGATTACTGAGCGGCGCGTGCTGCCAAGGCTTCGCCTGTGGCCGCGATCGCTTCTCCTGCGCCGATCTCCTCGCCGCCATCGGCGATTTTGGCGACGCCGGCTCGCTCGGCGGCTTTGGCCAGGTCACCTGCGGCCATGGCTGTCGCCATCTCCTCGACGCCCTGGGCAGCCAGGAGAGCGCTTGCGGCAGCTAGTTCTGCACTGCGCAGCGCAGCGGCTTCAGAGACAGCCATGCGCGTCGCTCCTTCTGCGATTTCTCCTTCGCCCATTGTTTCGACTTCTTCGCCTGCCTGTTCGATAGCTCCGGCCAAGACGCGTGTGCTCGTGAAGCGCAACAACTGCTCGACGGCGATCTCCTGCAGGCGCATGCCGCGATCTTCGAGGAATTCAGCCAGCACCGGCATCTCCAACACGCCGACCACATCGCTGACTGTCCACAGCTCACCCGCCAACCGCGCCAGTTCCAGACCGCGATCCAACTCTTCTTTGCTCATCAGGCCGACAACCGCCCCGAGGGCGCGCACGTTGCCGCCTGTCATCAGCATATCGACGCCTTCAGCCACATCGACCACGCCGGCCGCCTCCACCAGTTCGCTCAAATGCTGGACGCGTTCGGCGACCGCCGCAGCATCGGCCGCACGGGTCAGGTCACTCGCGCTGGCAGCCACTTCAGCCACACCGACCGCCATTGCCGCTTTGGCCACTTCCAAATCCTCTATCCCTTCCATCGTATCGACCGCGCCTGCCGCAGCGGTTACGGCTCCGGCGAGTTCCAGATCTTCGCCGGTCTCAGCCAACTTTGTTTTGCTTACAGACACACGCTTTGACTTTGCCATCTGCTGCCTCCTGATTCACGTGAAATTGCTTTATTGACGCATTTGTTCGTCGGGGTCATTTTCCAAACTTAGGAAAGGAACGGTTGTTTTATTTCCACTCCTGCCCTCCTTTGCAACTCTTATCTCCTGTGAGAATGGCGCCTATTCGGGGCTTCTGGCTGACAAGAGCTCTCTCAATTTTGGCAGTAGAGCGTCGGGCGGCACTGTTTTGCTGATGAAGACCTCGACGCCAGCCGTAGTGGAGAGTGTCTCAACGTGCGGATCGATTGAAAAGACAACGATCTTAGGTGAATTGTCGATGGCGTGAATCTCGTCGATAACGCCGACCATCAGCTCTTGCTTGTCGATTTCATAATCTAACAAGAGCACCTCTGATTTCGAGATGCCGAGAAGGGCCGCCAGTCCTTCCGCACGATCAGTCACACCGATCACCGCCATGCCAGGTTCGCTTTCCAGCAGCAGCAGCAATGCCAATCTGAACATCTGGTCTGAACTTGCGATAAATACCCGCACGTTTTACGTCCTGTGTGGCTGTCTCGGCAAAGCGCCAGGATCGGACAAGAAGTGTGTGCACGAATAGGCGCGCACCAGAAGTCTTGTCAATTGCCCCAACATCACCATAGCGGTCACATGGCATAGATGACATGGCGAAACGCAGTACATGCTTCTGGAGCACCGTAGTAGTCATTCAAGATAAAGATGACGCAAAGAGGCTGGAAGTGCATCGACTACTCCGCTAATTCTCGAATGGGTCGATCTACCTATTCTTAGCCCTTGTACCCAGAGCCACTGCGCCGTTGAGCCCAGCCACTGCCAAAAAGCGCGCCAATGTCGAGCAAAAAAGCCAGCCCGACCCATAACCAGTCCAAGCCGACCAGCCCGACGCCAGGCGCCCAGAGCAAGACATAGAGCAGTGTCGTCAATGGCAAAAAGAAGATGCCGATCAATGGCCCAAGCAGCCAGCTATTGCTCAATGTCGCGGCAAAGGTTTCGGGCCGCGCCATCCACAACAACAAAACCGCCAGACGCGGCGCGCCGATCGCAAAGAAAGCAAACAGACAACCCATACCGTGCTCCTTGATGATACTGAACGGGTGAAAAAAATAAGCGGGTCGAATAAACCAAATCAGAGCAGTTCGTCGAGCTGGGTCAGTTCGGCCTTGAGTTCGACCAGTGCCTGCTCCTGCGTTTCAACCTTCTGCAAGAGCAGGGCGAGTCTGGTCTTGGCATCATTGGCCTGGGCTTCGTGGCCGTTGCCGTCTTGTGCTTCCTTTTTTGGTTTGTTGGGAGAGAGAAACGTATTGGCCAGAAAACCGCTCAAGGTGCCAAACAGCCCCACACCCGCGGTCATCACAAAGATGCCGACAAGACGGCCGGAAGCGCTTACGGGGTAGAAGTCGCCGTAACCGACGGTCGTGATCGTGACATAGGCCCACCAAATCGCATCTTCAGCATTCGTGATGTTCGCATCGGGCGCTGAGCGCTCTGCCGCAAGCATGGCCAGCGAACCGAATTCCAGCACACAAAGCACAAGGAAAACCACTGTCAGCAGGGCATTTTGGGCGCGGTGGGTGACGAATTCGTGGATCAGATTGCCCGCGCCGAATTCCATAAACAACCGGATCACGCGCCACAGTCGAAACAGACGCAGAATCTTCAGTTGTGGAAAAGGCAGGCTGGAGAGCAGATCCGCCCAGCCAAAACCGCGAAAGAAATAAGTTGACCGCGCCTCCGATGTCAAGATGCGATAGATAAAGTCGCCCAGGAAGATCGGCGTCATAATCGCATTCATGATCAGCAAAACGTACTGCAGGTTCTGATCTTTTACAAAAGCATACATCAGAACGAGATTCACAATGGATAAAATTGAGAGCGCACCGATGAACAACTCGTAGCCAATGCTCTTGAGCTCACGGTGCTTTGCAGTTTTTGCCTTCATTGACAGACTCCGGTCATTTGCGCCCAGCTAATCGGGTTGAACGTTCAAGGTTGAGTGACTGGCGCGATCTCGTCCTCTGTGGCAGGCGGTGGCGCAGAGGCTTGGCGTTTCAGAAAAGCCTGCACCGCGTCGTCAACGCTTGAAAAAATATCGGCTTCACTGATATCGTCCAGCAACCCGGTGATTTGCATGCGTTGTCGCACTGAGCCGCGCACCTGGGCGAAAAGCAGATCAATGTTGATCTGACGAAGGTCGGCATCCAGCGCGCGCAACATGTCGGAGGTGCCGATATCGAGATCCGCAGTGGCCGCGAGATCGAGGAGAATCGCCTGCGGCGGTGGCTCCTCGGCGGCATGGGCCAGGATCTGGGTGCGGGCCACGTTCGCATTAAAGAAGTAGAGCGGCGCATCCAGGCGCAGGAGCACCAGACCAGGGATGGGGTGGGCGCGTGGGTGGCGAAGCAGATCCCCGTAGCCGCCGACGGTCTCTGGTTCTCTGCCCAGGGTGGCAATATAGGGCCGGCTGGCGCGATACAACAGCATAATCAACGACAGCATTACGGCGATCGCCAAGCCGATCATGACGCTGCTCGACACCACACCGATCAGCGCGGCGAGCGCCAGCGCAAAATCGGCCTTGCGTTGCTGATAGTAACGTTTGAATTCCTTGAAGTTGAACAGGCCCAGGATGGAGCTGAGCACAATGGCGCCCAGCACCGTGGTGGGCAGGTTGCGCAGCAACGGCGCCAGAAAGACCACCACCGCCAGGATGACGCCGGCGCTGACCAGCGTGGAAAGTTGGGTGTGCTCGCCGGCTGCTTCGCCGCTCGCGGTGCTCGACAGGCTCATGTCGATGGTGATGCCTTGAAAGAGTCCGGAGCTCACATTCGCCGCGCCCAGCGCCAGCAATTCCTGATCGGCATCGATCTCATATTGATATTTTGCGGCATAGGCGCGGCCGGTTCCCAATGTTTCGCCAACTGCCAAGAAGACGATGCCGGTCGCACCGCCAATGATGAAAGGCAATTCACTGAGGCTGATCCACGGGATCGCCGGCGAGGTCATCCCGGTTGGAATCTGGCCGACAACGCTGACGCCATGGTTCTCGCTCAACTGGAAAATGGCTGAGATCACAATGCCCAACACCAGGGCCAGCAGCGCGCCGGGGATCAGGGGCTTCCGGCGGTGGATCTCCAGGATCATGACAATGGCGCCCACGCCTAGCGCCAGGCTGTAGAAGTTGGTCTGGGGCAGTTCAGAAAGGAAGTGAAAGAGTTGTTGAAAGAAGGTGCCGTTACTGCCAGGCACGCCAAACACTTTCGGCAATTGGCTGACGGCAATGAGGCAGGCCACACCGAAGATATACCCCGTCATCACCGATTTGGTCAGGAAGTCCGAGATGAAGCCCAATTTCAGCACGCCCAGCACCAGCATGACAATGCCGACGGTGAGCGCCAGCGCCGACGAAAGCGCCATAAAATTCGCGGCGTTGCCCTCCGCCAGCGGCGCCACCACCGCCAGCGACATAATCGCCATCGTAGAGCTGGCCGTGATCTTGAGATGGCGGCTGGTGGCAAACAGGGCATAGGCTGTCATGCCCACCACCGCCGAGTAGAGGCCAGCCTGGGCCGGCACGCCGGCCATCTGCGCGTACGCCATCGCCACCGGAATCATGACCAGACCGACCACTACGCCGGAGACCAGATCGTCGCGCAGCCACGCACGATCATAATGGCGCACCCAGTTGATCACGGGAAAGTAGCATCCGAAACGACTGGCAGCCAGAGCTAATTTACTCATCTATCCTATCCTTTTTCTGAGGGGGCGTGTAATGAAAGCCCTTTGCCCTACACCATAGGAATCTCGCACGCAAACCACTTTTGGGAAATTTCAGTACTTGGCGATTGGGCCTAACAGTCAGGACCTCGTTCAGAGTCATGATCCATCTGTGCCAGCCGCGCTGGGCCGCTGCTTCAGCCACTGCTGGGCAGCTTCCCAGGCCTGTTGTTCAGCCTCCAGCACGCGCGGCGTGGCTGGGAAGACATTCTGCTCACCGATGACATCCAGCATGCCGCTTTTCTTCATGACATCTACGACCATCGGGTTGACATCGGCCAGTATTAACAGGCTGTCGTTGGCTTTGAGATCTTTAGCGTAGCGCTCTAGCCAACGGATGGCTGTGCTGGTAATTTTCTGCATGTCGCGCAAAACCAGTGCGATAACCGCGTTGGAGGCAGCGGTTGCGCCGTGCGCCGCTGGGATCTGGTCATCCAGCGTTGGCACCTCGGCGAAGAAATCCAGTCCCTGGATGACAAAGATATTGACGTCGTTGGATTTCAACTCCTTGGCAGGCTCATGCATCTCCCAGCCGCCATCTTCCAGGCGCACGGCTTGTTGCACGCGGGCTTTTTGCGACGACGCCACCAGGTAGAGCCCCAGCGAGAGCGCCGCGCCCAGGAAAATGGTGTATTGCAGTGGAATGAACACTGCCGACACAAAGGTAATCGTCATGGCGGCAATGGAACCCCAGGCGCGCGTGCTGAAAACCAGCCGGGCGCTGGGCACGCGTGCCATGATCAGTTCGACTCCGATCACCACTAACATGCCGCCGATGACGGCCAGCGGCACCTTTTCAGCCTGACTGCCAAAGAGCAGGAGGATCAGGCCCAGCCAGAGGCCGGCGAACACGCCGCCCCGCCGGCTGTTGGCGCCGGCGCCGGTGCTGATGCCGGTGCGCGACAATGAACCGCCCGTGCCCATCGACTGGAAAAAGCTACCGGCCAAGTTGCCGAGGCCTTCGCCCAGAAAGTCGCGCGACTGGCTGGCCTTGCTGCCATCAGGGTTGGGCACGGCCGTACTGATGCCCGCGCCCTGGGCCAGCGCCACCAGCGCCACGGAGATCGATCCCAGCGCAAGCTGCGGGATCAGGCTGAAGTTGGGTAGCATGAAGGAGGGCAGGCTGTTGGGAATTGTGGCGATGTCTCCAACAAGCTCCGTCTGGATCTTCAACAGGCTGACGACGACTGTGGCAACCAGCAAGACGATAATCGGGGCGAACTTTTCGAGGGGGCGAATGCGCTTGAGCACCACCATGAAGACAATGACGGCAATGGAAACCAGGACCGTCGTCCTGTCCCACTGGTCAATGTTTTGCAGCCAGTTGATAGTCTTCTCGATCTGGTTGGCGCCCTGGGGCGCGTAGCCGGTGAGGTGATGTTCCTGGCCGGTGATGATCAACCACGATGCGCCGGCGACGAAGCCGGTCATCACCGCGTTGGAGACAAAGTTGACGATGCCGCCCAGCCGCGCCAGGCCCAGCACGAACATGATGGCGCCCACCAGGAAGGTAATGGTGAACAGCGCCGCTGGCATCTGGCTGTCCTGAACGCCGGCCGTCTGCATGACGCTGCCGGTAGCCAGAGCGATGGCGCTGGTCAACGTGCTCATCATCAGAATCGTGCCGGTGGTCAGCGAGGCCACTATGGTGGCGATGATGCCGGAATAGAGCCCATAGACCGGGTTGACGCCAGCCAACTGGGCATAGGCCATGCCTTCGGGAATACTGAACAGACCGGTGGCCAGGCCAGAGATGATATTGGGGACCAGCCCCTGGCGCGGGGCTTTTGTTTCTTTTGTTTCCTTGCCCATCGGTGCGTCTCCTTTATGCGACTGACGGCATACGGCGCGGCTGAAAAGTCTATTTCCGCTGCCATGGCGGTGGTATCCTGCTGGTGATAGCCACCAACATCTTGTACTCTCGGTCGCGCTTCGGGAACAGGAGCATATAATGAAAGCCCTTCACCCTACACCGAGTTTCTGCCAGAAACCCAATGTAGAGCAAAGGGCGCTCCCGAATAACATTCTGCTAGACCGCTAATCGTGGATCTCAGCGCTCGGGGTGCGCCATCATATCGATCGCCACGGTTGCGGCAAGGATCAGGATATCATCCTGGCCCGGGTCGATCTCCACGCCGTAAGAATCGCGCAGACGGAACCACTTCTTGGAAATTTCGGCGACGCGCTGGCGCCCCTGTTCGATCCTGTATTCGTGGTCAAGGATGTTGCCCTGGATCTCCAGATCCGGGTCGCCGCGCAGATTGATAGTCCATCGTTCGCGCACCGGTGTGATGAGCGCCTTCTTTACCATCGCCACCTGTCTGCCATCCGCCCCTTCGATCTCCATGGAGTCCTTGACGCGCAACATGCGTTCCTGAATCTTGCACAACTCCCTGCCAGCGCGATCTTCAAAGATGAGGGTTTGGCGCACGCGCAGCGCCTTGCCATCCACCTTATAGACCTTCTCGCCGCGTGCGTTTTCGATCCAGAAATCGTCGCCAATTGAAACCATTCGTTGCGTCATCTGATAACGATTGGCGCCGCCGCCCGCATCGCTCAGGGGGCCGGATGGATTTGCTGGCCCTGGGTGGCGATCTTCGCGCCGTTCTTCCCGTCTTCCACGTCCAAGCATCGTGTAGTCTCCTTGTAGGTCAATCCCAGGATTACTGATACCTGGGTTGTAAATTCATGCTGGTCTACGATCTTCCAGGAAGCTTCAAAGCTTCCTGGAAGATTTTTCCATAAGCGTTTGCCCTAGCAAGCAGCAGTTCGAAAATTACCTGCTTCTTTGCTATTTCCCAACTACTGCCGCGCCATAGCCACGCGCAGGCGCTCCTCGGGATCGATGAAGTGGTCATGATCGTCCTTGCCCACATCAAGCTGCACCCAGTGGAGCTTACCGGTGAACTTGCTGTCCCTGGTGGTGTAATCGGGCGTAACCGGCGTGCCGGACTCGTAGCCGATATCAGTTGTTTCGTCGGCCGAGAAGATCATCGGCTGGGTGGCGCCGACGCGCCCCTTACCGACCGCCTTGCCATCATAGTAGAGCGTCACATTGCCGCCCTTGGCCAGTCCGCCGCCGTCATAGGCGAACTCCATCCGCACCTGATGCTTGCCCTGCGCGATCGGCTCGGTTGCTTCCGTCGGGAATAAGTGGATGCCCAGCACGTTGTAGGTGAACTTGAGCTTGCCGTCCACGAAGTAGACCGCCCAGCCGCCGAACTTGCCGCCTTGGGCGATGATCACGCCGGCGGCAGGTCCCTCCCCGACCTCAACCTCGGCGCTGATCGAGAACGACTTGTTCTTGATGTTCACTACACTGTTCTCGGAAAGGCGTCCCATGCCGGGGAAGAACATCTGTGAATTGCCGTGGATCAGCGTTGGACGGCCTGCAATGTCCGGGTTGACCCGTTCGGCCTGGCGGTCATCCAGCGGGAGCACATTGTACTTGACGGCCTCGATCAGGAAGAGCCGCTGCAGCTTGTGCAGCATCTCCGGCATCTCCTGCGAGAGGTCGTGGGCCTGCGACCAATCCTTGCTGCCGTCGTACAACTCCCAAACGTCATCGTCGAAGGGTGTCATCTCGAAGCCGACCATTTGCCACGGTATGCGGTGTTTGGTGACTGCGCTCCACCCCTTGTAGTAGATCCCTCGGTTGCCGAACATCTCGAAGTATTGAATTTCATGTCGGTCAGACGCCGCGCTCTCATTGAAGCTGTAGAGCATGCTCGCGCCCTCCATGGGCGACTGCTGTACGCCGTTGACGAAGGCCGGCTCGGGCAGCCCGGCCGCCTCCAGAATGGTCGGAGCGACATCGATCACATGGCTAAACTGGGTGCGCAGCCCGCCCTTCTGCTGGATACCCGCGGGCCAGTGCACGATGGCGCCATTGCGCGTGCCGCCCCAGTGGGAGGCGACCTGCTTGGTCCACTGATACGGTGTGTCCATCGCCCACGCCCAGCCCACCGCATAGTGGTTGTAGGACTCGGGCGAGCCAAACTCGTCCATCTTGGAGATCATGAACTCCGGCGTCTCCAACGCGGCCATGCCGTTGAAGTTCGCCATTTCGTTGAACGCGCCCTGCAGCGTGCCTTCAGCCGATGCGCCGTTGTCGCCAATGATGACGTAGATCAGCGTATCGTCCATGATGCCCAACTCCTCAATGGCCTCGATCACCCGGCCCGTGTGATAGTCGGTATGCTCCAAGAACCCGGCGTACACTTCCATTTCACGTTCCAGTACGGGTCTGATCTCTGCTGGCATTTCATCCCATGCGGGGATCTCCGCATGGCGGGCAGTCAACTCACAATCCTGCGGGATCACGCCCAGTTCCTTCTGCCTGGCAAAGGTGATCTCGCGCTGCCGGTCCCAGCCGTGGGCGAACTGGCCTTTGTACTTGTCCGCCCACTCCTTGGGCACATGGTGCGGCGCGTGCGTGGCGCCAGGTGCGAAGTAGGCAAAGAACGGCTTGTCCGGCATCAACGCCTTCTGCTGCCGGATCCAGTTGACCGCATGGTCGGCCAGGTCTTCGGTCAGATGATAGCCTTCCTCAGGCGTGGCTGGCGGCTCGACCGGGGTTAGCCCTTCGTAGAGCGCCGGATCCCACTGGTTGTTCTCGCCGCCGATAAACCCGTAGAAGTATTCGAAACCGCCGCCGCCCGCCGGCCAGTGCTCGAAGGGGCCCATGGGGCTGGACTCCCAGACCGGCACTTCATGGCACTTGCCAAACATGGCCGTGGAATAGCCGTTGAGCTTCAGAGTCAGGGCAATCGGCGCCTTGGTGTTAGGTCGCAGCGAATTTTGTCCCGGTGCGGCCGTCGCCGTCTCGGTGATGTTGCCCATCCCAACCGAGTGGTGGTTGCGGCCGGTCATCAGCGCCTGGCGTGTGGGCGCACAAAGGGCTGTCGTATGAAACCGGTTGTACCGGAGGCCGCCGCCGGCCAGCCGCTCGAACGTGGGCGTCTGACACGGCCCGCCAAACGCGCTGGATGCACCAAACCCCACATCGTCAAGCAGCACGATCAGCACATTGGGCGCGCCTCCCGGCGGTCGCAATGGCTCGATCGGGGGGAACTTGGTGTCCGGATCTTTGGCATCATACGTGGTTACTCCCCATCCAGGCACTTCCGGAATGGGTAAATGTGAACGCGAATGCCTGTCAGGTTGGTTTGCCATGAAGTTCTCCTTGATTGATGCGAACTGAATCAATTTTTATGCTTTGGCCGCAAATCCGGCCACCGTAGCCGCAATTTCGGGCGCCCTGTCTTCCTGGAAGTAGTGTTTGCCCGGCAATGTTTGAATCGTGTCCAGGCCGGTTGCTTCACGCGCCTTCCAGCCATGTCTGCGCAAGGGCAGGGTGCGGTCGTCAGCCGACCAGATGACCTGGACCGGATAGGGAACCTTCTGCATGTTGACGACTGCTGAATAGTCCGCGCCCCGTTTGCGCGTGCCGTCAAGATTGCGCATGAGGTGTAGATAGGCGCGGCCATTGTCTTCGCGCAGGACCAGCTCCCGGTAGACATCCACCTCCGCCGGCGGCGTCGCGCTGCGATCGCCGATGCCCACGCGATAGAGCAGCTCGCGCGTAGCGCGGCGCGGCGGCAGCGCCGGCCAGTGTTCACCGGTGGCAAAGCGCGCGTAGAATTCCATGGCGAACGGCGCCGCGTCCAGATCGACGACGGTGTTGAGCAGCGTCAGCGAGCAGATGCGTGCGGGCATCGTCGCCGCCATCTCGAAACCGACTGGGCCGCCAGCGTCGTGCACGACGAGATGAAAGCGCGTCAGGCCCAGTGCATCGACCGCGGCGGCCGCCCAGCGCCCCAGCCCGCTGAATGTATAGTCGAAGTTAACCGGCCGGCCCGCAAAGCCAAGGCCGGGCAGATCGAAGGCCAGCGCCCGGAAACCGCGCGCGGCCAAAAGCGGAATGACCTTGCGGTAGAGATACGAGGACGCAGGAATGCCATGGAAGAGGACGATCGGATCGCCCTCTCCCTGTGCCCGTACGAAGCTGCGCACACCGCCAGCTTCGAATTCTTTCCCTGCCGCATGGTGAGCGACAATCACGCGTTCGACTGCATCTTGCATGGTGGCTCGCTCTGTCTATTCGTTTGCCAACTGTTGCACACAGGAGTCGTCAAGCACTTCGTCGATCGTGCAGATGACGCCGTCGATGTAATATTCACCCATGTTCTCAGGACTGGATGCATAGTCGATGGTGGCTTCCGACCACTCCCCAAGGTCCGAGCCAAAGCACGGGATGGCCGTGATCGAGTACGGAAAGGAGGCGTCGGCGAGCTTGTTGCGATAGGTGAGGAAGGGCGCCACCTGCGCGCCTTCGCCCGCGGAGGGCATGATATTCCAGTTGTTGGCCCTGGCCTTCTCCAGCAGTGCAAGCCGCTCTTTGGCCGACAGATCCGATGGCCGCGGAATGGTGACGAGCAACGCGCTGCCGTCTGCCTGTTGTTTCAGATCGTTCATGGCGATGTCCGAGCGTGGGCCAAGGAGCGAGGCGCCGTTGGCTTCAAGCCCCACATAGCGCACCTCGAAATCATTCGACCACACGCTGCTCTCGGTAAGATTCTGGTTGTCTGGGAAGACAGGAACCTTGTGCAGCTTGATCACATTCAGATCTGTATCGCTGAGCTGCGCCATGCCATAGCCCGTACAGCCATTCGGCTCAGCCGTCTTCGTGCCATCCGCCATCGGAATGATGTGGTTGGGCGGGCGGAAGAAGAGGATTCTGCCGGATTCTGGCGTCGGGATTGTAAAAGGCGCCAGCGGGAATAAATCTTCGTCGAGACCAAGGCCAGGACAGGTGGCTGGTTGGGTCGGGTCTGCGGCGGAAACAGCCTGGATGGTCGGGGTGGGCCCGCCAACGCGCGGGTAGCCGGGCTGCGACCAGTAAGAGCGCATGGTGATGTAGATGCGGTCACTCGTGCTGACCGGCGGCAGGGTCAGCACATTGCTGGCGGCGATTCCCTCGGGCGCGACCGCACCCTCTGGCATGAAGAAGGCGGTGTAGCTGCGGTTCGCGGCCAGGACATCGACGCCAGGCAGAAACGGATTGACATTGCCCACATCCGGCGTCAGCTCCTGGTCGTTGACCGCGCTGTAGATCTGGCCATTGGCATCGTAGATCACCCACGACAACAGGATCGAGTTGGGAAACTGTCCCTTGACCACAAACGAGACGTCGCCCGTGTTTTGCATGATGCCCTGATAGTAGCCGGCATTGAAGTCCATCTGTTGCGGCGTGCGCGTCAGATTGGGCTCGATCACGCGGAAGTCGCGTGCGCAGGAAGACGGGTCGCTGCCCACCTGGTCGACAAACCCCTGTGCAGCCTCCCGGACTCGCGAACCGGGGTCGCGCGGCACAGGTTGGCAGGCCGCGGTCAGTAGCATCACCAACAGCAAACTGGCCGCCAGCATTTTGTGCGATGGCAGCAGTTTTTTATGCGTCAAGCCGTGCGCTTCGGTTTGCGCGCGCGTACTTGTTCCAGACAGATCGTACTGAATCATAATCGATCTCCTGATCAATGGGGGGGGCCTCTCTCCCTGCAAACGCGCCGTGTAAACGACAGGCGCCAATTGTTCATGCTTGTTCATGCCCAGGATGACGCAAAGCCGCGCCGAACGCATCGACTGCTCAATTCATTCTGGAATAGGTCGATCTACCTATTGTTGGGTTGATGAAGCGAGGCGTGGGAGATCAGGGGAGCAGGCGATGTTTGGTGGCCAGGACCGCGGCCTGGGCGCGGTTGGCAGCGCCCAATTTCTGAAGACAGGCGCTCACATGATGGCGAGCCGTGGAAGGGCTGATGATCAGTTGCTCGGCGATCTCATCGTTGTTCAAGCCCTGGACGATCAACGCTAACACTTCGCGCTCGCGCGCGCTCAAGTCATGTCCAAGCTGGCGGGGCCCGGTCTTGGCGCGGATCAGCGCCGAGGTCGCCTCTGGCGAGAGCACCGGCTGCCCGGCGTGCGCCGCGCGAATAGCCTCCGCCAGTGTGCGAATGGCAACATTTTTCATCAGATAGCCCACTGCGCCCGCCTCAAGCGCACGTTGCACCTCATGATCTTCCACAAAGCTGGTGAGCATAATAATCTTGATTTGCGGGCAATGTTCCATAATCACGCGCGCGGCGGTGATGCCATCCATCTTGGGCATCGACATGTCCATCAGGATCACGTCGGGCTTGATCTGCTGGCAGCGCGTCAGGGCCTGGCTGCCATCCGTGGCTTCGCCGACTAGCTCCAGGTCGTCGAATACCAGCAACATGTTCTTCAGGCCATCGCGCACAACCGGATGGTCGTCGACGATGAACACTTTGATCGCAGCAGGGGGCGTCAATGTTTGTGATTCTGCCTTACTCACTGTGTCTGCCGCCTTTCGTATCCGCCCAGGTGACAAGGATTGTTGCGCCACGGCCGGGCGCGCTTTGGATCTGAAGGTTGCCGCCGATCTTCTCGACCCGCTCCGCCATGATGCTGAGTCCGATATGACCCGCAGGAATCGCCTGCGGGTCAAAGCCGCGGCCATTATCGCGAATCCGAAGCGTCAAACCATCCAGGTCAGTGTGCGCAGTGAGTTCGACCTTGGTCGCCTCAGCATGTTTGATGATATTGTTCAGGGCTTCCTGGGCGATGCGATAGAACGTCATTGTCACAACTGTGGGTACTTTATCGACTTCCTTGAAGTAGGTGGAGACGGTGGCGTTGCCGCGCGCACGCGTTGCGTCTGCCAGGTCCGTCAGCAATTGTCCCAGTTCCTGGGGCGGCAGCGCATCATCGCGCAATTCGAGCAGCAAGGAACGCATCTCGGCCAGCGCGCTGCGCAGCAACAGGCTGAGCTTGTGCATGTTTTGGCGACCGATGCTCTGATTCTTCTCCCAGATCAGTGGGGTGGACTCGGCCATCATACTGGCGGTGAAAAGCGTCTGGGTGACTGAATCATGCAGTTCGCGGGCAATGCGGGAACGTTCGTCGGCCGCCGCGGCGCGCAACGCCTGCTCATTCAGATGAACATTGTCGATCACCACGGCCAATTGATTGGTGAAGGTACGCGCCACGTCGATGGTGCGCGCCGCAAAGTGATCTGGCGCGTCATGCACGAGGTTGAGCATGCCGAGGGTGCGCTCGCCCACGATGAGCGGGGTGCAGAGCCAGCTTCTGCTTGCTTTCAACACGGCTGCCCATCCCTCGATTTCCAGGCTGTCCAGCGCGGCCTGAACAGTGGCGTCGGCGCGGATATCCGGCACATAGGTGGTCACGCGAATATCCAGTATGGTGCGCAGAAACGACCAACTGTTGACAGGCGCCACGTGCGTTGTGAGTGCAGGCGACCGTGCAGCGGCGAGATAAGCATAAAGCGTCGTGGACGCTTTTTCATCGTCGTTTACCAACAGGAGAACAGCGTGCTGAAAATCCAGAACTTTGTGCAGATGCTGAAGGGCCTGTTCGAGCAGGGTCTGCAAGTCGGAGATGGCGGCAAGCTCCACTGAAACTTGATTGAGCGCGGCCAGCGCTTCTCTGGCTTGCACCTGTTCTGTGATGTCGTCAATAATGCCGACCATCACTTCCTGTCCGCCCATTTCTAACCGGCTCAGGTTGAGGTTGGCGTAAAATGGGCTGCCGTTGTGGCGGCGCAGCAGAATCCCATAGTCGCTTACGAAGCCCGCGCTGTGCAGTTGATTCAACAAAGGTTCTCGCTGCTCAGGATGGGCATAGAACGCTCTGACATCGGATTGGAGCAATTCTTCTTCGGCATAGCCGGCGATGCGCTGCAACGCGCGGTTGGCGCCCAGGATTGTTCCTTCCAGGGTGGTCACGCAGATTCCTAACGGCGAGCTGTCGAACAACGTGCTGATCTGCGTCTGCGCGTCCTGCAACTCGCGCGTGCGCTTGACCACCATTGCTTCTAGTTTGTGCTGCTGGGCCGCTGCCTGACGTCGCTGCCCGACAAAAGCGCCGGTGATCAGGCCTATTACCAGAACCCCTGCCGTGATGCGGAACCAGAGGGTCTCCCACCAGGGGGGCGTGATGATGAGCGACAATGCCGCGCCCGTTTCGTTCCAGACGCCGTCGTTGTTTGATCCCACCACGCGCAAGGTATAGTCGCCAGGGTCAAGGTTGGTGTAGGTGACCAGGCGACGGTCGCTGCCGACCTCGGTCCACGCCTGATCGAAGCCTTCCAACCGATAGCGATAGCGATTTTTCTGCGGCGCGTTGTAATCCAAAGCGGCAAATTCAAACGAGATGACCTGATCCAGGTAGGAGAGCGTCAGCGCATCGGTGACGTCGATCGCCTGTTGCAACACCGAATCTCCGCCGATCGGAACGGGATTATTGGCCAGGAGCAGGTCGGTGATGACCACCGGCGGCGCAATGAGATTGTCGCGAATCTGATCGGGGTAGAACGCAAGCAGGCCGTTGGAAGCGCCAAAGAACATCTCCCCGCTGGAGCTTTGGAAGGCCGTCGATGCCTCGAAGACATTGCCTGGCAGCCCATCCGCCATGTCGTAGTTGCGAAAGGTTTCGGCGTCAGGCTCGAAGCGCGACAGACCATTGCTGGTGCTGAGCCATAGCTGCCCCCGATCGTCTTCCAGGATGCTGAAGACTGAATCGCTGGGCAGGCCATCGGCGATGTTGTAGTGGACTGCCTCACCTGTGTCGGTATTCAAGTGCGCCAGGCCGCCACCCAGGGCGCCCACCCAGAGACGGCCCGCCTGGTCAAGCAGCACGGCGGTGATGCCATTGGCGGGAAGACTCTGGGGGTTGCCGGCGTCGCTTTGATAGCGCGTAAAGGATCCCGTGGCGCGGTCGAAACGGTTGAGGCCGCCGGCAAGGGTGCCAATCCAGAGATCGCCGTTGCGATCTGCGGTCACCATCATGACCGCGTTGTCGCTCAGGCTGGTCGGGTCGGCTGGGTCGTAGGGAAAATGGCTGAAGATTCCCGTGGCCGGGTCGTAGCGATCCAGCCCCGCATCCCACGTGCCCACCCAAATGATGCCCGACCGGTCGCGCAGCACGGACGTGGTTCGATCCGAGCCCAGGCTCGCGGGATCGTCCGGGTTGTGGTGGTAGGCGATAGACTCTCCCGTCTCCGGGTCAAATTGGAGCAAACCGCCGCCAAAGGTGGCCAACCACAGCCTGCCGTCGCCGGTGGGGGCAATCTCCCATATCTCATTGGCGCTCGAACTGGCCGGGTCCGCCGGATTGTCCTGAAAATGGGTGACCTCCCCGGTCGCACGATCGATCCGGTTCAGCCCGGTGGAGGCGGTTGACACCCATAGAATACCCTGGGGATCTTCGTAGATGGCGTCGATCTCATTGGCGGCCAGGCTGTTGGTGTTGTCCGGCTCATGTTGAAAGGTATAAAAGCGCTTGGGTTCAAGGTCAAGGACAAAAACGTCGCTGCCTGTTGCCATCCACAGCAGGCCGTCGTCCTCCAGGAAGCCATTGATTGCGGTTGCATCCAATGCCCAGGGATCGTGCGCGTCCGTCCCAAGTCGCTGGAACGCCCCGGTCTGCGGATCGAGCCGATTGGGGCCGCCTCCCCACGTGCCGATCCACAGCGCACCGTCGGACGCCTGCCCCAGGGATTTGATGGTGCTGTTGCTCAAACTCTGGGGGTTGTCTGCTTCGTTGTAATAACGGACAAAGCTATCGCTGGCGCGGTCGAAGCGGTTGAGACCATCCCCCGTACCTGCCCACACCACACCGCTGTCATCGACCAATAGAGAGCGAAGAAGATCATCGCTCAGGCTCTTGGCATCCTCCGCATCATGACGGTAATGGCGAAAGGTCTCGGTGGCGGGGTCGAAGCGATCAAGACCCTCGTCGGTGGCCAGCCAGATCGCGCCATCCTCGTCCTGCGCCAGCGCATAGATGTTATCGTTGCCGAGGCTGGCGGGGTCATCCGGGTCATGCCGGTAGTGAGCCAAGACGCCGCCGGTGACAGGGTCGAAGCGATTCAGGCCGCCCCCGCGTGTGCCCAGCCATAGCATGCCGGTCGGATCCTCCAGAATGGCATAGACGCTGTTGCTGCTCAGGCTGGTGGGGTCCGCGGGGTCATGCTGGAAACGGGTAAAAGTCTCGGTCGCGCGGTCGTACCGATTGAGCCCGCCAAACCATGTGCCAATCCAGAGCGTCCCAGCGCGGTCTTCCATCATGGTTCGAATTGTGCTTTCGCTCAGGCTGGTCGGGTCCGTCAGCGTGTTCTTGAAGACCTTCATCTTGTAGCCGTCATAGCGGTTCAAGCCGTCCAAGGTGCCAAACCAAAGAAAGCCCTGGCGGTCGCGCAGGACGTTTTGTACATCTGTACTGGAAAGCCCTTGTTCGCTGGAGATGCGCTTGACCCGATACGGCAGGCCGCGGGTCGGTGGAGTGACCGGTGGTGCTTGCGTAGAACCAGAATGGGACATCCCAATGGAGGGCGCGGCTGATGCGGAGACGCTATGATCCCAGGCGCAACTTGTCATGCCTACTGCACTGAGCAGGAACGCTAGCCACAGAGTTCGTGCGAAGATTTTCATAATTGTGTCCGTTCGCCCAGATTGATGCTTGCCGAGACATCCGTTTCGCTACGCATCTGTTTGAACGTTGTGTTTGATTTTAGCAAGTGCGTAGTGTAACGCAGCCGCCGATCCTATGTAAAATCGCTTCTGTTCGCAAAGGGACTTACTTCTGAGATCGCCTCAAAGCCCCCAGGAGCCGGCAATGCAATAGGCCGATCTGCCTACGCATCAATGAATAGTGTAGTCGATGTGCGTTTGGCTTCCTTGGCGTCATAGTAAAAACAAGATCTGCGTCGGCTTTTAAACTATAGCATGTCGCTACAAATGGCAAGCGTCGTTTCGCAACCCTAAGATTCAGGAGGATATATGCATCTTACGCCTAGGGAATCAGACAAATTGACGATTTACATGATGGCGATGGTGGCTGAGCGGCGCAAGGCCGCAGGTCTCAAGCTGAACCATCCCGAGGCTGTGGCGGTGATCTCGGCCGCGGCGCTGGATGGCGCGCGCGCGGGCAAGACCGTGGAAGAAGTGATGGCTGACAGCCGCAAGGCGCTCACCAAGGGTGACGTCATGGATGGCGTCGCCGACATGATCAAGCTCGTGCAGGTGGAAGCTGTCTTCACCGACGGCAGCCGTCTGATCACCGTTCACTCACCAATCCAGTAGGCAGGCGAGCGATTGCCAGCCAGTAGCAGCTAAGGAGAACCGAGAAATGACTACACCCGTAGGTGGCTATGTGCTTGCAGAAGAGCCGATCGAGATCAACGCCGGTCGTCCCCGTGTGACAATCCAGGTGCGCAACACTGGCGACCGCCCGATTCAGGTCGGCTCCCACTTTCATTTTTTTGAGGTCAATCGCGCGCTGGAATTTGACCGCACCGCCGCGTTTGGCATGCGGCTCGATATTTCTGCATCGACTGCGATCCGCTTTGAACCAGGCGACGAGAAGGAAGTCACGCTCGTGCCCTTTGGCGGCAAGCAACGTCTGTACGGCTTCAACGGCCTGGTGAACAATTGGACTGGCGGCGGCCCCACGCCAGGCTATCAGCCAGCCAAAGCGGAATCCGTGCGTCGCGCCGAAGAGTTTGGCTTCAAATCGACATCTGCGTAGGCAGACAGGAGAAGAATCATGACAACCGTTTCACGTCAGGAATATGCAAATCTCTTCGGGCCGACCGTCGGCGACAAGATTCGCCTGGGCGACACAGACCTCTATCTCGAAATCGAACAAGACCTGCGCGCCTACGGCGATGAGGCTATTTACGGTGGTGGCAAGACCCTGCGCGACGGCATGGGCATGGATAACCAGCTCACCAGCGAGGGCGGCGCCCTCGATCTCGTGATCACCAATGTCACAATTGTGGATCCAGTGCTGGGGGTGGTGAAGGCCGACGTCGGCGTCAAGGATGGCAAGATTGTAGGCGTGGGCAAGGCTGGCAACCCCAGCACCATGGACGGCGTGACGCCCGGCCTGGTCGTCGGCCCCGCCACCGACGCGATCACCGGCGAGCAGTTGATCCTCACGCCGGCCGGCATGGACGCGCATGTACATTACATCTCCCCGCAGCAGGCCTATGCCGCGCTGTCGAATGGTGTGACCACCTTCTGGGGCGGCGGCATCGGGCCGACCGACGGCACGAACGGCACGACGGTCACGGCCGGGCCGTGGAACATTCAGCGTATGCTCAAGGCTGTCGAAGGCTTGCCGATCAACTTTGGCTTTCTGGCCAAAGGCAATTCTGCGGCGACGCCGGCGCTGGTCGAGCAGATCGTGGCCGGCGCCGCGGGTCTGAAGTGTCACGAGGACTGGGGCACGACGCCGGCGGTGATCCGCGCGGCGCTGTCGGTGGCGGATGATTTCGACGTGCAGGTGAGTATCCATACCGATACGCTCAACGAAGGCGGCTACGTCGAAGACACAATTGCCGCGTTCGAGGGGCGCACCATTCACACCTTCCACAGCGAGGGCGCTGGCGGCGGCCACGCGCCGGACATCATCAAAGTGGCCGGCGAGCTAAATGTGCTGCCCAGCTCGACCAACCCGACGCTGCCCTACGGGGTCAACTCGATGGCCGAACTCTTCGACATGATCATGGTCTGCCACAACCTCAATCCGAGCATTCCGTCGGATGTGGCCTTTGCCAGCAGCCGCGTGCGCGCCGAAACCATCGCCGCGGAGAACGTGCTGCACGACATGGGCGTCATCTCCATGTTCTCCAGCGATTCGCAGGCCATGGGCCGCGTGGGCGAGAACTGGCTGCGCGCTATCCAGACCGCCGACGCCATGAAAAAAGGTCGCGGCAAGCTGCCCGAAGACGCCGCGGGCAACGACAACTTCCGCGTGCTGCGCTACGTGGCCAAGATCACCATCAACCCGGCGATTGCTCAGGGCATTTCGCATGTGCTTGGCTCGATTGCGCCAGGCAAGATGGCGGACCTGGTGCTGTGGGAGCCGGCCTTCTTTGGCGCCAAGCCGAAACTGGTTATCAAAGGCGGCCTGATCAACTGGGCGATCATGGGTGATCCGAACGCATCGTTGCCAACCCCGCAGCCGGTGATCTATCGCCCCATGTTTGGCGCATTCGGGGCGGCCATGCCCGAAAGCTGCATCACCTTTGTCTCCAGCGCCGCGCACGACGCCGGCATCGGTGAAAAGCTTGGTCTCAAGCGGCAGGTGATGCCTGTGCTCGGCACGCGCACCATTACCAAGCGTCACATGGTGCGCAATGGCAACACCCCCAAGATCGAGGTTGACCCAGAGACTTTTGCGGTCAAGGTCGATGGCGTACATGCGACTGTGGAGCCTGCCCAGTCGATCGCGCTGAACCAAATGCACTTCTTCAGCTAAAGCAATGCGTCTATACAAACCGAGTTTCTGTCAGCAACTCGGTTTGTATAGACCAAAGCTACTACGGAACCTTACAAACAACCAGACCGGCGCATCTAATCATGCCTAACCTCGCAACGTTCACCTGGGTATTCATCGGCGGCGCGCTCGGTTCGTGGCTGCGCTGGTGGCTGGGCAGTGCGATTAGCAAGCGCACCACCGGCAGGTTTCCGCTTGGCACGTGTGTGATCAATGTCACCGGCGCCTTCGTGATGGGCCTGCTCTCGACGCTTATGAATGTAGATTGGCGAGATCGCTACGGGAGCTTTTTTACTGCGCTTGTATTGACCGGCCTTCTCGGCGGCTACACGACGTTTAGCAGCTACGAGCTGGATAGCGTCACGCTTTACAACAAGAAAGCGCACGCCATCGCCTTGCTGTATTGGGCAGGATCGGTGGCGGCGGGGCTTGTGGCGGCCGCGCTGGGTTGGTGGATTGCCATGCAAATTGGCTAAAAAAAGGAGAGAGATGCACCGATGCTGAAGAATATGCTGCTTGTGATGCTGGGTGGCGGCATGGGTGCGGTTGGACGTGAGGCGCTGATGCTGGTCGTGCCTGATCTCCCTGGCGGTTCTGAGGCGGCGATCTTTGTCGCCAACCTGACCGCCGCGCTGCTGATTGGTATGACGGTTGGTCTGGCCAGCAAAGGCGGCATCATCGGGCCGGGTGGGAAGTTACTCATTGCCACGGGGATGATGGGGGGGCTTTCCACCTTCAGTTCGTTTGTGTGGGGCGCGGACAATATGCTCGCAGACCCGGGATCAAGAGTAAGGGGCCTGCTTTTTATCGGGACGTCGATGGTTTTGGGCTTCCTGCTGGTGCAATTGGGTCTATGGAGTGGGCAACGCCTGATTGCCAGGCGTCGGTTGGCAGAAAACAGGATTCAGTAACGAAGGGGATTGCCCGTGTTCATTATCGAAGCCATACAGGGAAATATCCAGGATGCCGACTGGCAGAGCCGTCTCGCCGGTGTGCAGATCGACTATTTGACCATGGATCAATGGGAAGCGCAGAAGAATCGCTTTCGCAAAGTGTCGGATGGCGGCGTGGAACTGGCTGTCTCGCTCGACCGCGGCAAATCCCTGCGCGATGGGGACATCCTACTCTGGGATGAGGCCAAGCGCAGCGCGGTTGTGGCGCACATCCACCTCAAGGATGTACTCGTCATCGAGATGCAGGAGCTACTGGCGCAGGCGCCTGATGTGCTCCTGCGCACCGCGGTGGAACTGGGTCATGCCATCGGCAACCAGCACTGGCCGGCCGTCGTCAAAGGCACGCAGGTTTTTGTGCCCTTAGCCGTCGACAAGAAAGTCATGTCCTCGGTGATGAAGACCCATGCCTTTGAAGGCATCACCTACAGCTTTATGCCTGGCTCCGAGGTCATCCCCTATCTGGCGCCGCATGAATCGCGCCGGCTCTTTGGCGGCGCTGAAGGGCCCGTCCACTCGCATACACAAGCGTATGAGCAGGAAGGCAACCATGCACATCACTGAGGCAATGCGCGTGCTGCAATTTGGCGACTCCATGTTGCCGGTGGGGTCGTTTTCTTTCAGCAATGGGCTGGAGTCTGCCATCCAACTGGGTCTGGTTTCTGACGTCAAGAGCCTGCATGAGTTCGTGCTCACCGTTACGCAGCAGACCGCCGGCGTCGATGGGGTTGCACTGTTGGAAGCGCATCGCGCCGCACGTGCAGATGACATGGATCGAATCCTGCGCGCAGACGCCTGCCTCTTGCAGCGTAAACTCAATGAAGAAATGCGCCTCATGACGACGCGCATGGGCAAGAAGCTCGCCGAGATGGGTATTCGCATCTTGCAGTCGTCCTTGCTCACGCAATGGCTGGCCGCCATCAATCGCGGCGCCACGCCCGGCGCTTATCCCATTGGACAGGGTCTCCTCTTTGCCGACCTGGGTCTGGCCGAAGAAGCTGCCTTTGCCGTCCACCAATATGGCGTGGCTTCCATGGTGCTGGGCGCCGCGTTGCGCCTGATGAAGGTCGACCACCTGGAGACGCAGAGCATCCTCTTTGATGTCAACACACGTGCTGCCAGTGACTTTGAACGGTGCAGCCGCGCGCGCCTGGAAGATATGGCGGCCTTTGCCCCGGAACTGGATATTCTGGCCGCAGTGCATGTCAAAGCACATGTGCGCATGTTCATGAATTGAATGCGGAGAAACCTGATGAAAAAGATTACGCGAATTGGCGTGGGTGGTCCGGTGGGTTCGGGCAAAACTGCCATTATCGAAGCAATTACGCCGATCCTGGTCGGCATGGGGGTCAAGGTGCTGATCATCACCAACGACGTGGTGACCACCGAAGATGCCAAGCATGTGCAGCGCACCTTGAAGGGCGTGCTGATCGAGGAGCGCATCCTCGGCGTCGAAACTGGCGCCTGCCCGCATACAGCGGTGCGCGAGGACCCCAGTATGAACCTGGCTGCGGTCGAAGATATGGAGGAGCGCTTTCCCGACAGCGACGTCGTGCTGATCGAAAGCGGCGGCGACAACCTGACCCTGACCTTCAGCCCGGCGCTGGTTGATTTCTTTATCTATGTCATCGACGTGGCAGCCGGCGATAAGATTCCGCGCAAGAACGGCCCCGGCATTTCCCAGTCAGACATTCTTGTCATCAACAAGACAGACCTGGCGCCCTATGTCGGCGCCAGCCTGGAGGTGATGGATCAGGATTCGCGGCTCATGCGCAACGGCAAGCCTTTTCTTTTCACAAACTGCAAAACCGGGGAAGGCATCGACGAACTGGTGCGGTTGATCAGGCAGGATATTCTGTTTGACTTTGATCTGCAGCGAGAATCGGCATGATGCGCATCGCGTGGGAGCGGGCCGCCGAGTTGGCAGACTATCAGGATGAACCCAAACAGATGGCCAGCGCCGTGGTCGGCAAAAATGGCTACTTGCGGCTTGGTTTCGAGCGCCGCGGCGCGTCCACAGCCTTGATCGACCTGGAACGCCGCGCGCCACTCTTTGTTCACAAGGCGATCTACTGGGACGAAGCCATGCCCACGCTGCCATGCGTCTTTCTGATCACAACGACCGGCGGCATTTTGCAAGGCGACCGCTTTCACACCGTGGTGGAGCTGGCGCCGGAAACCCAGGCCCATCTGACCACGCAGTCGGGCACGCAGATTCACTCCATGGATGCCAACTACGCGGCGCAGTCGCAGGAAATTACACTGGGCGACCATGCGTATCTTGAGTACCTGCCAGAGCCGATCTTTCCCCATGCCCACGCCCGCTTCTTCACACACACGCGCGTCTCAATTGCCCCCACGGCCACCCTGCTTTACGCGGAGACGCTCATGCCAGGGCGCAAATATC
This sequence comes from Caldilineaceae bacterium, assembly GCA_014879855.1. Taxonomy (GTDB): domain Bacteria; phylum Chloroflexota; class Anaerolineae; order Caldilineales; family Caldilineaceae; genus Caldilinea. The sequence goes on along the minus strand of JACSRH010000193.1, from coordinate 3,557 downwards.
ACAAGGGCGGCGAGCTCTTTGCCTACGACCTTTTTTCATCGACAGTGCAGGTCGCACGTCCTGACGGTCAGCCACTATTGACCGAGAAATATGTCGTTGAGCCTGAGCAGCAGACCCTGCGCCAGGCTGGCCAGATGAGAGAGTTTGATGTGTTTGGCAATGTTTTGCTGCTGACGCCAAAGGTGCACGCCGACGCGATCTTTGCCCAGACGCCGGCCAGCTATGATCGCCAGGCAGGCGTGGCCGCCGGCGCCAGCAGGCTGCCCAATGACGCCGGGCTGATCTACAAGGTGCTGGGGCGCGAGTCACAGCCTGTCGTAGCGAAGATCCGCGAGTTCTGGGCAATCGTGCGGCAAACCGTCGTGGGGGCGCCCATCATGCCGAAATTCTTGTGGCGGTAGTGGGTTATTGGTTCGTTTACAATCTTCTTGATTGAGGAGAACAACAATGGCATCAATTCCTGAATCCTGGAGCCATATGGCTGACACCAACGCTGTGGTTAGATTCATCGATGTCAACCTGCGCGGCGCCGGGCAGGTGATGTTTCAGAACAATCCCGTCACTGGGTTGCTCTTCATCGTGGGCATTGCCTGGGGCGCGTATGCAGCCAACATGCCGCCTGTGGCGATCGGCGCCGTCGTGGGCCTGCTCGTTGCCACGCTCACGGCCTATGCGCTGCATGTGGACCCCGCGACCCTGCGCATCGGGCTGTTTGGCTATAATGGCATTCTGGTCGGCGCGGCGTTGCCGACCTTCCTTGCCGTCGATCCACTGTTGTGGCTCTACATCGTGATTGGATCGGCAGTTTCGACCGTAGCCTTTTTGGCTGTCGCCAATGTTTTCAAGACGTGGGGCGTGGCGGCCCTGACCTTTCCTTTTGTGCTGGTCACGTGGTTCCTGGTGTTGGCAGCCTATGCTTTTAACGGCGTCCCAATTGCCTCCATGGGGCCGCCGGCCATTCCGCAGGAGATCGCCGCGACCGCCGCTGTCATCCCCACCGACGCGCAGTTCTGGCTGGATAGTTTCCTCAACGGCCCGGCGCAGGTCTTCTTGATCGGCAATGGCGTCACCGGCGTCATTTTTCTAATTGCCTTGGCCGTGAGTTCGGTCTGGGCAGCGCTCTTCGCGATGCTGGGCGCAGCCGTTGCGGTGCTGATTGCCGTGCTTTTTGGCGCAGACACTGCCACCATTCAGGCCGGCCTCTTTGGGTTCAGCCCGGTGCTGACCGCCATTGCGTTGGGCTGTACTTTTTACAAGCCGTCGTGGCCGGTCTTTCTGTATGCGCTGCTCGGCATTATTTTCACCGTTTTTGTCCAAGCCGCCATGGACGTGGCCCTGACGCCGATAGGCATCCCCACCTTCACCGCGCCCTTCATCTTTGCCACTTGGCTTTTCCTGCTGCCCAAGGAAAATCTCGCTCCCGTGCGGCATGATCGGGCCGCGCATGCTGTTGTCGGCGAAAAGGTGGTCGCTGGTAAGAGCGCCAGCGCAACGGTCGTTGTGACAAATAGCAAGAAGGCCAAATGATGGCTGTGCAAAGCCAGTAAAAACGGCGAGTAAAAACATCGATATCAAGGAGCCTGCTGATGGATCTATTGTTGCGTGGGATCGCCATCCTCTTGGTGTCGGTGATTCTTATCACTTTTTTACTATCCATGGCGCGCACGACGCTGCTTAACCGGCGCCGCCGCGACCCGCTGTTAAGCCTGGCGACGCGTTTTGTTCACGCCATCGTGGTGAAGTTGGCGCGCAAGCGCAAATCAGACGAGGATGTGGCGCGTGTCACCGTTTGGTATATGCCACTCTTTGTGCTCATTCTGATCAGTATCTGGTTTTCGGTCGTGCTCTTTGCTTTTGCCATCCTCTACTGGGAAAGTGCGGCCGAGACGACATTTTTCGACAGTCTGATTTCCAGCGGGTCCGCGCTGTCGACGCTGGGCTTTGACACACCCTCGACCCCGCAAGGCCAAGTGATCGCAATTATCGAAGGCGCTTTTGGTTTGATGATTGTCATCTTTTTCTTTTCTTTCATTCCTGGTTATCAAAGCACTATGCTGGCGCGCGATGTGCGCACTGCATGGCTATATGAGCGCGTCGGCCCGACCCCAACCGGGATCGATGTCCTGCTGTGGCTCTATCAGAATATGGCTGAAAACGAGCACGACGACTTCTGGGCCAGTTGGGAAGATTGGTTTCGCCAGCTCAGGGTGACGCATGTGCTGGCGCCTGAAGTGATCTATACGCCTTCCAGTTTCTCCAACCAGTCGTGGGTGGTCTGCAGCCATGCCTTGCTGGATGCCGCAGCCTTCCACCTTGCCGCGGTGGACAAACGCTCTGTCGCTGCACCGCATCTGTGCATGAAGGTCGGCGCCTCCGCCATGCGTGAGGTAAGCGCCACACTCGGCTTTGCCCCCGACCACTTGCCGGCTCCACCGACCGGGCTGCCTGCTCCACCAGACGGGCAGCCCACAGAAGCCCAGTTTGTCGCGGGGATCGAGCAGCTGAAAGCAGCGGGCGTCCCTGTGGCAGCCAGCGACGCCGAAGCATGGGCGCAATTTTCCGGTATGCATGCTGTCTATGGGCCGCCTCTGCACCATATCTTTGAGCAGACGTTAACGCGCCGCTATCCAGGATTGTTGACTACGAAGAAAAGCACCTTGCCGGAATAGAGGCGTTCCACCCCATCGTGGCGCCTGAATTTACACGCGGAACACCTTCATCGCACTTCGCCGGTGTTGTGGTAGAAGACATCCACGCCGTTGATGCGGATGCGCACCTGGTTGTCATCGGCGGGCAGGATGTCGATGTCCGGCTCACCAAAGATGACGAAGAGATTGCCCTTGCTCGTGTTCTTGAAATCGCCGGCCATGTGCAGGTCCGCGTTCATGCGCACCTTGGGCACGGAGACGCGCCCCAGCTTGCTGAACTCGGTCGTGTGCGCCTCGTAGTTGAAGGTGCACGCGACCAGCACGTCGAAGCCAGCGTCGCGCACGCGTAGGTGCGCTTTGGCCACTCGACAAAACTCGGCCTCCCAGTCATTGTCGAGCACGACCCAGTTCACATGACAGCGGTGCGCATCCGTCTGCAGCGGCCTGCGTTGCAACACAGCTCCACCTGCCAGGGATGACTCTGTCACTTGTGCCAGCCTGCATAAGCGCATAGAATGCGCAGGCGGCCATAACACCGCACACAGACGGAGACTTTGCATACGATTCACGGACATGAGCTTTGATGACGAATCCTAACAGCCCTTCCACGGTCAACGCGGACGAGGCGCAGAGCTTTCTCACCGGCTATCTGGGCACGACGCCGGCGCCCGTCACCCTGATCGGCGAGGGCGCCTGGTCGCGCTGCTTTGGCTTTCAGCACGACGGGCAGGAACTGGCGATCCGCTTTGGCCGCTACGTCGATGACTTTGAGAAGGACAGACTGGCGCATCGCTACGCCTCGCTTGCGCTGCCCATTCCTGAGGTGCTGACGATCGGCGAGTACGGCGACGGCTACTACGCCATCTCGACGCGCGTGCATGGCATTGCGCTCGAAGCGGTCGATGCCGC
>JACSRH010000163.1 GCA_014879855.1 Caldilineaceae bacterium | reverse complement strand
TCGCGCGTGCCCAAAGCGTGCGTGCAGATGACCGCCACCGGCCGCCTTGCCGATGAGCGCGCCATGCGCACACAACTCCTGCAAATTTCCATGGAGATCGGCGTTGACATTTCATTCCATGTTGACGACATCTACCGACGCAACCGGCGGCTGGTCGTCTTCGACATGGACTCGACGCTGATTCAGGCGGAGGTGATCGACGAACTGGCCAAGGAGGCGGGCGCGGGCGCAGAGGTGGCCGCGATCACGGCGGCGGCGATGCGTGGCGAACTCGATTTTCGCCAGAGCCTGGCGCGGCGCGTGGCGCTGCTGGCCGGGCTGCCGGAAGAGACGCTGGCTACGGTGGCTGCGCGCATCCGCCTGACCGACGGCGCCGAACTGGTGACGAGCACCCTTAAGCGCCTGGGCTATAAGATCGGCATCATTTCCGGTGGTTTCGATTACTTTGGACGGCGCTTGCAAGCCCAGCTTGGCTTTGACTACCTGTACGCCAACCGGCTGGAGATCGCCGGCGGGCGGCTGACCGGGCGGGTGGTGGGCGAGATCATCGATGGGCCGCGCAAGGCGGAGCTGTTGCGCGAGATCGCCGCGGCCGAGGGGCTGCGGCTGGAGCAGACGATTGCGGTCGGCGACGGCGCCAACGACCTGCCCATGCTCAGCATTGCGGGGCTGGGCGTCGCCTTTCACGCCAAGCCGGTGGTGCGCCAGCAGGCCAGCGGCGCGATCTCCGACATGGGGCTGGACGGGCTGCTCTACCTGATTGGCATCCGCGAGCGCGAGCTGGAGGGAAAGGCAGGCGCGTGAATCGTGGAAATTGTGAAAATTGGGGCTTGACAAAACACACAATTCTGTGTTAATGTATTTCGAGCCCGAAAGAACCTGTGAAAGAAGATGGATTGTATGTTGCACCGTAGAGTTAAAGCGCTGGAAAATTGCATCAACAGTTTACGCCAACCACGCTGGCTCCTGACTAGTTTGGCTGCCAATCCACTTCAGTCTGTCAAAGCAGGCTCATCAGCACACTGCTAAAGGGTGCGCTGATCTTCCTCGCAACGCAGGCTGACGGCCTGCGTTTTTTGTTGCCAATTTCCATAAAAAGCGCACAATATTGTGTATTTTTGTTTGTCAATCAAACCGAATGACAGCAGGAGGTCATCACCATGAAACTTGCTGAAGCGCTCATCGAGCGCGCAAATCTTCAGCGCCGATTGGATGCACTCAAGGTGCGCATGAACGCCAGCGCCCGCGTGCAGGCAGGCGATACGCCCGCCGAAGATGCCATGGCGCTTTTGGACGAGTATGAACGCGTCGCCGCCGACTTGCTCGACGTGATTCGCCGGATTAACGCCACGAACGCAGCGACCGAGCTTGAGCCAGGCGTCAGTCTTGTCGATGCGATTGTCGTGCGCGACGTGCTGCGCAAACGACAGCAGGCGTACGCCGATCTTGCCGACGCCGCGACGGGTAAGGCGGAACGCTACTTCGGCACGCCCGAACCACGCTATGCACGGGTGGTGGATGTGGCGGCCTTGCGCAAGCAGGCGGACGAGCTTGGCCGCGAGGCGCGTGAACTCGACACGCGGCTTCAGGGCGCAAACTGGACAATCGAGCTGCTTTGAGGCGTAGACAAGGCAGTTGGTAACCGTCAATGTGAAGGCGAACGCAACCCGATGGCTTCCTGGGTAAGGTCAGCCGCCACCCTCTGTGCGAGCCGCGGAGACCCTTGATTGTGAGGCTCCCGACTGTGACTGGCGTAAAGGGTAAAGCGTATTGTTACTTCCACTTGCGTTGATTCATGGCGACGGTGAGGGTGGGGATGGGGGAAATTGAAAGGGCGTCATGTGGCTCCCCTGCCGCGTGACGCCCTTTCGCGTGTGTGGGTGCGTGCCGGGGACGGGCTGAACACTGCCTGCTCGACCGGAGTGTCGCAAGCCCGTCCCCGGCGCGTGAGGCCCCACTTAATCAAGATTCTCGTTTGACAGCACGTACGGTTTTGCGTACGATATGGTTGTTCAGGGATCAAGGAGGATTTATGACCACACTGACCGCCACAGAAGCGCGTGCCGCGCTCTATACGCTGCTTGACGACGTCGCCGCCACGCACGAGCCGGTGCTGATTACCGGCAAGCGCAATAGCGCCGTGTTGGTGGCTGAGGAGGACTGGCGTGCGATCACGGAAACGCTCTATCTGCTGAGCATCCCGGGGATGCGCGAATCCATTCGTGAAGGAATGGCGACGCCCGTTGACCAGTGCACGGATGCAGTTGAGTGGTGACGTGGCAGTTGGTTTTTACCAGGCACGCACAAAAAGATGCCAAACGTCTCTCCAGTGCTGGACTGCGCGCGAAGACGGAAGAATTGCTTGACCTTCTGCGCACTAACCCTTACCAGACCCCGCCGCCCTTTGAAAAATTGGTCGGCGATCTGACTGGCGCTTATTCCAGACGCATCAATATTCAACATCGCCTCGTTTATCAAATTCTTGAAGAGGAGCGGACGGTCAAGATTTTACGCATGTGGTCACACTATGAGTGACAGCATAGGCGCAGCCCGCTTCTGTAGTACAATCAATTCATGATCCACATCAAACTGATCCAGGAAGCTCATCTCAAGGCCACCAACATTCTGCACGAGTGCGCCACCCACTACGGCTACCGTGCGTCGGGGCTGGCCGCGGGCTATCCGCAGGTGTGGGCGCGCGATGCCGCGGTGACCTTTCTAGGCGCGGTCTGCACGGGCGAACCAGGCTTGATCCGCTCCGGGCGCGCTTCGCTGGAGATTCTCGGCAAGCACCAGACCGGGCGCGGGCTGATCCCGCTCAACGTCAACCCCGACACCGGCTACGTCAGCACGGAGAACGCCGGCGCGGTCGATTCCAACCTCTGGTTCATCCTCAGCCACTATCTGCACTACCACGCCTCGCACGATCTGGCTTTTTTGCAGACGCACTGGCCGGTCATCAATAAGGCGATGTGCTGGCTCGACTACCAGGATATGAACGAGTGCGGACTGCTGGAGGTGCCGGAGGCAGGCGACTGGATGGATCTGCTGGCGGTGCGCTACAACGTGCTCTACGACAACGTGCTCTACTACGCGGCCAAGCTGGCGCACCAGGAGATGGCCGCGCTGATGCCGCCGAATATGGAAATCTACCGGGGCGATGTCGATGCCGCGGGCGTGCACGAGCGCATCAACCTGCTGATGTGGGTGGATCGCTGCTGGGTGGCGGAGCACTTTGCCGAGCACCTGGAGCGGCTCAAGGCGATCCGGCTGGAATGGTTCATGCTCTATCACAACGTCGGCACGATCTCCAGCCGGCCCTTCTATCTGCCCTTCGTCGCCTTCCGCGAGTACGGCGACTGGTGCGATTCGCTGGGCAACCTGCTGGCGGTGCTCACCGGCGTCGCCGACGGCCACCGCCGCGAGCACATTCTGCGTTACATGCTGCAGGTCGGCATGGCGGAGCCGTATCCGACCAAGGCGATCTACCCGCCGATCTATCCCGGCGAAAATCATTGGCGCGACTACTACCGCAGCCGCAACCTGAATATCCCCCACCAGTACCATAACGGCGGCATCTGGCCGATGGTGGGCGGCTTTCACGTCGCCGCGCTGGTGCGTCACGGCTGGCAGCGCCAGGCCGAGCAGATGCTCGTCTCGCTGGCCGAAGCCAACCGCCAAGGCACCACCTACGACTGGTCGTTCAACGAGTGGTTGCACGGCGCCAGCGGCCACCCGATGGGCTACGAGCAGCAGGCGTGGTCCGCGGCGATGTTCCTCTACGCCGAGCACGCCGTGCGCACTGGAGCGCTGCCCCTCTTCGACGAACTGCTGGCCGCCAAACCGGCCGCCGCGGTCGCCAGCGAAGATAACGAGTTTCACCTGACGGGTGGCGGCGGGCCGGCATAGACTTTTCCCGGCAACGACCCTCACGCTTTTACAGCCACTTTCCTACTCACTGCTAGGGTAAGTTTTTTCGGACAATCTTCCCGGAAGCTTTGGAGCTTTCGGGAAGATTGCAGACCCACAAAAGTTACAAACTAGCCATCAGTAGCTACTCAGGCACGCGGCAGCTTGTCAGCCGTGCTTGGCGGGGAACTGGCGATGGGTGACGCGATGGGCGCGCATTGGATCGCTGAAAAGGTTATCCATAAAGGTCTGCCGGAAGAAGAAGCTGTAGCGCTCCTTGGGATCCAGGTACAGGTTGAACAATTTGCCGGGGTACGTTTCGATCACGGTCGCCGACTCGCCGTTGACAACATCCGGCTCGTCCCACGCGGCGCCGGCGATCATGAACTTGTATTCGGCCACGCGCACCCCGCAGAAGGTATCCTGTAGCCAGTAATAGAGATACTTGCGATTCGACAGGCCTTCCTCGGTGAGCAGGAAGGAGCTCTGATCGATGCTGTCGAGATATTGATCCTCTGGGGGGCGGTAGTCAACCCCGGCGAGCGCGGCCGCTGTGCGGAACCAATCGGCGAGATCAAAGATGCCATCGTTGACCTGGCCTGGCGCGATCATATCTTTCCAATAGACGATGCCGGGCACGCGCACACCACCTTCCCACGGCGTGTTGATGCCGCCGCGGAAGGGCGTGTAGCCAGCATCCGGCCACGGCTCCATCATCGGCCCGTTGTCCGAGGTGACGAAGATCAGTGTATTTTCAAGTTGGCCGCTCTCCTCCAGCTTCTTCACCAGCCGGCCCACAATGTCGTCCATCTCGACGACGCAGTCTTTGTAGGGATACTTGGCCGGAGATTTGCCCTTGAATTTTGGATTCGGGTAATTCTTGACGTGCGCGCCGCGCGTGCAGTGGTAGAGGAAAAACGGCTGATCGCCGGCGGCCATGCGCTCGATGAACTCCTCCGAATACGTGGCGAACTTGTCGTCAAGCTCGGCGCTGAGCTCGATGGTGATCTGCTCCAGATTTTCGACCTCCTGACCCTTGACGCCATGCACAAGATGGTCGTTGAAGGGAACCATTTTGACCAGCGCCTGCCGTTCCGGATTCAGGGCAAACTCGGGCGCAAAGGCCTCGTCCTGCCAATCGGTGTAGAGACCTGACCAGCCGAGGAAACCGTAGAAGTCGTCGAAGCCGACGTTCTGCGGCTGCGATTCCAGGTTTTCACCGCAGTGCCACTTGCCCACGGCCTGGGTGAAGTAGCCGGCGTCGCTCAGCACCTTGGCAATCGTCACTTCGTTGTCCAGCACACCTGGTTCACCGGCAAAACTCGGCCGCAGCGCGCCGGTGCGCATCGGCAGGCGGCCCGTCAGCAGCGTGCAGCGCGTGGGTGTGCAGGCGGGCTGCGCATAGGCCGACAGCAGATTCAGCCCCTCGCGCCCCAAGCGGTCGATGTTGGGGGTGGGTGCGCCGGCCAACAACCCGCCGCCATTGAGGCCAATATCGCCATAGCCCACATTGTCCATGAGAAAGATGAGAATGTTTGGCCTTTTGCCTGTCTTGGCCTGCAAGGCCGCCAGCTTCTCTTTGACCGCGCTGGCCTGCGCCGCGTGGGGGATGACCGGCTCCATGTTGGGCGCGATCGGCACGGTGACGGCGGCCAGCGGGTCGGTCAGTTCCCCAGCCTCCATGCGCTGCAACAGATCGCTTTCCAGCAGCGTTGACATCCGGGCGGCGGGTTTGGCGTGGGCCGCGGCGGCCGCCGGTGCAGCGTTGACCACCGGGCCGAGTCCGGCGATTGCCGTGCTGGCGCCACATATTTTGACAAAGTCACGTCGAGAAATTTGCATGAGATGCCTCCAGAGTTGATTGGAAAAACAACCGATTTTTTTAACCCCACCACGACTACCTTGAACCAGGAAAATTCCTGGCAATAATTTGAGCATAAAGAAGATTACGTTCCTGTAATCTTCTTGTGTTGTGGCGTCGCTGTCAAATTGTCTGGAGGCGCCGGGGAAAGGGAGAGGGCGGCGGCAGGCTGGGGTGAAAATGGGGAGATTGGAGATTGGAGATGGTGACACCGCCACTCTCCAATCTCCCAATCTCCTAATCTCTAATCTCCAATCTCTTTCTTCCAAACCCTTTCTCCTCCCACTTTCTCCGCGTACCCCTTCACCTGCCGCTCCAGATCGGCGCGGTCGGTGAAGAAGGTGCTGAGCTGCGAGCGGAAGGCCAGGATGGCCTCAAGTTTGGCGTTCAAATCCGCGTCGGACAGCGCAACAGGGGTGGATTGCCAGCCCGCGGGCGGATCGCCGATCACCGCGGCCAGCTTGCCCGGTTGCTGCGCGTACGGATAATCTTCGTAGAAGCAGAGCGCGTCGCCAAAGGCCAGTTGCGCGGCTTCAGTCACCAGCAGATGATCGACGTGATGGCCGATTGTCAGCGGCGAGTAAAGCTGGCCGGTCGCGGGCAAGGTGCGCAGCAGAGCGGCAATCTCGGCGACCAGCGGCTGCTCGGCAGGGTGGACGTCGCCAAAAATATCGTCGTCGGAGAGATAGAGCGGCGCGCCGGTGACAGGATGCAGCCGGTAGATGCAGTCGGCAAAGGGCCAGTGCAGAAAGTCAGCGCCGAGGATCGCACAGGCGGCGCTGTCCTCGGCGCGGCGCTGGGCCGTGGCGTCGCGCTCCAGCTCCCAGCGTGCGTGCAGGCTGCGGATGTAGTCGTTCTCGACCGCGGTGGGCGGGTCGCCGGCCATTACGGTGACGACGAGCACGCGCTGGCCCGCGCGTGTCAGGCTGGCGATCTGGCCGCCGCAGGAGAGCGCGGCGTCATCCAGGTGGGGCGCCAGAAAAATGGCAGCGTAGACAGGGCGGCGGGCGTCACGGCTTTGGGTCATGGTGATTACAGATCGCTTCCATAAAGTTTGATAAGAGTAAAGATGATATTGTAGCGAATTTATTGAATGCCACAAAGAGGAGTGTATGCAAATCCTGACTGGCCCTACCTTGGCGCGCCCACCCCTGCGCGTCGCCATGCTCAGCTATCACACCTGTCCGCTGGCAATGCTGGGCGGCAAGAAGACCGGCGGCATGAATGTCTATGTGCGCGACCTCAGCCGCGCGCTGGCAAAGCTGGGCATCGCGGTCGATGTCTTCACCCGTTCGCAGGATGACTGCGCGCCGCGCGTGGTGCATGATCTGGGCGAAGGCGCGCGTGTCATGCACATCCCTGCGGGGCCGGAGCGCCCGCTGCCCGTCAACGACACGGTGCAGTACATCGGCGAATTTGCCGAAAACATCCTGGCCTTTGCCGCGCGAGAAGGGCTGCGCTACGACGTAATCCACAGCCACTACTGGCAGTCGGGGCTGGCCGCGGAAGCGCTGCGTGCGGACTGGCCGGCCACGCCGATCGTGCATATGTTCCACACGCTAGGCCACATGAAGAACCAGATCGCGCGCGATGATAGCGAGCGCGCACCGCAGAGCCGGCTCGACGGCGAGGCGCATGTCGTGCAGATCGCCGACCGGCTGATTGCAGCCACGCCGGCCGAAGAAGCGCAACTGGTCGAATTCTATAACGCCGCGGCCGACAAGATCACGATTGTGCCGCCCGGAGTCGATCTGGCGCACTTTCACCCGCTTGACCGCATTCAGGCCAAGCAGATGATCGGCATCCCGCCGCAGCGCAAGAACATCCTCTTTGCCGGGCGCATCGAGCCGCTCAAGGGCATCGACACGCTGGTGGAGGCGATCGCGCTGCTCAAGCAACGGCGCATCACCGACCTCTCCGACACGTGCGTGACGATCATCGGCGGCAACCCGTGGGCCGAGACCCTCGACGAGGAGCTGGAGCGGCTGCAGCATATGTGCATCGAGCTGGGGCTGGATGATCTGGTCGCCTTTGCCGGCGCCAGAGACCAGCAGGTTTTACCCTATTACTATGCCGCGGCCGAGATGGTCGTCATGCCCTCGCACTACGAGAGCTTTGGCATGGTGGCGCTGGAGGCAATGGCGATGGGCACGCCGGTGATCGCGTCGGAGGTGGGCGGGCTGGCCTATGTGGTGCGCGATGGCTACAACGGTTACCTGACGCCGCCGCGCAACGCCAACGCGCTGGCGCGGCGCATCGCCGACCTGCTCAACGACCAGCCGCTGCGCCAGCACATGTCCCACCATGCCATGCACTACGCGCGCGATTACGACTGGCCGATCATCGCCGAACGCATTGCGGGCGTCTACAGCGAAGTTGGCGCGTTGAAGGTCGCGCTAGCTTGAACGAGAAGAGATAGCACGCGGAGGACGCG
>JACSRH010000235.1 GCA_014879855.1 Caldilineaceae bacterium | reverse complement strand
AACCTGCCTTACGACGTGCCTGCCAATGAATATCTCAACCTCGGCGGCGACAAATTCAGCACGAGTCGCGGCAATGTGATCGGCTGGAACACGGTGCTGGCCCAGTTCCAGCCCGACGCCTGGCGCTACTTCCTCACCGCGGTGGCGCCGGAGACCGCCGACGTTGAATTTACCTGGCAGGACTTCATGGATCGCATCAACAACGAGCTGGTCGCCAACTGGGGCAACCTGGTCAACCGGATGCTCGGCTTTGCCTACAAGCGTTTCGAAGGCAAGACGCCGACGCCGGATGTGTTGACCGATGACGACGAAGCCTTTCTGGCTGAGATTCGGGCCGGTTTTGAAAGCGCCGGCGCGCTCTACCAGGCGGTCAAGCTCAAGGCCGCGCTGCAAGAGGCGCGGCGGCTCAGCCAGCGCGTCAACCAATATCTCAACGAGCACGCGCCGTGGAAGATGATCGGTGAAAATCCACAGCGCGCGGCCACCGTGGTCTATGTTGCGCTCCAGGCCATTGATTGGCTCAAGCTGATCTGGGGGCCGATCCTGCCGTACGCCAGCGAAGCAGTGCAGCAGATGCTGGGCTACGACCAGCCACTCTTTGGCCGCCAGTACACCGAAGTAGTGGAGGATGCGCGCGGCCGCCATCTTGTGTTGCGCTACGATCATGCCCTGGCGTCTGGCGTGTGGGAGGCCGGTGTGCTGCCGCCAGGGCAGACGCTGCGCGAGCCGAAGCCGCTCTTTGTCAAGCTGGACGAGGACTTGATGGCCGAGAAATTGGGATAGATGAATGGAGAATGTGGCTTCCAGTTATCGCCCTATTTCAGCCAGCCTCGATCACTATTATCTGCGCCGGCCGCGCCTCGCGTTTATTGTGATCTTAATCGGCTATGTGGCCGTGGCGACGCTTTTCGCGGTCACCACGCCAGATTGGCAGAACCCGGACGAGCCGGCGCACTACAACAACATCGCCTATATCGCCACGGGACACGGGCTGCCGGTGCTGCGTGAGGGAGATTATGACCAGGAATACCTGGCGGCGCTGATAAGTGGCGGATTCCCTCCTCACTTATCTGTCGGCCCATTGCGCTACGAGGCCTATCAACCGCCGCTTTACTATGTTACAGCCGTCCCAGCCTTTTTACTGGGCAGCGGTGAGCTGCGACTGCTCCGGCTGTTCAACGTGCTGCTTGGGGCCATAAGTTTATTGCTCCTGTACGCCTGCATGGAGACGGTCTTCCCCACGAAACCGCTCCTTACAATTGGCGCCACTGCGTTTGCCGCGTTCCTGCCCATGCATGTGGCCATGAGCGCTTCGGTCAACAACGACGGGCTGGCTGAATTACTTATTCTCGCCATCATGCTCCTGCTTTTGCGCTGGATGAAGTGGCGCTTCTATCCTGTGCAAGCGCCATCTGACGCGCCAACCCGCAACCCAACCGAGCGCAACACCCTGCTCGTGCTTGGTGTGCTGGTGGGTCTAGGCATGGCCACCAAGATTTACGCTTATGCTGTCCTTCCCCTGGTGGCTGGGAGCGTATTTTTGACCATCTGGCTGGCGCCGGTGGCCCCACTCGAGCACAGCCTGGCTCGGCCGCTGGGTCGCGCCTTTGTGCGTGGGCTCGGCGCGGCGCTGTGGGTGGTGGCGCCGGCGCTGCTGGTAGTGATCCCGCTTTGGGTGCGCAACATCCAACTATACGGGCCGTGGGATTTCCTCGGCTTGCAGATGCACGACCGGCTCGTCGCGGGTCAGCCCACTACCGTGGCGTGGATCGCCCGCGAAGGATTAGTCAATTATATCGAGCGGGCGATAGATTTTACTTTTCGCAGCTTTTGGGGCGTTTTTGGCTGGATGGGCGTCTTTATGGAGCCGCGCGTCTATATGTTGCTGCTGGTCTTTGCCGGAGCGTTGCTGCTGGGGTTGTTGTGGGCGCTGGTGCGCTTTATCTGCGGTCGCCCGGAAGCGGACATGGATCGCTATCAATTTTGGGTGCTGGGTCTTTTTGGCGTCATGATGTTGGCGGTGCTGGCAAGCTTTATCTGGTATAACCTCAAGTTTGTCCAGCATCAGGGGCGCTATCTCTTCTGGGGTCTGTTGCCCATCAGCGCCTTCGCCGCCCTCGCCTGGCGCGAGTTGATGCAGCCGCTGCAAGGCAAACTCACCGGCTTGCTGGCGATGGTGCTGGCCGCGTCTCTGGCAGTAGCCGACATGCGCACCGACATCATGGATCGCTGGCTCATTGTGAGTATCGGGTTGTTTGGCCTGTTGCTGATGCTGCAACCTCTTTTGCTTTCTGGCTCGGTGGATGCTATTGTCATTGGCGCGCCGCAGCAGTTGCAACATCTCCTAGGAGAGCGCAGGCTGCAACCGCTGCTCAGGATGGCGCGTGTGCTGGTATGGGCGGCGCCCTTTCTGGCGTTGTTTCTACTCAGCCTGCTGATTCCATTTCGCTATATCTTGCCGCAACTAGGCGGCTGAGCACTGACATCCAATGCAAAATGTTCTGATTTCATCCCGACGCGCCGAGCCGATCCGGCGCACTGCACTCGATCTGGTGGCGTTTTTCTTGCTGTTGCTGCTGTTTGCCGCGATTGCGCTGTTTGCCGGCTGGAGTTTCTGGCACACAGGGCGAATTTACACCGGGGTCAATGTGGGCGGCGTGCAACTGGACGGGCTGACGCGCACTCAGGCCTATAAACGGCTCAACGAGACGCTCTATCAATTCCCGCTGCCGCCAGTGACGCTCGTGTATGACAATCAACAATGGCCGTTGGAGACGACGCAGGTGCGGGCGCGCGCCGATTTGCTGGACGCCGTGAACCGCGCCTATCTCTTCGGCCGCAGCGGCGCGTGGTGGGCGGATGGGGCTGATCAACTGCGCGCCGCGACGCGCCGGGCGGAGATCACCCCGCAGGTTGCCGTCGACCAGGAGGCGCTGCGCGCCGCGATCACAGCGATTGCCGCCAGCATCAACCGGCCCGGCATGGGAGAACGCACGCTGGGCGATGTCGTGATCGCCGCGCAGCCCGGCGTCGAGGTCGACGTCGAGGCCACAATGCAGGGGGTGCTTGGCGCGCTGCGCAACGTCGGCGTCTACACGATGGTGCAGGCGCCGCTGGTTGTCCATACGGTCGCTCCGCCGCCAAGCGCCGCCATGGCGGCGCCGGAAGTGTTGGCAGCGAGCAGCAGCACTGCCCCTCTCTTGTTGCGCTCTTCCGAAGATGGCTTTGCATTGGCGTTGATGGCCGCGGATCTGCGCAACCTGGCGCTCTCCACCGCGCCTTTAACGCTTGACGAAGCCAAAGTGCGCGCCTACTTGCAAACGCTTGCCACCCAGCTCGACCGCCAACCGCGCGATGCGCGCCTGCGTTTCGACCCAGACACCGGCGCCGTCACTGTGCTGACGCCAAGCCTTGACGGTCGCCAACTGGATGTAGAGGCCAGCCTCGCCGCGATCCAGGCCGCAGTCGCCAATGGCGCCAAAGATGCACAACTGGCGGTCGGGCCTGTCGCGCCTGCCGTGGATATGAACCGAATCGCCGAAATGGGCATCCGCGAGCTGGTTGCCAGCGGCACAACCTATTTTGCGGGTAGCAGCGCCAGCCGCGTGCGCAACGTCGAAGTCGCGGCGGAGCAGTTTGAGGGCGTCGTCATTCCCCCCGATGGCATTTTCAGTTTTAACGAGATCGTGCGCGATGTCAGTTCAGCCAACGGCTTTGAAGATTCGCTTGTGATCTGGGGCGACCGCACCGCGGTGGGCGTGGGCGGCGGCGTCTGCCAGGTCAGCACCACGGTTTTCCGCGCGGCCTATGAAGGCGGCTTCCCGCTCGTCGAGCGCTACAATCATGGCTACGTGGTGGACTGGTACGGCGAGCCAGGCATGGACGCCACTATTTTTACGCCGACGGTGGATTTTCGCTTTCGCAACGACACGGACGCCTATCTGTTGATCGATCCCGTCGTCGACAGCGTCAATGGCGTCGTCACCTTCAATTTTTACGGCACGCGCCCCGACCGCACCGTCACCGTGAGCAAGCCGCAGATCACCGACGTCGTCAAACCGGAGCCGCCGGTGTACACTGTGGACGAGGCGCTGGCCGCGGGCCAGACCAAACAGGTGGAGTGGGAAAAAGCAGGCATGTCCGCGCTGGTGACGCGCACAATCGTCGAGAACGGCGAGACGCGCACTGATACGTTGAAGAGTTTGTATCAACCCTGGCGTGCGGTGTATCTGGTGGGGCCGGGGACGCCCGTGCCAACGCCGGAAGCAACGCCGCCGGTAAGTTCGCCCTGAAGCAATTTGTTGCTCGGCGCTCCACCTCCCCGATCACGCGCCGCACGGCTGCGTCCAGCAGATCAGGATCCACCTGCCGTCCGCCCAATTGCGCAACGCCGCGGCTTTGACGCGATAAATCAATTCGGCGGCGGCCGCACTCAAGCCGTCACCCACCACCAATTGAATAGCTGAGCCTTGGACGCAGCGTTCGCGCACCGTGCGCCTGGCCTCGTCAGCGAGCTTGCGCCCCAGATCGAGGCGCAAGCGGTGCTCCTGTTTGCCGCCGGTGATGCGCGCCTCTGCGCTGAAAAGCCCCAGCTCGTCGAGCAGTTTCTGGTCGACATCGTGTTGGATGATTTCTGTCTGGCGCACCGACGAGCCGGCGCTGACGATCACCAAATCGTCAGCGCCGGCGCTGACAGTGGCAACTGCCGAACCGAGCACCAACGCAATTTGCATGATGCCTCGATGGAATGGCGCGGGGCGAGTAGCGAGAGACGCAAGGCTGTTGTAACTCACCGCCTCTCTGCGCATCGATACTTGTGAGCGCTGCGCGTCATGCGCGAGGCGCGTTCAGGGCTTTTCGCCGAGCTGGCGCACGAAGGCAAAATAGCCACTCCTTTTGAGATAACTTTGGTCGATTTCAGCGTCAATGGTATGATTGTACGGTTACTAAACTGGCGTCCGCCACGCAATCTGCAGGCGGCATAAAACGAAATTAATTTGGCGGCGGCAATTACGAGGAACTTATGGCTTTTACCGTTAGCACTGAACCACGCAAAAATCGCCAATTGGCGGTCATCATCGAAGTGTCTCAAGATCAGGTGGACAAGGAACTGCGCAAAGCTGCGGCCAAGGTTGCCGGCCAGTATCGCATCCCTGGATTTCGCAAGGGAAAAGCACCTTATCACATTGTTGTTCAGCAATTTGGGCTGAGCAATCTCTACTCCGAGTTTGTCGACGATCTCGGCCAGCAACTCTTCCGGGATGCGATCGAGCAGGAAAAGATCGAGCCGTACGCGCAATCCTCGCTGGAGGATATTCAGCTCGAGCCGCTTGTGTATAAGCTGGTCGTGCCCCTGGAGCCTGAAGTAAAGCTGGGTGATTATACCGCGATGCGCGTCGAAGAAGATCCAATCGAAGTCGACGAAGCCGAAGTGGAACGTCGCCTGGAGATGTATCGCGACGAGTATGCGGGCTGGCGCGAGGTTGACCGGCCGAGCCAGTATGGCGATCTGCTCTCTGCGGATGTGCGGAGCGTCATTATCGCTGAAGCGGGCGAAGAAGGCGCGGCGGAAACCGTCGTGCTCGATGAGGCCGACTGGGATGTCACACTTGACGAAGAAAACCCGCTGGAGCCTGCCGGCTTGGACCGTGAACTGCTGGATATGCGCGCCGGTGAAGAAAAAGATTTCGTGCTGAGTTGGCCCGCCGATGGCCAGAGCATTTATGCTGGCAAGCAGGCACAGTTCCACGTCAAGATCAACAGCGTGCAGAGCTACGAAAAACCGCCGCTTGACGATGCCCTGGCGCAGCTTGTCGGCCCCGACTATACGACTCTCGAAGATCTAAAACAATCAGTGCGAGAAAGCCTCCTGGAAGACGAAAGCAAGCGAGCACAGGGGCGTTACCTCGACAAAGTGCTCGACGCTTTGGTTGAAACCAGCGCACTCGACTATCCCCCTGCTGTGATCGAGGATCAGCTCGACGCGATGATGCAGGATATGGATCAGCGTCTGCGCCAATTTGGGCTGGATGGGATGAATGCGTTGCTGCGCCAGACCAAACAGACCGAAGACCAATATCGCGAACAGATGCGTCCCGAGGCCATCAAAATTGCAGAACGCAATCTGGTGATTTCAGAGGTGATCAAGCAGGAAGCCATCGAGGCTACGCAGGAGGAAATCGAACAACGTGTCAAGCAGATGGTCAGCGCGGACGAAAACGGTGAGATCAGCGAGTCATCCGCAGAGTTGGCCGAGATGCTTCGCTATGGCGCCGGCCGCAACATGATCGTCAGCCAGGTGTTGACAGACAAGGCGATCTCATTGCTGCAGGCGTTGGCGCGCGGGGAAGAACCTCCCTCTTTTACAACGGAAAGCGACGCCGAGACGCTGGTTTCAACCGAAAC
Source organism: Caldilineaceae bacterium (assembly GCA_014879855.1). Lineage (GTDB taxonomy): Bacteria > Chloroflexota > Anaerolineae > Caldilineales > Caldilineaceae > Caldilinea. The sequence continues at coordinate 26,341 of JACSRH010000235.1, read as the reverse complement.
GGAGGCTGCCGAGCCGCTTACGGCTGAGGTTGACGACGCCACGGAAGTTGCAGGCGATTCTGAAGTTGCAGGCGATTCTGAAGTTGCTGAAGATGCTAAATAGGCAACCTGACTTACCGCTGGAAAGCGCTAACGCAACGCAAATGCGCAACTGGAGACGGCTTACAGCGAGGCAGGCAAGTCACGCGTATCGTGGATAGGACGCACCTACGTTTGTCTGACATCGTTTGATTGCATGATTGCCGGTTCAGCCCGGCGCACGCAATCGCTACCATTACGCAGGAGAATGGCTATGATCAATCCTATGAATATGATTCCGATGGTGATTGACAGCTCCAGTCGTGGCGAGCGAGCCTATGACATCTACAGCTTGCTGCTCAAGGAGCGGATTATCTTTCTGGGCACGCCCATCAACGACCAGGTCGCCAATCTGATCGTGGCGCAGCTACTTTACTTGAATGCCGATGATCCCAATCAGCCCATCAATATGTATATCAACAGTCCGGGCGGCAGCATCTATGCCGGGCTGGCGATTTATGACGCCATGCAGATGATCCCGGCGCCGGTGGCGACCTGGGCGATCGGCGTCACCGCCAGCATGGGCACGGTGTTGTTGGCGGCAGGCGCTAAAGGCAAACGCTACGCGCTGCCCCACGCCACCATCCACATGCACCCCGCCAGCAGCGGCGCGCAAGGATACACCGAAGATGTCCGCATCGCATTCCGCGAACAGGAGCGCGTGCAGACGCAACTCTTCCACCTGGTGGGCAAGCATACCGGCCACGATTGGAAAGAGATCGAAGAGATGTTTATTCGCGACCGCTATATGAACGCCATCGAAGCCAAGAATTTTGGCCTCGTCGACCAAGTGCTTGGCAATCCTGATGATGTCGTTGTTATCACCAAAGAAGGCCAGATCACCTTTGCCGCTCAAGTGCCTGAGTTGACTAACGGCTCGAAGTAGCCATCGGCTCAACCATGACGCGTTTCTATCATCCAGAAAGCGTTGCGCTTTCTGGATGATCCGAAAATGAACTGACAAGATGAACGAAGCAACTACTCCGCGGTGCTCCTTTTGTGGGAAGGACCGCTCCGAAGTAAAACGCCTGATCGAAGGCGTGGACGGCGTTTATATCTGTGACGGCTGTGTCTTGCTGGGCGCAGAGATCCTCGCCGAAGAGGGTGTCATCACCGGGGGTGTGCGTCCTGCTGTTGCCACGGATAGCAACGCGCTGCGCACCATCCCCAGCCCGCGCGCGATCGTCGAGCACCTCGACCAATATGTGATCGGCCAGGAGCGCGCTAAAAAAGTTCTTTCCGTGGCTGTTTATAATCATTACAAGCGTGTCTTTGGCAGCAGCGCCACGGATGCACCCCAAAGCAGCCGCCCTACCGAGGGGATGAGCGACGCCGACGTCGAACTGACCAAGAGCAACGTGATGCTTATTGGTCCGACCGGCAGTGGCAAGACATTGTTGGCGCAGACGCTGGCTAAGATGCTTGACGTTCCCTTCACCATCGCTGACGCCACCTCGTTGACCGAAGCGGGTTATGTCGGCGAAGACGTGGAAACGATCCTGGTGGGTCTGTTGCAGAATGCGAACTGGGACACCGATCGTGCGGCTTATGGCATCGTCTACATCGACGAGATCGACAAGATCGCCCGCAAGAGCGGCGATAACCCCAGTATCACGCGTGACGTGAGCGGTGAGGGCGTCCAGCAGGCGCTGCTCAAGATCATCGAAGGCGCGGTCGTCAACGTGCCGCCTGGGTCGGGACGCAAACATCCGCAGCAGGAGTTTATCCAGCTCGACACACGCAACATACTCTTCATCTGTGGCGGCGCATTTGCTCACTTGGCGGAGGTGGTGCGCCGCCGTATCAACCGGCGTGGTGCGCTGGGCTTTGTGGACGAGAATGAACTTCCGATGCTGCCTTCGATGCAGCAGGAAGAGCAGCGCGAGGCGCCGCTACCTGACGAGCCACTGGCGCGACGCCGTGAAATCAAGCTGCGCCAACTCGAAAAGGAAAGCCGAACAGAAAGTGAACTGCTCAGTCAGGTGCAGCCGGATGATCTGCTTTCCTATGGGCTGATCCCCGAGTTCATCGGCCGTCTGCCCGTGGTGGTCAGCCTCGATGCACTTGACCGGCGCACCCTGGCGCGCATTCTGACCGAGCCGCGCAACAGCGTCGTGCGGCAGTTTCATCGCCTCTTCGCCATGGATAATGTGGCGCTCGAATTCGAGGAGCCGGCGTTGGATGCCGTCGCCACCGAAGCCTTTCTGCGTAAAACGGGTGCGCGTGGGCTGCGCAGCATTGTGGAAGGGGCGCTGCTGGATCAGATGTTCGAGATTCCAAGCCGCGATGATATTACCCGCTGCGTCGTAAACGCCGAAGTGTTCACCCACCATGCCCACCCGCTTCTGTTCAATACCTATGGGCAGCGCGTTTTTCTAAACCAAGAACTCAAAAGCGCAGCATGATGCGATGCAATGCGCATACGCTGATGCGGCGCTGATCTAAAGGTGCGACAATTTGAAGGAAAGGAGGCAAGGTGCATGGGCTGCACTGGCCTCCTTTTTGTTTGGCCCCTTCCGAAGGGGCGGAAAGACGAGAGGAGTTGACACGTGACCGAACTTTGGTTGGTGCGTCATGGACAGACGGACTGGAATCTACAGAGGCGCTACCAGGGACAGACTGACCCGCCGCTCAATGCCACTGGGCTTCAGCAGGCCGAGCTGGCGGGTGAGGCGCTGGTTGGGCGTCGCTACGCCGCGATCTACAGCAGCGACCTGCAACGTGCGCGCGTCACCGCGGAGATCATCGGGCGCCGGCTTGGGATGGAAGTTCTCGTGGACTCGCGTCTGCGCGAGGTGAACTTCGGCAAGTGGGAGGGGATGCTTGTCGCCGACATTCAGACGCGCTATCCCGTCGAGTGGGAAGCGCGCCAGCAGGATCGACTTCATGCGCGGCCGCCTGGCGGCGAGAGTGTGCAGGATGTAGCGGCGCGCCTCTGGCCCGCGGTCGATGAACTGGCCGCACGCCACCCTCACGACACATTGATCCTGGTTTCGCACGGCCTGGCGCTGGCAACGATCCTCTGTCGGGCGCAAGGACTGCCGCTGGTATGCGCCCGCGACCTCATCCCCGACAACGCCCAGCCACATTGCATCGTGTGGGACGCATTTGCCACACCTCAACATCACGCTGCATCTGGGCTGTAAACGCTATCTGCCCGCCCTGACAACGATCATTGATGATGCGGCGCGTTGGGGGAATGTCAACAGGCCGCTGCGGCCGTACGCGCTGCATGCAACGCAGCAACGATCTTGCGATCCGTCACCGGGAGCGGCAAGGCCGCCAACTCTTCCAGTTCCACCCATTGCCACGCCTGACAGCCGATCGTCTGCGGCGCCCCGCGCGTGTGGCGCGCATGGAACGTGTGCAGCGTGATGCGGAAATGAGTATAGGCGTGCTTGACCGAGATAAGCAGATCGCCCACCTCGATCTCGATTGCCAGTTCTTCGACGATCTCCCGGCGCAGACAGGCAGGCAGGTCCGCGTCCTGCGGCTCCAACTTGCCGCCCGGAAACTCCCACAGCCCGCCCAGCATTCCATCGGGTGGGCGCTGTGCGATCAACAGCTTGGAGCGATAGGGCGCGCCCGCCCAGATCACACCGGCGGCGACATCGTAGTGCGGCGTCTGTTTGCGCTGCGGCATGACCGGGCGCAGCGCCTGTGCGCCGGCGCGGGCAGCCTGGCACATGGTCACTAGCGGGCAGATCAGACAGCGCGGGTTCTGGGGTGTACAGATCGTAGCGCCCAGCTCCATCAGCCCCTCGTTGCAGTCGCCGGCCGCGTCTGGCGGCGCAGCTTCCACCACAGCGCGCGCCAGATCCCACAGCCGGCGCAGCACCGCGGGTTGGTCGATGGGCTGGTCAATGTCGCACAGCCGCGTCAGCACACGCTTGACATTGCCGTCCAGGATCGGCGCGGGTTGGTTGTAGGCAATGCTGAGGATGGCGCCGACTGTATACTCGCCAATGCCAGGCAGGGTGAGCAGGGCGTGGCGGTCAGAAGGCAGGCGCCCCGCGTGGTTGGCGACGATCTGCCGGGCTGCTTTATGCAGGTTGCGTGCGCGGGCGTAGTAGCCTAGCCCTTCCCACGTTTTAAGCACATCCTGGAGGTCGGCCACGGCCAGCGCTTCAACTGTCGGGAAGCGCTCCATCCAGCGCTGGAAGTAATCGGCCACTGTCTCGGCGCGCGTCTGCTGGAGCATGACTTCGCTGATCCAGACCTGATAGGCGTCGCGCCCTCCTGCGCGTGCAGTGCGCCACGGCAGGACGCGCTGATGCGCGGCGTGCCACTCAACCAGGCGCGCACTCAGCCATGGGAAATCCAAGGACGACATCAGCGGGATCTTACTGTGGGATGGTCAGGGGAGAGAAGAAGCACTGGGCCAGCAGCGTCATCGCAAAGAACGCCACAATCAACAACCATACCCAGTTCGAAAATCCGCCAAACTGGGAGCGTTTTTTGGGCGGCTTGGGTTTGGGCAGCGGCGTCTGACAGCGCCAGCAGACTTCCTTGTCTTCAGGGTTCCAGGTGTTGCAGTTTGGGCAGTCCATGTTGCGATCCTTTTTTAAGCAATGTTGCTGTATGGTAGCACAACCGGACACTCGCTGCGAAAATCTCAAGGAAAGAACAGTCACACAAGCTGCTGGCAATGTGGACAGAAATGTGTGCCGCGCTGCGCCACTACGATGCGCTCAACGGGCGCACCGCACTGCCGGCAGGGTTGTCCCGTGCGCCGGAAAACCTGGAACTCTTTCTGAAAGCCACCGGGCGCGCCGCCGGGCCGGCTGTAATTTTGCAGGCTGCTCCCGCCGAGGCTGCTCCCCGCCTTGGCGATCCCTGCTGCCAACACCTGGCGGATGGCGTCGTGCAAGGTCGCAACTTCGGACGCGTTCAAGCCATTTGCGGCCCGCATTGGGTGGAGGCGGGCGTGAAAAAGCGCTTCGTCCGCGTAGATGTTGCCTATGCCTGCCACGATGCTTTGGTTGAGCAGCAGCGCCTTGATGCTGGCTGTGCGGTTGTGCAACCGTGCGCCAAAGTGCTCGCTGGTGAAGGCGGGGTCGAATGGCTCCGGCCCCAAATGCGCCAGAATCGGCGCCGAGTCGTCCACCAGCCAGAGACGACCAAACTTGCGCGCATCCTGAAAGATCAGGCGGCGGCCATCATCCAGCTCCATCGTGACATGTGTGTGTTGCGCCATCGGCGCGTCACCGGCCACGACGAGCAGATGGCCAGTCATGCGCAGATGAACGATCAGCGTCATTCCACTTTCCAGACCCAGCAGCATGTATTTGCCGCGACGGTCGAAATGCGCAAAGCGCTGGCCGGCGATCTGGTCGATAAAGCGTGCGGCGTCGGGGAGGGCAATTGTGCGCGGCCAGGCCACTGTTGCGCCCAGCACCTGGCGTCCGCGCAAGAGCGGCGCTAGGTCACGGACATAGGTTTCGACTTCAGGCAGTTCAGGCATGGCAGGATCGCTGTAAGGAAAGAGCTATCGAACACGGCGGCTGCGCCACCAGAGGAGGCCAAATCCACCGGCAGCCAGCACAGCGCCAGTCTGGAGCCAGAAAAGAAGCTGTCCTGACCGCGAGGAAGAGGAAGCGATAGCCGCAACTTGCGCTGTGGGTGAAATCGCAACCTGTCTGGACTGCGCGTTCAGCGCCACCACTTGGGTGGAGGCAGGGGAGGCGCCAGCTTGACCAGCGCGCGCTTCAGTGGCAGGCGGCGTTGGCGTGACCACGGGCGAAACAGACAGTTCGCCGTCGGCTGCAGCATGGGCCTCGGTGGACGACAGCGCAAGCGTCGTCGCGCCATGCTCAGTGTCCGTACTGAAAGCCGTGTCGCGCAAGACATCGGTAGCCAGGTTCGCCGCACTTTCTGCAAGCGGTGCGTCGGTCACCATCTCGCCAGCGGGCGCCGCGGCTGCCGGCGCATTGCTCACCCCCGCGGCGTAGGCGGGCGCCGCAGCCGCGCTGGCAGCCGCGGCGCTGGCAATTGCCAGCGGATCTTCAGGGGGACTTTCTGCTGGAATCGTGCGGACGACATTGCCTTCCGATGCATTTGCTGCGGCGGCGCCCACTGGAGCATCTGCGGGCTGCGGCAATGGCTCTGCTCCCGCGCGCGCCGGCCGGCTTTCCGCAGCCACAGTGGACGGTAAAGCCGTGGGTGATAACGCTATAGGAGTGGCGAACTGGTCAACGCTCGCTGTGGCTGCGCTGTCGGCCACAGATGGTTCAGCCACAGATGATGCGGCCACAGATGATGCGGCCACAGATGGTGCGGCCACAGATGGTTCAGCCACAGATAGTTCAGCCACAGATGATGCGGAGGGCGCCACCTTAGCCGCTGCCGCTTGTTCCTCACTGGCTGATAAGGCCATTGGGCCGGCAGCCGCGCTTTCCTGGTGGTCCAGGTTGGCGGCGTCTGGCAACTGAGCCGCGATGTCCTGGCGCACGTTGCTGCCCAGCAGCGCAGGCAGCATCAGCAGGACGAGCAGCGCGGCCATGCTGGTCGCCATCGCATTGCGCCAGATGGGACTGCCGGCCTGCCAGAATTGGCGCCATCCTGCCACCCATCGCGTCCAGGCGCCGGGCGATGTGGCTGCCTGACCTCTTGGTGGCCGCGGCGTGCGGTCGATCGTCGCGGCGCCCGCGGCCACCGCATGTTCAGAGGTGGCCTGGCCTAAAAGCTCCGCTGTCAATGCAAAGGCGCGCGGCGCCTGCAGCACAGGCAGCGTATGCAGAAGTTGCACAGTCTCGCGCAGGGTTGTGAGCCGCCACGCAATCGTCCTATCTTCACCCGCGGCCTGTTCGACCAGGGCGCGCTCGCTTTCGGATAGGGCGTCATCAATATAGGCGGACAGCAGTTCATCCGTAATTTCTGGAAAGCGTGAAGTCTTCATATTCACTGTATCGCTGCACCCTACTCCAGAGGAGTGTAGCTTTGCCTGTTCATTCTAAGGACGGAAAGCAGACGGCAATAGTTCCGGGTGCTGGAGCAGGGAATCCCGCACTCTAGTGCGCGCTCGATTGATGCGCGACTTGACTGTGCCGATTGGCGCGCCGATCATTTCAGCGATTTCCTCATAGGCATAGCCATGCACGTCGCACAACGTCAGCACGAGACGCTGGTCGGGTGGCAAGGCCTGAATGCTGCGTTCGATCAGGTCGCCCAATTCCATACGCTCGGCGTCTATGGGGGGATTCGCCGTTGGATCCACCAAATAGGACGCATAATTTTCGTCTTCGCTTAAGTCGTCAAGGCTGTCGGTGAGTTTGCGCCGCCGCGAACGCAGCACATCGTAACAGGTATTGGCGACGATGCGAATGATCCAACTCTTGAAACTGCCGCCCTGAAAGTTAGCAATGGCGCGGAACGCCTTGATAAAGCTGTCCTGCACTGCGTCGTCCGCGGCCGCGTCGTCTTGCAGCGTGCGGTAGGCAACGCTGTAAGCCAGGTTTTGGTAGATCAGCACGAGCTGGTTGAATGCGGCGAGATCGCCGTCCACTGCCTGTGCGATCAGGGTTTCCTCGCCGGCAGGCGGCGCGCTCACACGGTTTTCCATTTGCTATACTGCAATGCACTTGATTTGTAGCGCAGTCATTTTGACGATTGTAGACTCGCTGAGTATACTGACAAAATCGGTTACAAATGCCGAAGTGGCGGAACAGGCAGACGCGCACGACTCAAAATCGTGAGGGGAAACCCGTGTGGGTTCGATTCCCACCTTCGGCACCTAACCTTTTCCCGGATCCCTGGCGCACAACGCCCTGCATTATAGCATGGGCGGCCAAGTATCCGGGAAAGCTTTTTGCGGAGGATAAGTGGCGGACAATCGTCCGGCGCTTACGGTAGAATGTCGCTACACTGGATTGAATTGCTGTTTTGCACTGCTTTCATTTGCTGGTGTCCGCTGACAATCGGGATGGTATATGGCTAGATTGATCCGTTCGTATTTGACCAATAGAATTCCCCAATCTTCTTCTCGCCTCGCTCTTCTGTTCCAAAATCTCTTTTCTCCATCGGCCCGTTGGCTTGCGCTGTTTGCGGTCGTCCTGATGTTGGCTGGCTGTGGGCCAGCGCGCGCGGCGAACAACGAAGCACAAATGCGCGAGGAGATCACGCGGATTGCTCAACAATTCCAAGCAGATCAGGATTTGGCGAAAGCAAGCGCAGCCCTAGAGAGTCTCGATGTCGCCAATCCACGCCAATGGCTGATGTTGCAGACCGAGGAATCGATCACCACCAATGCCGATCCGGTCGTAGCAGCCAGCATGGTGAAACTCACTGAAGCGCTGAACATTCAGTCGAGCGTGATCCGCACCTATGCCGAGCAACAGGGTCTTGCTGCACCTACGCCCACGTTTATCATTGACGAGGTGGCAGTCGTGCAGACGCCCCAGCCGGCGCCCCTGTCCACCCCTGCCCAGGTCGTCATTGTCACCAGTGAGCCAGTGGCCCCGGACTCGGAGGCGACATCTGCTCCAGCCGTGCTGATCGACCTGGCGACGCCAGCGGAACAGAGCAGCGCATCCGCGGCGCCCCAGGGCAAAGCCACCGGGCTGATCAATGTGCGCAGCGGGCCTGGCACGGATTTCTCCGCAGTGGCCGCGCTGAACTCCGATGAGATCGTGCAATTGATCGCAAAGACCCCTGCCGGGGATTGGTGGCAGATCAGCCTTGCCAATGGGGCAACGGGTTGGGTCTTCGGCCAGTTGCTCGAAACGATGGGCGACGTGAGCGGCGTCACCGTCGCCGCCGACATTCCCACGGCGCCGACCACCGCTCCGGTTGCCGTTGCCGAACAGCCGGCCTCGACCGCCGCCGATATTTCCACGCCGCCGTCCGCACCACTGACGGCGCCAGTTGCGGACGCCGCGCCTACCGCTGCACCGGCTGCCGAGCTGACAGCCACCGCCGCGCCCGCCGGCTCGCCCAGCGACCAGCCTTATTTCAAGCTTGTCTCCAGTCGCATGTGGAACAAGGCCGAAAACGGCGATTGCCGCGGCCAGCACCTGCTGCGCATCAACGTCATCGACGCCAACGGCGTGCGCATCAACGGCGTGCGGCTCAAGGGCATCTACACTGGCGAAGTCATGGTGACGGGCAGCCAGGGCAAGGGCGACGGCGTGATCGAGTATGACCTGTATAGCACGGGCGAAGGCTTTACTGTGATCCAGAACGACGACGGCCGCGAGGCCGCCAGTGACCGCGCCGAGGGCTTCACCACCCAATCGCGCGACATCAGCCAGGACTTATTGATCGCTGGCGGCTATTGCACCAACGCCAGCGACTGCCAGATTTTTTACGATTCCTGGGGCTGTAACGGCCACCACAGTTGGGAAGCGACCTTCCAGCGCAACTACTGATACTTTGCCGGTCATGCCATTGCGTGCGATAATCGCGTATCGATTGACCGGCCTGACTTGATTCTCAACCCTTTCCATGCATGGAGGCACAGGGTTTGAAAGAAGAATATATTCAGTTTGCGCCGCTCTTTGCAGGGTTGGACGCAGACGAACAAAAAATGTTGGGCGAACGCTTCGTCCAGACTACCGCAAAATCCGGCGCTGTCCTCTTTCAAGTGGGCGACGCTGCGGATGGGCTTTATCTGGTGGGCAAAGGATTTGTCCGGCTCTTCACAGCAAGCGGGAGCAATCTGGCGACGCTAGGGCCGGGCAGCGTATTGGGGGAAGACAGTCTCTACCGCGCGGCGCCCTATGATGTGAGCGCCCATGCTGCCTCAGATTTTGAATACTGGAAACTCTCTGACCAAGACCTGCGCGCGATGATCGTGCAATATCCGGCCATCGGATTAAAGCTGAGCCAAAATTTTGGCAGCCTGATTGCGCAGATGCAGGATTATCTCGTTCAGCAGTTGAGCAGGACGCCAGAATTAACCGGGTTGCCGCGCCACACGCTACAGGCGATCGCCGACCAACTGGAGCCGCGCAAAGTCGCCGCAGGACAGACATTGTACCGCGCCGGCGACCTGGCTGGCGGCCTCTTTCTCATCGAAAGCGGCCGCATTGAAGTTCAGCCAGATACAGCCGACAGCGAGCGGCAGGAGGTCACTGATGGCTCCTTGTTGGGCGCGTTGGCATTATTGACCAACAAGCCACAGACGACGACCGCGGTGGCGCGTGAAGAGACCCTGCTGTGGGCGTTGCTGGCCGACGACTTTCAGATGATCGCCAGCCGGCAGCCAGGATTGCGCCGCAGCTTGGGTCGCAACGTGCGCGCCCGCCTAAGCCGCACCGACCAGACGCAGGCCGCGCTGCGTCTCTCCCAGATGCCCATTTTCACCCAATTGCCGCCCGCCACCATCCAGGCGATTGCACAGCGTATGGTGCTGCAGCATATCCCGGCTGGCGAACGCGTCTATCGCATCGGCGAAAGTGGCGACGCCATGTACCTGGTCGAAAATGGCGAGATCGAGCTGACTGCTGAAAACGCAGTTGGCGTGGTCGAAGAGATTGGACGCGTCGGGCCGGAAGGCTTTTTTGGCGAGTTGAGTCTGCTGACAGGGCAGATTCGGGTCGAAGACGCCACCGCCACGCGCAACACCAATCTCTGGATTCTCAACAAACATGAACTGGATGCGCTGGCGTCACAGAATCCTGCCATCGGCAAAGCATTGAGCCAAGGTGTTGCAACGCGCCTGGCGGGCGCCAGCCAGACCGATGAGCAAGCGCTGCGGCGGTTTGCATTGCTTGCCGACCTCAATTCGTCTGATTTGAAACAGGTGACGACGCTGCTGCACCCGATGCGCTATCGTGCTGGCGAGATCATCTTTCGCACCAGCGCGCCAGCGGACAAGCTCTTTCTGGTCGATAAGGGCAACGTGCGCGTCCAGATGCTTGGCGGCGGCGCCTACCTGCTCGGTCCAGGGGAGTCATTTGGCGAACGCGCCCTGATCACCGAACAGCCGCACAACACTACCGTCAGCGCCGATACCGACGTCGATGTGTGGACGCTGGACAAACAAGATCTGGATATGCTGATGAACCGCTACCCAGGCATTGCCATCAGCATCACACGGATTATCAGCCAGCGCATGAGCGAAACCCCGGCCGCCGCGGCGCCGGCAGGATATCCAGCCGCACCGGTGGAAGCCGCGCCGCGCCGTCGCCAGGCAGCAGAGTCAGAGGCGCCGCGGCGCAAACGCCGCAGTTTTGGCGAATGGTACGGCAGCCTGTCCGGCGGCGCCAAACTTCGCTTCATCCTGCTGCTGTTGCTGCTGCTGATTTTTCTGTGCGTAACGATTCCACTGACCGGCGCGGCCATCCTCAACGGGTTGGGCATGGCGAGCCGAGCGATCGCATCCACGTTGAATAACGCGTTGGATGTCGTCTATGCCGATGGGAGCGTGGGAGTGGCGAGCGCCAGCACTACGACGGAGCGCATGCGTTTTGCCGATGCGCAGGTGCCGCCAACACCAACCTATACGCCATTCCCCACCTCGACGCCGCTGCCGACCTCGACGCCGCTGCCAACCAGCACACCGCAGATGACGGCGACCCCAGTGATCATCTTGCAGACGTTTGCCGCTGACGCAGCAGTGGCCGCGGCGCCAGCAGAAGCTGCACCGGTGGAGGAGGCCGCACCGGAAGCTGTGGCTGCCGCCGCGGCCGCGCCGCGCAATCTCGACGGCCGCTTGAGCCAGCTCGGCATTGCGATTGAGGACGCGCAGGCGGCGCCGGGACAGCAATACTGGCGATTGATCGAGGCGCGTTGGGAAGATGAAGAACAGGCTGGGGGTAAGCATCACATCTATGTCGATGTCCTGGACGAAAACGGCAATCGACTTGTGGGCCAGCCTGTTACAGTTTTTTGGGGAGATGGCAACTATTCTGCTGCGCTGGAAGACAAACCTGCCCCCGATTACGGCTTTAACTATCAGATGTACGCGTCGGGTTACGCCTACAATGTAAAGGTGGAAGGGTTGCCAAGCGACATCTTGCGCGGGGCTGGCATGGGCGACCTGGCCAATCGCTTCAAAGGCATTCACGTCGCTTACTATCTGGTTTACCAGCGGGCAACCAAATAGGGGCTCTGTTACAGGGCGCTTCAGGGGTAAGTTGTAAAGAGCGGCTTGTTTCGTCCAGTTTATTGGCTGGCTGGCTTTCTGCTGTCAATCGTAACATCGCAAGCCCCCACGACGATCTGGCGGCTGCTGGCGATCCAGGGATGTTCCCCAGCGCGCGGGGCGCGCAAAATGCGCCGCCACCAACGATTGGCAATGACATTGCTCCGGCTGACCGCGACGCTGAAGGGTTCGCCAGCCAGCCAATTGCGCAGGAAGACCGACAGACTAGGTTCAGGGAACCAATTGACGCCCACCGCGCCATTGGTGGCCTGCACACCGAGCGCCAGCCACTGCCACGCCAGCGAAAGCCCATAGCAATTCAATCCATAGACAGCGCGTAAGTCGAGGTTTTCACGCGCGCCAGCGTAAAGCCGGCGCAATGCGGCGAAGGTCTCCTCACCGACGATTTCCCGGCCACGATAGCCGACGATCCTTCCTGCATGACCATGCGCCAGCAACAGCAGGTCAACGGTGTGGGTAGAGCCGATTGACGCCAGTGTGGCGAGCAACTGCGGCCCGGTTGCCTGTGCGTCTTCCAGAATGATCACCTGGTCATAACGGCGGTGAGCACCGTACAATTGCAGCAGCAATTTGGCGTATTCTTCGGTGGTCCAATCAATGACCGCCATTGCCACGCGCGGCAATTGAATGCCGGCAATGTGACCGACATTCTCCAAAAAAACGACCAATGCGATCGGTTTGGCAGGCGCAAGCCCGGCGGGCTTCACTGACTCACACTTCTTCGCGTGGATGCACAACCCTCACCTTGAAATTATCGGTGATTGTCTCCATGCCTGCGGCAAGTTTTTCCCAGTGCGTGGATTCAAAAATGGAGCGCGCTTTATCGACGCTTTCTACTTCGCCCCCACCCAAAATCTCTGGCGAGTCTCCCCAGATCGTGTACCAGACATCGGAGAACTGGAATCCCATGCGCGACAGCGCAGGCGCCATCTTGTTGACGAGATAGTCCTGGCACTCCTGCTCTTTGCCCTGCTGCATATCGTAGCTGATCAACACTTTGACCATCGGAAGCCACCTCGCATACTCCTGATCGCTGCGGCGCGTACATCGCAAATCCGCAGTGATAAAACTATCAATAATTAGTCTATCACACTAGACGCACAACGCTGCAAGGTGAGTTCCGAAGTTCCGAACTGGGAAGCATGTAAATACACCCCACCTTTCTGAAAGATGGGGTGTATTTGGGAAGAATAATTCTTACCGCTGTACGGCAGGCAAGTAGAGGAAGATCTGATTGGCCGCCGGTCCATCGCTGGTAGGTTCGTCAACCGGTTCCAACGCGGTGGGCAGGGTGACAATCACGTCGGCTTCACTTTCGTTATTATCGATGGCGTCTTCCGGCTCGCCGTTGCCGTTGATGATATTGGCCACGTTGCGGATCTGCACTTCGTTCGGGTCGACCGCGGTGGCGACGCGCAGGGCAAAGATCACGCTGCCTTGTTCGCCGCGCGCCACCGAGCCCACGCGGAAGGTGCAGATCGCACCGCTGCCCGCGCCGTCGGCGCAACTCCAGCCAGCAGAGCTTTCCGCGGCGACGTAGGTCGTATAATTCGGCACCGTCTCGCGGATCACCACCTCCTGCGCCATGCCGTAGCCACTGTTGCGATAGGCCAGCGTGTAGAGCACGACGCCACCAAGCTGGATCTGCGTGCTGTTCGCCGTCTTGTTCAGCTCCAGATTTGGCGCCGCGAGCCCCATGTCCAGCGTTAGATCTTTTTCGCCGCTCGGCAGGAAGCCGGTGCTGCCGGTCTGGCCTGTCTCTGGATTGGCGTCGCTGTCGAGGGCATCGTCGCCCGTGTTCGGCGTTGTCACCCCATAAGTGGGCGGCAGCGTCGTCAGGTCGAAGATGACGTAGTAGTCGCCCGGCGGCAGGTTCTCGAAGAGGTAGCGGCCGTCGGCGCCGGTTGTGCCGGTGAGTGGCTGGCCGTTGACGAGCACCGGCTGCCCAGTTACGGTGTTGTAGAGCATAGCCACCACGCCCGGCGCGCCCGGCTCCGCTGTCGTGTCAGCATCTTGCAGGCCGTCGCCGTTGTTGTCGCGCCAGACGCGGTCGCCCACCGTCACCGGGGCATAGATGCCCAGATCCAGCGTCAGATCCTGCGTATTGCTCGGCAGGAAGAGCGTCGCCGCGGTCTGGCCGCTCGTGCGGTCGGCGTCGCTGTCCAGCGCGTCGTCGCCGGCGTTGGGCGTCGTCGGGACATAGCCCGCCGGCAACGTCGCCAGATCGAAGATCACGTAATAGGCGCCCGGCGGCAGGTTGGCGAAGTAGTAGAGGCCGCTGGCGTCAGTCGTCTGCGTGAAGGGCTGGCCGTTGACCAGCACCGGCTGCTGCGTCGCCGCGCTGTAGAGCGTGACCACCACGCCCGGTGCGCCTGGCTCCACCGTCGCGTCCCCATCTTGCAGACCGTCGCCGTTGGCATCGATCCAGACGCGGTCGCCCACGCGCACCGGCGCCACGATGCCCAGATCCAGGGTGCGGTCGCTCTGGCCGCTGGGGAGGAAGCCTGTGTTGCCGCTCTGCCCGCTCGCCGGATCCGCGTCGCTGTCGAGGGCATCGTCACCGACGTTGGGCGTCGTTGGCGCGTAGCCGGTGGGCAGCGTCGCCAGGTCGAAGATCACATAGTAGTCGCCCGGCGGCAGGTTGACGAAGAGATAGCCGCCGTTGGCATCGGTCGTCTTGGTGTAAGGCTGCCCACCCACCAGCACCGGCTCGTTGCGCTCAGTATCGTAGATCGCGACCACCACGCCCGGAACGCCCGGCTCCGCCGTGACATTGGCATCTTGCAGACCATCGCCGTTGTTGTCGTACCAGACGCGGTCACCCACGGTGACGCCGGCAAGGATGCCCATGTCCAGCGTGAGATCTTCGCTGCCGCCTGGCAGGAAACCCGTCGGCGCGGTGACGCCCGTCGTCTGGTCAGCATCGCTGTCGATGGCGCTGTCCTCGCTGGCGTTTTGCACAGTCGGCGCATACGCCAGCGGCAGTGTACTCAGGTCGAAGACAACGTAGTAGTTCCCCGGCCACAGATTCTCGAATAGATAGAGACCGTCGGCGTCGGTGACATCGGTCAGCGGCTGGCCAGCGACCAGCACCGGCTGCTGCGTCGTCGCATCGTAAAGCGTGACGCGGACGCCCGGCGCGCCTGCTTCCCCCTCATCCTGGATGCCGTTGCCGTTGTCGTCGTACCAGACAATGTCGCCCACGCGCACCGGCGCCACGATGCCCAGGTCCAGCGTCAGATTGCTCTGGTTGCTGGCCAGGAAGCCGGTCGCTTCCGTGCGGCCCGTCGTGCGGTCGGCGTCGCTGTCGATGGCATTGTCCTCGCCCACATTCTGCAGCGTGACCACATAGCCCGCCGGCAGCGTTGTCAGGTCGAAGGTGACGTAGTAGTCGCCCGGCGGCAGGTTGTCGAAGAGATAGCCGCCGTCGGCGTCGGTCGTCGCGGTCAGCGGCTGGCCGGCGACCAGCACTGGCTGCTGCGTCGTCGTGTCGTAGAGCGTGACGACCACGCCCTGCACACCCGCTTCGGCCTCAACATTGTCATCCTGCAGGCCGTCGCCGTCGTTGTCGTACCAGACGCGGTCGCCCACCGTCACCGGCAGCACGAGCCCCGCATCCACGTCAGGATTGACCTGGCCCGCGACCAGCGTCACGCTGGCGGTGCGCCCGGTCGTGCGGTCGGCATCGCTGTCGGTCGCTTCCGCACCGCCGTTGGCCGTCTGATCCGCCACGGTGAAGAGCGAACCCGTCGGCGCAACGAACTCGACCTGGTAGTCGCCCGGCAGCAGGCCGGGGAATTCATACCAGCCGGCCGCGCCGGTGGTGGGATGATTGGCCGTCAGCGTGGTGATCGGGTTGCCCGCGCCATCCAGCACCGGCTGCCCCTGCTCGTCGAGCAGACGCACGGTGACATTGTTGACGCCCGCTTCGCTCGACTCCTGCACACCGTTGGCGTTCACATCGTGCCACACGAAGTCGCCCAGGCTGGACAGGATGTAATCCTCGACCTCGCCGTTCGGGGCTGCACCGGCGGGCGTGGCCGCCTGACCGGCCAGTGCGGTGAGGCGGAAGCGGCTGACCATCACGCCGGTGGCGTTGGCCGGCACGTTGATAACCAGCGCATTCACACCCGCACTCAACGGTTGATCACTGGCGATGCGCTCGCCCGCGTCGAACTGGCCGTTGCTGTTGAAGTCAATCCAGGCGTTGAGAACGCCTGCGCCGCTGGCGGTCACGGTAATCGTCGCTGGCCGGCCGGCGACGAGCGGCGTCGTAAAGACAACGCCATCTTCGTCGTCAGGCGTCCCGTTGAGATCGTCGCCGTTGGCCACGGCGGTTGGCTGGCCGCTCAACTCGCTGTCCACACTCGCGCCCAGGAAGAAGCCATCGACGAGGGTGTGGCGCGGGCCATTGGCCGTGGCCGTCGTGCCGAAGGTGTCCGGCGCGTCGCCCCAATCCTGGCGCACAAAGCCGAAGTCCACGGTGAGGTTGGAGTTGGCGCCGTTGCCATCGTTGGTCGGCTCCTGTCCCAGGCTCAACGTGACGCCGGAGGAGCTCACGCCGTTCACCGTTGCGTCGCCATCGATGCCGTTGTCGTTGTTGTCGCCGTCGCTGTCGGCGTTTGCCTCCGCGGTGAAGGTGCTCACGTAGCCTGCCAGCAAGCCGCCGCTCTGGAAGTTTGCCGCATCGACGATGACCTGATACTGCCCAGGCGTCAGCCCCGTGAAGAGATAGCGGCCGTTGGCGTCGGTCGTCGTCGTGGTGACCGGGGTCGTCGTGCCGGAGACGACCAGCGTCAGGCTGATCCCCGCCGGAACCGTCGCCTCGCCGCTGTCGAAGAGGCCGTTGTACGCGTTGGCCGGGTTGCCGCCGCCGTTATCATACCAAAGCTGGTTGCCCAGGCTCATGAGCACGTAGTCTTCCACTTCACCCGAAGCCGCCTGACCGGTCGCACTGGCGCCGCCTTCCCCGGCATTTTGCGTGAAGCGGAAGCGCGCCGCCTGAACGCCGGTTGCGTTCGCCGGCACGTCGATGGTCAGGTCATAGACGCCCGCCGCACTAAAGGCCATGTCGCTGACGAAACCGCTGCCAGGGATCGCCCCCACACCGCCGGAGACGGTGGCGACCGCGCTCACCGGCGTCGCGTCCAGCGTGCCATCGCCGTCAAAGTCGATGAAGGCGCTGAGGAAGCCGGGCGTCCCGGTCGTCACACGCAGGATAGCCTGCGCACCGGGCATGAGGGGCGTGCGGAACTCGACGCCGTCTTCGTCGTCCGGCGCGCCGCTGGCGTCATCGCCGGTGGCCGTGGCATTGGGCTGGCCGTCGAATTCGGCATCGACCGTGGCGCCGAGGTAGGGGTTGCCGCTGGCAATCAGCAGATGGCGCGCGCCGTTGTTGGCAGCCAGCGTCGGGTAGGGCGCGTCGGGCAGGTCGCCCCAGTCGGCGGCAATGCGCAGGCTCTCCGGCTCGCTCGTGCGATAGTCGTTGACGCCGCCGGAACCGGTGCGCTCGCCGGTGCTGTCGCCGGAGCCACCTGGCGTGTTCGAGCCGGTCGGGTTGCTGGGCGTGCCTGTGCCGGGCAGACTTGTCCACACCACGTTGGCAGTGTTGATAATCGTCTGCGCGGCCTGCACCGCAGTGTCGATCTGGGCGCTGATGCGTGCGGTGACGCTGGCGCCGCGCGGCAAGTCGAAGTCGCCGCTGGTGGGGACGCGCAGCTCGCCCACCGTGAATGCGCCCGTGTTCACCGCCGGCGTCACGCCGCTGGAAGTCACGCTGACCACCTGCGGGTTGACCAGACCGGCCGGGATCAGGTCGGTGATCACGACGTTGAAGGCGTTGAGGTTGCTGCTGGCGGCGTGCGTGATGACGATATCATACTGCACCGTCGCGCCCGGCCCCATTGGGGAGGGCAGCGGCGTCACCAGGCTCTTGGTGATCTGCAGCACCGGCTCGCGCACAGTGATGTTCACTGTGTTAGAGCGTTCCAGGAATGAGCTGTAGCTGACATCGTAGGTGTTGGCGCGTGTCTGGCCATCCTGGTTCTCGTTGACATTCAGCACCAGCGCGTTGAACTCGACTACAACAAATTCACGGTCGGCGTCGCTGTCGGAATTGGTCAGCGCGCCGAGGCTGAAGGTTGGATTTGTGCCACTGGCAAAGGGGCTGCCGGAGATCGCGCCGGCAGGCAGCGCGAAGGTGGGCGTGACCGCGGGGAGCGTGGTTTCACTGCCCGCCACCCACGCCGCGTCAAGCGCGCTGGTCGTGGAGGTCATCGCGACGGTGGAGACGAAGGCCAGCCGCGTCGTGCCGTCGTCAAGATATTGCAGGTAATCGGGCAGGTTGTCCGTGATGCGGAAGTTGGTCAGCTCGCCCTCCGGCACATGCACCACGAGCCGATAACGGGCGATCTCGCCGATCGCCAGATTGCTGCCCGTGCTGTGTGCTTCGGAGGTCGCGGCCAGCGTCTTGTTGGGCTGCGCCACGATCTGGATGCGGTAATCTTCCACCTCGCCGTTGAGGGCGGTGCCCGTCGGCGCCAGATTCTGCTGCGTGCTGAAACGGAAGCGCGCGTAGGTTGTGCCAGTGATGGCGTTGGCCGGAATAGGAATGTTAAAGGAGCGCGCGCCATTGACCGTCTGGTTAGTGACGATGCGCTCGCCGTTGTCGTTCCAGTCGCCGTCGGCGTTGAAGTCGATCCAGGCGCTCAGGTAGCCGGGCTGCGTGGCCGTGTTGATCACCGAGGCTGTGACCGTTATGGTTGATGTGTCGCCCGCCATCATGATGACGGTGGGCAGCGCGGCGGTGTTGATGTAGTCCTCAAAGCTCACGCCGTCCTCGTCGTCGGATGAGCCGTTGAGATCGTCGCCCCAGGCCGTGGTGGTGGGCTGGCCGTCGAGTTCGGCGTCGACCGTGGCGCCCATGCGGATGCCCGGCACGATGATGTGACGGCCGGCGTCAGCGGCCGTGATCTGCGCGCTCGCCTGCACCGGGTAGACCGCGGGGGCATCGCCGTAGTCCGTCGGCAGCCAGAGACCAAAATCCCAGGTCAGATCCTGGTTATTGGCGTCCACCGCGCCGCTGTTGAGTGAAATCAGCGCGGTCTCATAATAGTCGCCATAGGTGGGATCGGTCCCGGCGATCTCGCCATCGCTGTCGCGCGTGTTGTCGCCGACATTGGGCACGGTCGCAAGATAGCCATCCGGCACGTAGAAACGCAGCCGGTAGCTGCCGGCTTCCAGGTTCGGGAAGAGATAGTAGCCAGGTTCGCCGGCCTGGTTCGGCCCGGTGATGCGGTAGCCGAGGAAATTCCCACTGCCGTCATAAAGCTCCACGCGTACGCCACTGACGCCCCAGACCGAGCGCTCTTCATTCTGCTGAATGCCATCGTTCTGCTGGCCGGCCACGTCGAGCCAGACAAAATCGCCCAGCGAGAAGGGCGGCGGCGGCGCCACGCGCATGCCGACGCGGTTGGGTTCGCTCGGCAGCAACTGCAGCGCGCCAGGATCATTGCCTGGCTGGCCGTCTATATCGCGAACTTCGGTGGCGGTGTAGCCAAAAGAGTTCCAGGCAATCTGGCACGCGGGCGCGGCCGCCGGATTGAACGAATCGTCGGCTGGCGTCAGGCAGGATGCGTCGGCCGGCGCGTTGTTGGGCGCCACCATCGGCCAGTCAAAGGTAAAGGACTGGTTGCGCGGGATGGTCAGACAGTTGGTTGCCGCACCGCTGGCATTGTATTCGCAGAAGTTGAGGCGGATGGCCTGTACGCTGGTCGGGTCCGCGGGCAGCGTCGTCGTCCAGTTGCCGGGCGCACAACCGGCCGGCCCGCTGCTGACCAGTTCGGTGCGGCAGGGGTTGGCGATGGTGCTGTAGAAAATGGTCAGCGGCACGCCGCTTGGCCCTGCGACCGGGCCTTGCAGGTTGGGCCGCCACTGGCTGCCGCGCGCTGAGGTGTCCACCACACCGGTGTCGCCAATGCGTGGGAAGATGTCCATCACGACGAGGTTGGTCACCGAGACGTTGCTGGTGTTGGTCAGCACCAGCCGGTAATCGACCGGCCCGCCGGCCGCGGTCAGGCCGAGCTTGTTGTAGTCGGCGTCCTCACAGGCCATGGTCGGGCCATAGTCGGCGGTGTTCTCGCAGTCGAAGAGGCCGCGCACGAACTTCTCCGAATCCATCGCCAGGAAGACCGCCACCTGCGTCGGCGCCACACTCTGGCAGGATTGCTCGGCCGTGTTGCCATCGCCGTCCAGGTCGAGCGTGTCGGTGTACGCGGCCGCGCCGCTGCAGAGCAGGATCGAGCGGCGGTCGCGATCGGCGTCATCCGGGTCGGCCGGGGCGCTCCAATCCACCAGTGCGGCCACGTTGTTGTACGTGCCGGGCGCGGCGCCGTCGGGAATCTGCACGCGATAGCGCACGACCAGCCGCGCGCCGGGCGCCAGGTCATAACCGGCCCACGTCCAGCGCAGCAGCGTGCGCCCGCCATTGTAATTGGGTAGCACCTCCAGCGTCGGCGCGGGCGCGCCCACTGCACTGGCGCCGCTGTCAAAGACCGCGCTGCCGGCGACATAGGCGAACTGCGCCGGGATCAGGTCGGCCAGCACCGGGCCGGTCAGGGCGAGGTGCGCCACAGCGTCGTTGGAAAGCGTCACTGTGTAATCGACAAAGTCCAGCGGCAGGTTGGCGCCCGCGCCGCCAGTTTTGGTCACGCGGGGGATCGCACGCTGATCAATGATGCTGACACTGTTGCACGAATTGATCGGGGCAGGCAGATCCGGCGAGCTTACCAGCGCACAATTTTGGAAGCTCTGCGCTGGGAATTGCGGCGTCAGCGCGCTGTTGACCGCGCCGACCACTGCCGCCGTGAAGGCCGCCGCGCCCACCGGCAGATCGCCGATCTGCCAGCGTAGTTGCGTCACCACATCGCCAGTGCCGAGGCCCAGGCTGGCGACTGTCACACTGGCGTTGCTGGTGAATGGATTACCGGCAACCGGCAGCCAGACGCCAGAATTGTTCATCTGATACGCCAGGGTGACGGGACGCGCCGCCGAACCGCCCGCGGTGAAAGAGAGCAGGTCAAGCTGTGCCGGAATGGTGTCGGTCACCGTGACCTGCGCCAGTGTGAGATAGCCGGTGTTGCTGGCGCTCACGGTGTAGGTGACCGTTTCACCCGGCCGCGCCTCCGTTCCGGTGAAGGAGGAGGCGCTGGACGAGCTTTTGCCGCCTTTGCCTTCCGGGTAAGGCGCGATCACATTGATCGGCAGTTGCGCGTTCAGCGTGCGCGTCGTCTGTCCCAGGCAGTGGGCGGGGAGCGAGGCGGGATTGGTGCAGCCTTCCGGCGTGCCGGTCACGGTCATGCGGTTGACCGGCTGCACTGGCGGAATGCTGTTGTATTGCAGCGTCACCTGGCGCGTGAAGCAGCCGCCAACCGGGACTGTGGGCAGGTTAAGGAAGGTGACTTCACCGCCGATGTCAGGTGCGGTGGCAGGCGTGTACACCCAGTCGACCCCTTGCGTTCCCTGCGCGCCGACAAAAATCGCATCTGCGGGCAGCGTGTCGGTGATCACCGGCGTCAAGAAGCGCACGCCGCCGATCGTGTCCGGGCTGCAAATGTTCAGGTCAAAAGATGCGGGATAGCCCACCACTGCCGGACTGCCGCTCTTGTTCACCGTCATCTCGAACTGGCCAGTGGCGGTGGTCGAGACATTGGGCGTTGTCACCGGGCTGGCGTTGCCGGCGCTGAAGGTGGCGCGGTTGAGGGCCACTGCGCCGGGTGGCGTCCCCGGCGGGAACTGCACCTGAAAGCGCAAGATGCCCGTGCTGCCCGCGGGCAGCGGATTGACAAACGTGTACGTGATCGTGCCGCCGGTCGCGCCCAACAGGTCGGGCGTGTAGGCGACGCTCTGGATGTGCGGCGTCGTGGTCGCCGAGCCAGCCACATAGGTTACCTGCGGCGGCAGCACATCGGTGATCACCGCGTTCTGACAGGTGGTCGTAATGCTGGCGCATCGGTAGGCGAAGGTGTACTCAAAGGGTGCGCCCGAAGCGATCGACGTGGCCGAGACCGCCTTGGTCAGCTCCAGCGTCGGCGCTGGGGGCTGCGCGCTGGCCGTGGCCGGCGCCAAGAGCGTCCACATTCCAAAGAGCAGGAGCATAATGGCAACCGCGCCATATCCCCTACGCATGGCAAACAGAACTATCTTTTGATGTGACATCTGATGGTTCTCCGGTAAATGCTTGACAAATAATTCGTATTCTTAAAAACATCTATCAACCAAGAAAGCCGCCTGGCTGTAGCTGCGGACAATCTGACTTCTACTCCTGAAACCCTTCTTTTCTGTAAGTACATTAACAGGATAACGTAATGCTATTGCAATGTAAATGGCGAATAGCTGACATTTGCCTGTAAAAGCGTAAGGTAATTCTCGCTATATTCTGCTGGTTTCCACTTGAATGAGATAGGTATGAACTAAAATTGCTCAGCTCGTCATGGCGCTGCACTGCAAGCAACACACGACACACGCCGTCATAGCGCGGCATACAGCAGCGCCCGGCAGGTGTAGTTCAACTTGGGGGGCGCATTACGTCCCCGGATGTTGTTTGCCCCAAACGTGAAGTAGACCCGCGAATTTTGTGATGACTTGACACGGAGTATGGGGCGTGTCATACTCGACCCGCCTTGCTGGAAACTATACTGACTACAGGTGCAGTGGGAAACCCATCCACAGCTTGCGCAGGTTTCACAGATGGCGCGCCTGAACGCGCTGCCCTGAAATCTGTCATCAATCGAGATGCTTTCCAGAATCTGTGCAATCTATGTAATCGTGGATAGTGCTTCATGTCGCCGAATTGCACGTTGCTGTTTGCTTATGATGGCTATCGCTCACCAGTACGAAACCTTCGATCTCCAGCTTCGCCCCGCGCGTGACGGCGCGTACGAAGCTGCGGTGCTGCGCTCGCCGGTTGGCGAAGTGCGTCGCATTTTCACGCTGCCGCTGACTGCAGAGGAGCTGACCGCGCAAGTTGAGCACGTGAAACAGGCAGACGAGGGCAGCGTCGATCGCGCCAAAGTTCTGGGCGGCATGCTCTTCAGCGCCATCTTCGGCGAGCGTGTGCTGCAAGTCTACGACCGCAGCGTCAACCACGTGCAGGGCCACGGCTGCGACTTACGCATCCGCCTACGCGTGCTGGACGATTCGCTGCTCGCCGCGCTGCCGTGGGAGCTGCTCTTCGACGTGCGCCAGCAGCGCTTTATTGCACTTCAGCCAGACACGGTGTTGGTGCGCACGCTGGAGACGCAGCAGCCGCTCAAGCCACTGGACGGCGAGCCGCGGCTGCGTGTGCTGGCAATGGCCGTACAGCCCTCCAATCTGGACGCGCTCGATCTCGCTGCCGAACGGCAGCAGTTGACGCAGGCCCTGGCCCGCCTTGGTGACAGCGCGCACCTGCACTGGGTGGAGGGCCAGGGCTGGCGTGATCTCCAGGACGCGCTGCAGCGTGGCGACTGGCACATCTTCCACTTTCTGGGGCATGGCCTGTTCGACCCCACCACAGCCACGGGCTATCTGGCCTTTGCAGACGCCGCGGGCGCGGCCGACCTGCGTTCCGCCGAGGAGATCGCCCGGCTGCTCGGCGACCACAACGCACTGCGGCTGGCGGTGCTCAATGCCTGCGCCGGCGCGCAGGGCGGCAGCCACATGAACGCCGGCATTGCCCAGCAGCTTGTCAGCGCCGGCCTGCCCGCGGTCGTCGCCGTGCAGCAGGCCATCGCCGACCGGGAAGCCATTGAGCTGGCGCGCAGCTTCTACACCGCGCTGGGCAACGGCCTGCCCATCGACGCCGCGTTTGCCGAGGCGCGCAAGGCGCTGAGCCTGGCCGCGCCGGAAACGTTGGCCTGGGCCGCGCTTGTGCTGGTGACGCGCAGCGCGGAGGAGAGCAGGCCAGTCCCCTCGCGGCTGGCTGCCCTGCCTGTTCCGCGCTGGTCGATCTGGGCGGTGCTGTTCCTGCTTCTGCTGGCGGTGGGGCTGGTGGCGTGGCAGGCATGGCCGCAAATACAGGAACACTTTGGGCCGGTGCGGATGCCTGAGGCTTCTTTCAATGTGGCGGTTGCGCCTTTCACACCGCTGGTGCGGAATGCAGAGGGAAAGCGAAGTGCAGAGACTGAAGCCACCGAGCTGGCCCAGAGAGTGGCGGCGGCGTTGAATAATGCTTCCGGCGACTGGACCGAACTCTTCGAAGGCGGCCTGCTGGCCTGGGGGCCGCAGAAGCGGATTCGGCTTGCCGCGGGCGCGGATGCACGGCAGTACATGGAGAAGATCAACGCCAACCTTCTGATCTACGGCGAGCTTGACCGTGAAGGGCAGCGCTGGAAGCTCACGCCGGAGTTCCGCTTTGACGACGCCTATGCTGGCTTAAGACCTGAGCTGGAAGGAAGCTTTGCCTTTGGCAGCGAAATTGAATACCGCGCCAGCGCAGCCGGAATCCAGGAGGTCAACCGCGCACTGCGCGACCGGGCGCTCAGTTTTGCCGGCATCGCACTGGGCTACTCTTACCTGATAGAAGGCGAAGAAGACGCCTACGCCCGAGCCGTCGAGGTTATTGAGTGGGTGCGCAGCCATTCAAGCTGGGTGATAGGTAAGGGTCGCAACGCCAAGGGACAGGAAACGTTCTATCTCTTTCTCGGCAATGCTTATCTGCAGCTTGCCTACGCTGTGTCGGAGATAGACCCGGAGCTGGCGTTTACTCATCTCGCCAGTGCTGAAGATGCTTTCGAGCAGGGGCTTGCCATCAACCCCACCTATGCCAGACTGTTGGCAGCTCAGGCCAGCGCTCGCTATCAGCGGATCAGTCGTTTTGGCTCGCCTGGGTGTGATAACGGCTGGATTGAACAGGCCAACCGGCTTGACCGTGACTTTCAGCGCGCACTCCAGCAGGCGGAGAATGACCCGTTGATCACACAAACTTTGACGGAGAATTTGGTGAAGATGTTCAGCTACCTTGGCATCGGCCGCACGCAGATGTGGCGTTTCCGCTGTACTCGACTGAATTCACACTTTGCCGAGCAGGCGAATCAGGCTTATCAGCAGGTGCTCGATCTGTACGAGGAGATCGAGCAGGCAGATCCTGGACGTGCGCCACACTACGCCGAGAGCGCCATCTTCGCACACGCGGAAGGGGGTCAGATGCTGCTAGTGGAGGCGGCGCTGCTGACACGGCAAAATGGCAGCCCGGCGCCGGTGGAGGAAGTCATCGACCACTGGCAGGCGGCCGAACAACTGGCGCAGCAAAGGGATAATCCTGAAAACCTGAGCACAGTGCACACCAATATTATAGATGCCTGCGAACAGAGCCGCTTGATTGCACCAGCCCTGTTCAATTCTTCCGTCGAATTAGAGCGTTATTGTGTGCAAGTTTCAGAAAGGGGATAGTTACATGAACAACAAAAGATTCACAGTAGCTGCCGTTGCAGAAGGAGGGGGCGGCTCCGGCCTTTGCAGTCCGCTGCCCTGCATCGTCATCAACGGCCCAAAGACGCCGCCCCCTACAGGAGAAGAGATAGCCACGCTGATCAGTCAACTTGTTGCGCTGAACGATATTGAGCTTGATGTTGAAAGCTTGGTCACCACAGCGGAGTGGTTGGAGAGCCAGGAGAAAATGGATGATGCGCTGTTGTTTGCACAGCTTGGCAGCGAGCATTTTAGCCAGGCAACGCCGCGCGAGCTCCAACAACGCGTGTGTGATATTGGGATTCGCTGTCACACCCATTTGGGCAATCAAACGGAAGTAGCGCGCTTCAAGAAGATCAGGGACAACCTTTCTTCCTCCCTTGACACCTCCCCCTAACCTGCGATAATAGACCGGCGCTGCGCAGGCCTGTTCCCCTGCGCAGCGCCAATCGCTGGCTATGACCGTACTTACGCTCCACGACTTTGAACTGGAGATCGACGTTGGCGACGGCATCCGCTATCCCGTCGCCGTGCTGCGTTCGCCTGCGGGCGCCGCGCGCGCCGTCATGGACTTCCCTTTCAGCCGCGAGATGCTCGCCGCAGAACTGGCCGCCATTGAACAGGTGCTGCTTGGCGGGGCAAGTCCCGGCGATGGCGAGCAGGTGCAGCGCTTTGGCGCCGCGCTCTTCGACGCGCTGATCCAGGGCGACC
>JACSRH010000331.1 GCA_014879855.1 Caldilineaceae bacterium | reverse complement strand
CAAGGGAACCGGCGTCTTCAAGGGGCTGCCCAGCCCGATGACCGCGACGCGCTATCACAGCCTGATCGTTGCTGAGCCGCTCCCCGAGGTGTTGGAAGTGACTGCCTTCACCTCCGACGGCGAGCTGATGGGCATCCGCCACAAGACGCTGCCGATCCATGGGGTGCAGTTTCACCCGGAGAGCATTCTCACCGAACACGGCAAGGATCTGCTGGCGAATTTTTTGAGGATGTAGGGAGATTATCATGAGCACCGCGATTCAACATGCCCTTCACCAACTCTTTGCCGGCTCTCATCTCACCATCGACGAAGCTGACGCCGCCATGGCGCAGATCATGGAAGGCGAGGCCACACCCGCGCAGATCGGCGCGTTTCTGGCCGCGCTGCGGATGAAGCGTGAAACCGTAGACGAGATCACCGGCTGCGCCCGCGCCATGAAACGCAGCGCAGTGCAGGTGCGCCCGGCCATCGGCGACGCGATGTTGGTCGATGTCGTCGGCACTGGCGGGGACAGCATCGGCACGTTCAACATCAGCACGACCGCC
Source organism: Caldilineaceae bacterium (assembly GCA_014879855.1). Lineage (GTDB taxonomy): Bacteria > Chloroflexota > Anaerolineae > Caldilineales > Caldilineaceae > Caldilinea. The sequence goes on along the minus strand of JACSRH010000331.1, from coordinate 7,730 downwards.
GCCTTTGTGGTGGCCGGACATGGCGTCAAGGTGGCCAAACATGGCAACCGGGCGGTCAGCAGCCGCAGTGGCAGCGCCGACGTGTTGGCGGCGCTGGGCGTGAACCTGCAACTCACCGCGGCGCAGGCCGCCGAATGCATCGAGGAAGTTGGGCTCGCTTTTCTCTTTGCGCCCACCTTTCATCCGGCTATGCGCCATGCCATCGGCCCGCGGCGCGACCTGGGCGCGCGCACCATTTTTAATATCCTCGGCCCGCTCACCAACCCCGCCAGCGCCACCAACCTGCTGGTCGGCGTCTTCGCTCCCAACCTCACCGAACCGATGGCGCATGTGTTGGGGCTGATGGGCGCACGCGCCGCTTTTGTCGTTCACGGCGCCGGCGGGACAGACGAACTCAGCCTGACCGGGCCGAACCGCGTCAGCCATCTGTACGAAGGCGCGGTGCGCACCTACGAATTCGACGCCCAAGAGCTTGGCTTGTCGCGCGCGGGCATCGACGCACTGATCGGCGGCGCCGCAGAGGAGAACGCAGTCATCACGCGCGGCATCCTTACCGGTGAGATTCGCGATGCGAAGCGCGACGCGGTGCTGCTCAACGCGGCCTTCGCGCTCAGCACCACATGTGGCGATCTGCCCACCGGTCTGGAAGAAGCACGCGCCAGCATCGACAGCGGAAGCGCGCTGCATGTGTTAGAATCGTATATTGAGAAGACGCGAAGCTATCTTGAATAGAGGATTCGAGGATGGAACAACAGATCAAGATTATTGTGGAGAAGCATAGCGATGGGTACGTCGCTTATCCATTAGGGCTACGCGGCGTCGTCGTCGGCGAAGGCGACAGCTATGAGGACGCGCTCATCGATGTGAGATCGGCGATCCGGTTTCATATTGAAACATTTGGCCCCAGTGTGCTGAGCGATGAAACACCAGTTCTGGAAGTATTCGTCGCAGAAGCTGCTGTATCAGTCTGATGCCCAAATTTCCCGCAGACGCCCCAAAGTCGCGTGTCGTAGCAACCTTTAAGACGCTTGGTTTTGAGATTGTGCGTGAGGCGAATCACATTGCTATGCAGCGCAATAACGCTGACGGCACAGCGACGCCGCTCACAATGCCAAACCACCGCACCATCAAGGGTTCTACATTAAGAGCGATCTTGACTCAGGCGGGAATCTCTCGCGATGATTTCCTGGATGCTTACGAAAACCAAAAATGAAACCTTCTAAACTCGATATTGCCAAACATAAAGGCGCCGTGCTCGACCAGATCATGGCGTGGAAGCGGCAGGAAGTCTCCAAGCAGATGGAATTGATGCCGCTGGCGCAAGTCAAGGCGTTTGCCAAACTGACGCCGCCCGCGCTCGATTTTGCCGCGGCGCTGACGGCTGCGCCTGGCGTCAGCCTGATCGCCGAAGTCAAGCGCGCCAGCCCTTCAAAAGGCGTGATCGCACAGGACTGGGATCCGGAGTTGATCGCCGAAAGCTATGCGCGCAACGGCGCCGCGGCAATCTCCTGTCTGACTGACAGCCGCTTCTTTCAAGGCAGGCTGGCATATCTGACCGCCATCAAGGAGCACCTGCGAGCGATCGGCAAGCAGGTTCCTGTATTGCGCAAGGATTTTCTCTATCACGAGTATCAGGTGCACGAGGCGCGCATGGCCGGCGCCGACGCGATCTTGCTGATCGTCGGCGTGCTGGGCGACAATGATCTGCGCACCCTGCGCCAGTTGGCCGAAAGCCTGCACATGGCTGCCTTGGCTGAGGTGCACGACGAGGCCGAAACCGAGCGCGCGCTCAAGAGTGGCGCGCGCATCCTCGGCGTCAACAATCGCAACTTGCGGACGTTCCAGGTGGATATTGAAACTACCAGCCGTCTGCGCGCACTGATCCCGCGGGATCGGATTCTGGTGAGTGAAAGCGGCATCCGCACCATCGACGACGTGCGGCGCATGGCGGAAATGGGCTGCGACGCCATCCTGGTGGGAGAAACCTTTTGCAAATTGCCCCAACCCAAGCGCGGCCCTGAAGTCAAAGCGTTTGTACAGGCAGGCAGTCGCGCAGAGATGAATCCAGAATAAACTGGATAAACTGGATAGACTGCATAAAACAGAGTAGACGAATTTGCACGGATGAAATTGATATGACTGCGTCAACTTCCTATCACATGACCCCTGACGAGTTTCGCACGTTTGGCTATGCGGTGATCGACTGGATCGCAGACTATCAGGCGCGCGTTGCTACGCTCCCTGTGTTGTCACAGGTGCAACCCGGCGAGATTCGCGCCATGCTGCCGGACGCCGCACCCTCACAAGGTGAGTCCTTTTCCGACATCCTTGCGGACGTAGATCGCATCATTCTGCCCGGTGTGACGCACTGGCAGTCGCCCAATTTCTTCGCCTATTTCCCGGCCAATACTTCCGGCCCTGCAATTCTGGGCGAGTTGCTGTCGGCGGGGCTTGGCGTGCAGGGGATGTTGTGGATCACCAGCCCGGCGTGCACTGAATTGGAAACCCACGTCATGGATTGGCTGGTCGATATGCTGGCTTTGCCCCAGAAGTTCAAATCCACTGCCGCGGGCGGCGGCGTAATTCAGGATTCGGCGTCGAGCGCGGCTTTGTGTGCGCTGCTGGCCGCGCGGGAGCGCGCCCGCCAATTTTCCATCAACCGCACTGGCGAAGCAGGCCAGTTGACCGCGTATGCCACCGCGCAAACTCATTCTTCAATCGAAAAGGCGATGATGGTCGCGGGCATGGGGCGTGAGCGGCTGCGCCTGATCGACGTCGACGCTGCCTACGCCATGCGACCGGACGCGTTGGCTGCCCAGATCGCCCACGACCGCGGCGCAGGCTTTACGCCGGCCTTTGTCTGCGCCAGCATCGGCACAACCTCCTCCAACGCTATCGACCCGCTGACTGCGATTGGCGAAATCTGCCAGCGCGAGCACATCTGGCTGCACGTCGACGCGGCCATGGCCGGCACGGCCGCTCTCTGTCCGGAATTTCGCTGGATCCACGCAGGGCTGGAGCTGGCTGATTCCTACTGCTTCAACCCGCATAAATGGATGTTCACCAATTTCGACTGCGACGCCTTCTTTGTGGCCGACCGCAAGGCGCTGATCGACACGCTCAGCATCCTGCCCGAATATCTGCGCAACGAGGCGACTAAATCAGGCGCGGTGATCGACTACCGCGATTGGCAGATTTCGCTGGGCCGTCGCTTTCGCGCGCTCAAGCTCTGGTTCGTGATCCGTCACTACGGCGTTGAAGGCTTGCAACACCATGTGCGCGAGCATGTTCGCCTGGCGCAGGAATTTGCCGGCTGGGTGCGCGCCAGCCAGACATTTGAGGTGGCCGCGCCCGCCCCACTCAATCTGGTCTGCTTTCGTCATGTGGGCGGCGATGCGGTCAACCAACAGATCATGGATCGCCTCAATACCAGCGGCGATCTCTATTTGACGCACACGCGGCTGGATGGCAGGTTGACGTTGCGGCTGGTAGTGGGACAGACGCACACGCGCGCCGAGCACGTGCGCGCGGCGTGGGAACGGATTCAAACAGAAGCGGCGCAGGTGACAAATCAATGGCCCTTCGTCGAGGAGATAAGGCAGTGACATGCCTGTTGTGAAAATCTGTGGCACGACCAGCCTGGATGACGCTCTTGTGGCAACAGAGGCGGGCGCCGATCTGCTTGGCTTTATCCTTTATCCAAAATCTCCGCGTTATGTCACACCAGCCGCTATCGCAACCCTCGTCACGCAACTGCGGGCAGCGTTCAGCAACCCGCCTGAGCTAGTCGGCGTTTTTGTCAACGAGGCGCCCGCCACCGTTTTGGCCGTGCTCGAACAGACAGGCCTTGATCTGGCGCAGTTGCACGGCGACGAACCAGCCGCAGATTTTCGAGATTTGGCGGGGCGTGCGTTCAAGGCGGTGCGCCCTACAGATCTGGCTCACGCGTTGACGCTGGCGGAGGCGTTCGCGCCGCTCAGCACGGCGACGGGGCCAAATTTGCTGCTCGACGCCTATCATCCGCATCTCTACGGCGGCGCAGGCCGCAAAGCCGATTGGGCCGCCGCGGCCGCGGTCGCCCAGCGCGTGGATCGTCTCCTGCTTGCCGGTGGCTTGACCGTGGAGAATGTCGCTGACGCCGTGAGCTCGGTCAGGCCGTGGGGCGTGGATGTGGCGAGCGGCGTGGAACAGGCGCCCGGCCGCAAGGATCACAATCTGGTGCGCGCGTTCGTTGCCGCGGCCAAAGCGGCGGATGGGATCCACCCCATGTAGGTCATGGTGGCAGCGTGACAAGACTCGTTGACGCGGCGCGTTGGAATAGCCCGACCTGCATATTTTGCCTATCTCAAACGGCGCCTACTGCTTGCAGCGCCCGTGAGATCACCGCCTCATCGATGGCAAAGTGCGTTGATAGCGCCGGCGCCAGCGTACGCGCAGGCAAGGGGATTTCTTCATAGTCATCGCTTGGGCCGAAGCGTTTGATGTGGTGCGGGCGCTCGGCGCTGCTAAAGCGCGATAACTTCCCCGCAACCAGCTTATTGACGATCACCCTGTCCAGAAAGAGTCCCGCCTCGCCATAATCTGCCGAGCTTGCCGCGATATAAGCGTCAAGCGCTATCGGGCGATCGACCAGTGTAAAAATATAGCGGTTCGGGTGGCGGGTGCGCTCGATGATGTAGCGCCGCGGCCCGTCCGGCCGCGCCACATAGGTGTGAAAGGTCGAGCGAACGCGGGTGACTTTGTCCGGGTTGAGTGGCAAAGGGCGGTGCAGCGGGAGGCCGACATCGGTCAGGAAGCGCAGATCGTTGAATGCTACAATGATGGCGGTGTGGCAGCCAACCGATTCGTGCATGTCGTTGATGGTGAGATAGCCATCAAAGCCCAGCGTGAGCAGCAGCGCGTAAAAGGCAAGGTTGCTCTCAAAGCAGGTGCCGCCGCTGCCGTGCGTCAACGCATCGGCCCAAAATGCAGCGGGCAGACGCGCGGCGAGGGCAGTGCTGCCCGCTACATTTTGGCGCGCAATGCGCGATGCGCTCTCCCAAGGTACGCGCTGCACATAACCCGCCACGAGTGCAGCCAGGCTTGCATAGTTGGGCGGGCCGCGCCGGCTGCCAAGGTAAGCAAGCACCGCTGCTGTCTGCTCGCTCGACAGGTGCAACGCAGCCGGCAGCTCGATCACCGGCGCAATGAAAGCAGCGCTCATGCTTTCAGCGGGATGGCAGCTTTGCAGTACGGGCAATGCGCCGTGGACACGCCACTCCACACTACAGAACTTGCATTGATCGCGGCGCCGCAGGTGGGGCAGACGGACGGAATGGCCAAAGCAGCTTGTCGGGCGGATTGCGCAGCCTGGGCTTTTGCTTCTTCCTGTTTCGCTTTGCTCAGCAATAGCGCCTGGGCGACACCGCTGATCGCCACCAAGATCAAAATACCGGGAAACCAGTTGCCGGTGTAAAAGAGCACCGCCAGCCCGATAAGCCAGATAGCTGAATGCACGGCGGCGTAAAGGCCAGTCAATTCCCGGCCGTTTTCTTGCTTATCAGCCACAGTTTCACTCCTGAAGAAAGACCTTCCAGAAAACGCTCACGACTTTCTGGAAGGTCGACCTGTTGCAATTCAGACAAGTTTTCAGCTTGGGAACCAGCCAGCTTCCGTTTTGGAGCACTTGGCCTTCTGCGGATCCTTATTGGGGAACAGTTGCATCGTCTGCCGTTGGTCAGCCTTGCAATTCTGCCAGACGACGATCTGTGGCTCCATCTGGATCGATCCCATATTGGGGGCATCCCAGGCGCCGTTGGACTGGAAGCAGTTCGCCTGATGGATCTGCTGCTGCGCACAGCGGCTGTAGTCGCCAAACTGCGTCATCGGGCCGCTGGCTGGCGGTGGGAAGAGGCCGCCAGCAGGTGGAGGCGCGGGCGCAGGGGGCGCAGGTGGGTTGACTGGTTGCTTGTCAAACGACCAGCTTGCATAGAGATAAGCCTGCGCCGTTGCCTGCAAATAGTCGATCTGGATGAAGTGGTTGCCTTGCGTCAAAGGGATAGAAACGTTGATGGGTTTGCCGGGAATATTCAGGCCCAGTGTATTGAACATCACCGCCCCATCCACATAAAGCACGAAGGCGTCATCAGCCACGACCTGAAAGTTATAGCTGCCCGCATAGAAGAACGAGTTTGTCGTCAGGCGCGCGCTCCAATTTTGCGCGGGCATGCCAGGCACGGGTGGAACATTGCTGCCCCAGTTGAAGGCCACGGCGTTGGCAAATTCGGTGTAAACAGGCGCGCCGGCCCAATTGGGATTGTTGAAGTAACTAACCTGCCAGGGGCTGGATGACTGCGCGGTCGCGGTCTGCGGCGCGCCGGCAAGCCCGGCAACCAGCATGAGCGCCGTGATGAAGAGTATCGCACGTTTCATAGTTGCTGCTCCCTCATTGGTGTGGTCATGGATGAATGGCTGCTCACGGCGTTGCCGTAGCCGCGGCGGATGGCTGCATGGGCTCGAGATCGACAGGGGTCGCCTCCGCGGATTCGACAATGGTCAAGACGCCGGTGATCGGCTCCGTCTCGTCAAATCGACCGACCCAGACGCCGTAAAGCCCGCCTGGGTTGAGCACATCGATGACCGGGTTGCCGTTTTCGCCCTCTGCCGAATCATCGCTGCAAGCAATGGTTTTCTCGCCCACGACCACCAACGAGCTGTCGCTTGATCCTTCAAAAAAGACGCGCAATTGTTCCGCGTCGCCGCTGTAGCGGAAGACAAACTCTGGTGCAACGCCACTCACCAGGCCGCCGCACACCGCGCCGTTGTCGTCTTTGTTCAGCACCGTGAAAACCGGTATCGTGCCGCTGGCCACCAGCGTCGCGGTAATGGGCGTGTCGCCACCCATGATTTCTACATCTGCCGTGATCGGTTGCGTTTCATCCGCCAGGTCCGCCTGCAACGCGTTGACGCCGGCCACACTCGTGGGCTGCACTTCATCGATGATCAGATCGCGCTGCACGAGCGCGCCCAGGTCAAAGTCATTTACGCTGACCATGCGCCTGGCCGTGATGACCAGGAAGCCCGGGATCAGCTGACCTTCGTCATAGCTGCCCACCCAGAGGTTGTACTGCCCCGCCTGGGGAGCTTCGACCGTCAGTTCCGGGTCAAGCAAATTGCCGCTGGCATCATCATTGCAGAGATAGGAGCCATCAGGAAGCTGGAGTATAAGCGTCGGGTCAAAGTCGCTATAATAGAAGATGTTAATCGCTTCAGCCTCTCCATCCCAGTTGACCGATAAGCTCGGCGCCTCCGAGACGAAACCCACACATGTTTCATCGAGGGTGGATGCATCGACTTCGCCGCCGCCATTGACGCTGACGACAAACGGATCGAGCGGAAAGCCGGCCTTCAGATTCATCGACAGAAACGCGGCGGGAGTCGCGTCGGCGCCGGTCTGGGCCAAAGCCGCGCCGCCGCCAAGCACTGCCATCAGCAATGCAAGTAGCAATGTTATTGTTGTACGCATGTACACCTCTCCTTGTCTTGATAGGATTGATAGAGTAGCCGCGATAGAATGTTACAGCGTGACAGTGGCATTGTAGCTTACAACCTCGTTGTTGTCACACGTGTCACACGCTTGCTATGTCCTGCAAACGCCAGCTCCCTAGCAGTAGTTTCACAGACAACCAGGCATTTGGGTGCAATCAGATACAGCAGTATCATTCCCTCCTCAGCATCTACGCACCTCTGGA
>JACSRH010000232.1 GCA_014879855.1 Caldilineaceae bacterium | reverse complement strand
ACGCGCGGCGGGTCGAGCCACTGGTCGAGCGCACGTTCTCCCCGCACCTGGCGCCACGCCTCGTCTGACAGGTCAGCCGGGCGTGTCAACGGCGGGGGCGGCGGCCAGCGCCAGCCGGTCTCGGCGAGCGGAGCAAAGGATAGCTTGGTCGCTTCCACCAGCGGCGCCACCTCCATGCCCGAAGCCCACGTCACCTCATGCCCGCGCTGTTGCAGGGCCGCGGCTGTGGCAAGATAGCCGCCCCAGTCCAGATGGCCGGCAAGCTGGGCGGAGACAAAAAGGTAGCGCATGAAACTCCAATGCCTGGAATGAAAAGCCGAGTTTCTTTAAGAAACTCGGCTTTTGGCGACTTTGCTCCGTTAATTGCTACAGCCCGGCGTGATCCGGTACAGGCCGCCGTTGCCCAGGCCGATCCACAGCGCGCCGTCCGGCGCGGTGGTCACGGCCAGCACCGGCCAGCCATGCAGAATGCGCTCAGGGATCACCGCGCCGTCCGCGTTGCGCCCCAGGCGATAGAGGCCGGGATAGCGCCCGTAGACGCCAAAGTAGATAGTGTCATACGCCCAGGTGATGCCGGTCGGCGCGGCGGAGTTCACCAGCGCGACGACGGGGCCGGTGTACCAATCCGGCGGCGCGCCGCTCAAAGCCAGGGGGAAGCCGAAGTAAGGCGTCGCGCCTTCGCCGCCGCCGATGGCGCCGGGGTCGAGCAGGTTGACTTCGTCGCCCGCGCTGATCTCGTCGGGGACGTTGGTGGCGCCGTTATCCGTAAACCAGATGCGCCCGGCTGGGTCGCTGGTGATGCCGTAGGGGTTGCGCACCCCGCGCGCCGCGGTCGAGAACGCGGCAATGCTGCGTTGGCTGAGCAGCTCGCCCAATGGCGCGCGCACGATGCGCGCGGCGTACGGGTTGCCGCCGGAGACGATCTGCTGTGCGCCATCCTCACCTACGCCGACGATGGGGCCTTCGACATAGCCATCGCGCACGCCGCCCGCGGAGACATAGACCCAGCCATTGTTGATGACAATACCGTTGTTGGCGTGGAAGAGCTGGCTCTGCACGGCAAAGCCGTCGGCCAGTTTCTCGTAGCCGGCCCCGTCGGGGATGCGCCCCACCTCGCCTGCTCGGCTCAGATAGAGCGCACCGTCAGCGTAATCCATACCGGTGATGCGCGTGGACTCGACGAAGATTTCTTCGTATTTGGTGTTGTTGTTGACCCAATCATAAGTCGCCACCGAGCGGCTGGGGTGATAGGCGTCGTACAGGATGAGCGGATCGACTTCGCCGGTCAGGCTGGTGTCCAGCGCCAGGAACATGCGCCCGTCGGGGGCAAATGTGATGGCCGTAATGCCGCGTGTGTTGTCTGGCAAACGCCGGTCAAGGCAGAACCCGCCGCGCGGCGTCATATAGGGATCCTCCTCCGTGGCCGCGGGCACGCCAAGCGCGGCCGCGCGAATGCCGGCCGCGCCGGCGTTGACCGTGGCGCCGACGCGCGGCGCTGCCGCGGCTGGAGGGGCGGGTGCGGCTGCAACCTGCCCCTCGCCTTCACTTTCTATGGATGTTCCAGCATCGGCTGCTGTGGCGGTGGTGGCGTCCGCGTCAGTGGTCTGGCTGCTGGCAGTCGTGGCGGCTGCCTCTCCACTGCCTGTTTGCCCACTGCCTGCTTGCCCACTATTGGCCTGGTTAGCTGTCGCAACCGCGGGGCGTAGCCCCACTTTGGAGAGAATGCCCGCCAGATCGGTCTCGTTTGGGATTGCGCCACAACTGATGGGCAGAATGAGGTCGCTGCTGACCAACGTTGCCAGGTCGCCGGCAGCTTCACATGCATCCGGCACCGAATCCAGTTTCGCGCCGGGGCCAATTGCCAGCCAGGTGCTCGCCACTGGTGCAGACGCGGCGCGATTTGACGGCGCACTTGCTGCCACCTGGGGCGAAGGCTTGGACGCGCGGCGCTCAGCCGCGCCTTCCTTAATCCAGGCGTAGACAATGCGCTGCTGTTCGGGCGGCAATGGGCCGGTCAGCGGCATCTTGCCTGCGCCTATCATCTGCCACAGCTTGGAGGCTTCCGGGTCCCCGGGCGCCACCACTGGGCCGTTGAGGCTGCCTTCCATCAATGGACGGTAAGCAGTTGTCTGCAAGCCCATCGTGCGCGCCGCGGCGCTGTGACACGCCGAACAACTGCGCTCAAATATGGGCTGGATGTCCTCGACATAACCCACCTGGGGGCCTAGCGGCGCTTGGGGAATCGGCGTTGGCGTGGGCAGATTCAGGGACGGCGTTGCGACCTGCGCCACCGGCTCAACGGACGTGTAGCCGACGATCTCCACCAGCGCGCCCCGAGCCAGCCGGCCAACGCGGCACGCGTCAATATCCGCCGCGCTGCGCACGTTGGTCGTTTGCAGTGTGGCGCCAAAGGCGGACGCGCCCGCGTCGATGCACGCCTGGAGCGCGGCCAGATCGGTGATGAATTGGATATTGCGGTTGGGGCGACCCAGCAGGTTTGGGTCAAGGATCGGTGGTTTGGGGCCGCCGCTCAGGACGATGGGGGGAGTGGCCGTACAGCCTGCAAGCAGGCTTAATGAAAGCAGAAGAACCCACAGAAAACGCAATCGAGCACCCATAAGACGATTCAACCTCTTGTCGGCTTGTGTCAACACAGCCGGAAATTTTTGATGCGAGATGGCCGGAAAACTCCCCGCCATCTCCCTTCCTCGACGATCAGGAGTGGCGCCACCCCGCTGGGCGCGCGGGCGTCTCGCCCGCGCGCGCGTAGTCAGCAAACAAGGCGCGCGCCTGGGCAACGTCGGCGTGAATCTGCGTCACCAGGTCAGCAACGTTGGCAAAGCGTTTTTCTCCGCGTAGCCGGAACAGAAAATCCACGGCAAGCGCACGACCATAGAGATCGTCCACTTGTCCAGGTGGAGGGAAATCGAGAATGTGCGCCTCCACACGACGATGGAGGCCGTCAACCGTGGGCCGGACGCCGACGTTGGTGGCGCTGTAAAAACTCTGCACGCCATCAAACCCCGCGAGCAAGGTGCGCGTGGCGTAGACGCCGTCCGCGGGCAGCAATTTGTCGGGCGCGGTGCGTAGATTGGCGGTGGGGATGCCGACCTGTCGCCCGCGCTGGTCGCCGTGTTCGACAATGCCGCTTACGCGATACGGCCTCCCCAGCAGCGCGGCCGCGCGATCGACCGCGCCCGCGCGCAGAAGTTCGCGAATATGGCTGCTGCGCATGATCTTGTCAACGCCAGCCAGTTCACCGCCGGCAGCCTGTTCGCCATCTATGACCGGCTCGATCACCTCGACGGTGAAGTGGAACTCATCGCCCAGGGCGCGCAGCGTTGCAATATCGCCGGCGCGGTTGCGTCCCAGCGCAAAGTCCGGCCCGACCACCAGGACGGCCAGACCCAGATGCTGCTTGAGCAGTTCTACAAATGCGTGCGGCGTCAGTTGCGCGGTTTCGAGGTTGAAGGGATGAATCACGCCGTGCGTGAGGCCAAACGCCGCGGCCAGTTCAAGCCGCTCCATCGGCGTCGTGAGCAGAAAGTGGGGCAGATCGGGTCGCAACACCTGCACGGGATGGGGGTCGAAGGTGAGAATAGCAGTGTTGACTGGTGCGCCACACGCAGCGGCCATCTGCGTCGCGAGGCGCTGAATGTGCAACAGCAACGCCTGATGCCCGCGGTGGATGCCGTCAAAGTTGCCGATCGTCAGCAAGGTAGGCCCGTCGATCTGTGCCTTGCGAAGTTCATCAAAGGTGCGCATGCCCGTCATTTCTGTGTGTAAGATTTCATTGCAACCATTTTTCTGCTTTCCAACACCACCCTGGTTGCGCCTCCGCCGCGTTCAGCCGCCGCATAATGCCGACTAACGCCCCAGCATCATCCACCGCGGCTGCCAGTGATCGCTCGGCTTCGCACGCGGTGTGCGGCAGCACGACGATCTGGCCAAAGCCGAGCCGCCGCAATGCCTCCTGGTCGAGGTGATGGCGGGGCAGCGGCAGGCGGTCGCCCGGCGGCAGCAACAGCGCGTCGATCTGCCCGGCGCGGCCCGCGGCTTCGATTGATTCCAGCGAGTGCGCTTCGGCCAGGGTGAAGGCGCCCACTGTTTCACGGCGCAGCGCCTGCAGATAGGCGCCTGTGTTCAGCGCCACGCCCAGGTCATGCGCCAGGCTGCGGATGTAAGCGCCCGCCGAACATTCGACGCGCAGCGTGACGCGGTCGGGCGGCGTGAAACTCAGCAGGTCGATGGTGGAAAAGGTGACGGTGCGCGTCGGCGGCTCGACGGTTTCCCCGCGACGCGCGAGGCGATAGAGCGTTTTCCCTTCCTGTTTGATGGCGGAGAAACGCGGCGCCTGTTGCTCGACAACGCCACGCAACGGTGCGAGCGCGCGTTCGATGTCATCGCGGGCGAGCGCAGGAAGCGCAAAGCGCTCAAGCAGCCGGCCCGCGGCATCGTAGGTGTCGGTCACACCGCCGAGGGTGATCACCGCGCGATAGCGTTTGGGCTGATGCTGATAATATTCGACCAGACGTGTGGCGCTGCCCAGACAGAGCAAAAGCAGCCCGCTTGCCAACGGGTCGAGTGTGCCTGTGTGGCCGATGCGCTGTTGCCCGCTCCACCGTCGCACCCGCGCGACGATGTCATGGCTGGTGAACAGATTCAGCGGGTTTGAACGCGCCGGCCGCGTTGTGATGAACTCCTGCATGGGGATAGGAATGAGATCTTCGCGGCCGGGCTTGTCCACCACAAGCAATCCATTCAACGGTCGGCTTTCCGTGCTCACGTGCGCTGCTCCACCCCTGCCTGACGGCGGCGCTCCTCGATCATCATCGGCACAACGCGGTCGACAACTTCGTCGAGCGCGCCGGTCAACGTGCAACCGCTGGCTGGCGCGTGCCCACCGCCGCCCAGCCGCAAGGCCAGATCGCCGACTGCAAAGCCTGGCTTGGCCCGGAAGCTGCATTCGACGGTCCGCTCTCCTTGCTCGGTGATTTTCTCTGTGAAAATGGCGCTTGTGTCAGCCTCGTTGATGGAGGCCAGAACGCTGTTGAGCCGTGAATCGTCGTCGGTATGGCCCGCCGCGCGCAACTGGGCCTGGCTGACCGTCACCCACACGACGCCTTCCTGCAGGTGCGCATCGGCCAGCACGGCGGCCCACAGGGGCAAGGTGCTGAATGGCACGCGGTTGAGCGTGCGACGCACGGTATCTGCGAGATTGGCGCCGCTGCGTTGAAGGTGCATGGCGGCTTCGAGCACTTCAGGTGTGGTGTTGCTCGTGCGAAAGCAAAGTGTGTCGGTTACGATGCCAGTCAGCAGACATTGGGCGATGGGTTGATCGATCGCAACACCGAGCGCGCTGGCCAGAGACACGAGCATCTGACTTGTGGCTGCGCAGCCAGCCTCAACCCAATTCACCTGGCCAAAATTGGTATTGGTGATGTGATGGTCGATGACGACGAGCGGAATGGCGCCGTGGCGCACCGGGTCGAAAACCGCGCCCATGCGATCCGCGCTGGACATATCGAGACAGACAATCAGGTCGTAATCGCCGGCAACCGCGTCCGGTTTGATAATCGCGTCGGCGCCAGGCAGAAAAGAAAAGTCGGGCAGGACAGGGTCGGGCATTGCGGCAGTAACCTGTTTGCCGAGGCGAGTCAGGATATGCGCCATGCCAAGTACGCTGCCATAAGCGTCGCCGTCGGCGTTGACATGGCTGACGCATAAGATCTTGGCCGCGGTGTGGAGAGCGCTGATAAGTTGGTCAGGAATGGGATAAATCATGGGTCATCGATGGGTCTATATGAGTGGGTAGGGCCAGGGTCAAAGCAGAAACTTGAGTGGCGCCCGCGTCGAGCAGGGCATGAGCACAGGCGCGCAAGGTGGCGCCGGTGGTGTAGACATCGTCGATCAACAGCAAGCGCAGCCCATGACAGCCAGGCGCGGCGACGAACGCAGCTTCTACATTGGCTTTGCGCTCGGCGGCATTTAGCCCGACTTGTGACCGCGTCAATTTTTCGCGGCGCAGCAAGTCGGTGCGCAGCGGCAGCCCTGTCTGACGACACATTCCAATCGCCAGCAGCTCGGCTTGATTGTAGCCACGCTCGCGCAAACGTTCAGTGTGCAGCGGCGCCGGGATGACGCCATCCAACTGAGCGCGAACGTCCGCCCAATCCGGGGCAGCCAGCGCTGCCGTCAGATAGCGCGCGAGCAGGATGCCCAGATCGCGCCGCCCCTCATATTTCAAAAGATGGATCCATTCCCGCAAAGGGGAGATGTGCAAGGCCGCGGCGCGTACGCGATACAAGGGAAAATCTGTCCCATCTGCGCACTGGTCGCATTGCTGAACGCGGGTCGATTGCACGCGGCCGCAGCGCTCACAGAGGGTCGCGGGGGTCGGCGTCACCAGTTGGGCGCAGTGCGCACAGATGCGCTGGCCCGCGCGCCCGCACCCTGCACAGCGCGGCGGAAACAGAAGGTCGACGCCAGCAGTAGCCCAGGTGCTCATGGCGCCACGTGCGCGTTGAAGATCGATCATAGCTGCCTGTACATCAGCATCCAGGGCAATCGCAGCGGCGTCCACAGGCCTTGGCCGCCAAAAAGCGACCAGCGGATGCCGATGTCGTTGAAAAATTCGCGGACGCTGTCGCCTACAATCAACAGGATCGCCAGCATCACGATCGCCAGCAGGATGATCATCAAGGCAAATTCCATGAAGCTTTCACTGCCGCGATTGGATGGATACCTTGACATGCTGTGTAATCACTCCCGATGTAAAAAATCAGATAAACAGATTTGAATTAAAATAAAATGGGTCGCTGCCGGTCGATCCCACAATCATGGAGTATACCACCGGCGGTGAACCCCACCCAAGTTGCGCGGTTGCGAGGGATTGCTCGTCTTCCTTTCTGGGGCATTTCTTGTTGATAGGGGGCGGGTGCTATAATCAATCCAATTAGCCTCTCAAGAAAGGGTCGCGCTATGAATATTGCCAGACTCTACGAACTGCAAAAGATCGATGTCAACCTGGAGAAGGTGCGCCGCCGTGTGGCGCAGATTCGCCGTAAGCTGGCCGAATCAGACGAATTGCGCCTGGCGCGCACCGCTGTAGAAGCGGCGCAGACGGAGATGGAGCAGTTGCACACACGCCAGCTCGACGCCGAACTGAATGGACAGCAGCTTGCCGCACGCATCACAGAAAGCGAACATCGCTTGATGAGTGGAGAAGTGCGCAATGCAAAGGAGCTGGAAGCACTGCAGGCCAGCATTGATTCGATGAAGCGGCAGCGCGCCCAGGTTGAAGATGTTGCTCTGACTACATTGCAACTGCGCGAGGAGACCGAAGCGCGTCTGGGTGAACAGCGCGTGACGTTGGCGCAAGTCGAAGCGTCCACGCAGGTTGCACAGGGGGCGTTTCAGCAAGAAGAAGCCAAGTTCAAGCGCATGTATGCCCAGTTGAAGCAGCAGCGGCAGAATGTGGCCGAGCGGCTGGACGCCGATGCGTTAGAGCTTTACGCGCAGATCGCCCAACGCAAGGCCGGGGTGGCGGTGGCGGCTGTACAACATGGCACGTGTGGCGCTTGCAACATGTCGTTGCCAACCGGCATAGTCAGCAATGCCAATATCCAGGAGGGCAATCCGGTCTTTTGCCCAAGCTGTGGGCGCATTCTGTTTGCGGGGTAGGTTCAATTCTCAAACTTTGGGCAAAGCTGCAAGCAAGAGCACGCAGATATGCACAGGTTAAGATTAAATTGGTAGGCCGGGCTGCTAGCCCGACGCGGCGCGTCTAACGCGCCAAGAACGGCAGGGAAAGCGTTGCCGGCCACGCAAAGTGTACATTGATTACCTCCACCTGTTCCTCGACCCGGTTGTGATGATGAAAGAATAGCAGGCCGCCAGGTCTCTGCTGGGCGTAACCGGTCGCATCCAACCGCAGCGATAAGCCGGCGCCATCTCTGTCGTCGATCAAGAGCGCATGACTTCCTCCATGCGTCACATCCAACGCCGGATGCGCCAGGTCAAATTGTCGCGGCGGCGTGCGGTCGATGACATCTCCCGTCCCGTCTCCGAGCGCACGATGATAGCTTTTGATCGTATAGGAGAATACATTCTGTCCAGTGGGCAGCCCCAGATCAGTCACGCGCACAGACAACACCATCACCCGGCTCTGGAAGGGTCGCGTGTCCAGGTCTCCTGGCCCTGCTCCGTTGAGCGGCAGTTGTATGACGCGCCGGCCTGTACGCAGATTTTCGAGTACACTCACAAAGCTATCCCCGATCAAAGCATCGGTCATATATCCTTCGCGGCTGCTGTTGAATAGACGAAAGTCGGCGGCGCCATCTCCATCGATATCCATCAACACATCGAACCGCACCAGATTGGGCGACGACCAGGGTTCATGCGTGGCCACGCCGAAATGGAGCAACGCATCCTGGACGCCCACGCTTGCAAAATCAGTGGCAATCCCTGTGTGGCTGATGTCGGCTGCATCGTAAAGATCCGGCGCTTCGGCTGGCAGTTCGGGCGGGCGAAGATTGGGGCTTTGCAACTCAAGCTGAAATATGTTTGCCAATGACATCACCCCGGTGGGCGGGCTGCTGCCCAGCAAAGCGCGCCCGGTCAATGTGATCGACGCCGCTGCATCTATCTTCATCTCGACGCGCGCTGGCGCGGCGTGCATTGCCGCCACCGGGCGCGGGGCCGCGTGCACTGGTGCGTGCAAGATCGGCATCGCCGCCACAAGTTGCCCGTGGATTGGAGCAGCCGGCGCTTCCGCGCTGCTTATTTCCACCGAAAGTTCATTGGCGGCGAGCAGCAACTCATGCTTTGCCTCGAACGGAAATTCGCCTGTCGCCGGGAAGGAAAGCGCGCCCTCGCTGCTGGTGTACAGGGTATAGAGCAGCGCGTCGGGATCGCTGAGTTGGCCGGCGCGCAATGTGATGTTGGTCACGCTGTTGGGCGCCATGCCGGTGACGGTGAGCGTGTAGGTCAAGGTGTGTGTGGCGGGCTGATAGGCGAACTCGGCAACGCCTGACGGGGCTGTTGCTGCGGCGCCGGACAAAAGCGCCTGCCACACGCCACTGGATGGCCACAGCAGGACATGCCCGCTTGCTTCGTCGAACCAGGCGCGACCGGATGCGATGCTTTCGCCTACGCTGGGCGGTGTGGCGCGCCCCATCTCGCTGGCGTCGGCGTGTAGAATGACCGGGACATCGAGCGCGCCGCCGGCGGGTGCGGTGATCTGCGTGAGCGGCAACGTCACAGTGACGCCTGGCATCGCGGTTACGGCAAAGTAACTGAGCGTATAGGCGAGTGCCTGCTCCCCATGATTAACGACGCGCAGTTGCTGCGCCGATGTGTAAGTGTCCAGCACTTCCGGCATGCCAAAGCTGAGCGAGACGCGGCCAGGCTGTGCGGTCGCGTACGCCACACTTTGCGCACGTGCGGCCGCGGGCAGATCGATCCGTCCCGCGCCAGTGCGACTGGGCGCATAGAGCGTAGACGCGGGCGAAAGGCCGCTTCGCACCAGTGGATAGGCTGTATTCATTGCCAGCGCTTTGATCTCTTCGCTGCTCCACGTGGGGTGCAATTGGCGGAGGAGTGCAAGCGCGCCAGCCACATGGGGCGCGGCCATTGACGTGCCTGAAAGGGAGAGCGCGCCCGCGCCCGCGCCGGAGGCTGCTGACGTAATGCCAGCGCCGGGCGCGGCCAGATCCGGCTTGAGCGAGGCGTCGCCGACGCGCGGCCCGCGCGACGAAAACGCAGCAATGGTGTCAACCCGCTGCACTGCGCCGTCGGACGCACGCAGCGTGCCGTGTTGGGTGGCGGCGACGCTCACAGCGCGGTCCGCGTTGGATGGGCTGCCCACCACGAAGCGATAGTCGGACGTATTGCCCGCTGAAGCGACGACGACAACCCCTATGGCCGCGGCATGATTGGCGGCAATGGTGGTTGTATCCAGGAGATCGCCCAGGGGCGAGCCAAGCGACAGGTTGATCACATCGACGCGGTCGGAGAAATCACCGTCGCCGTCAGGATCGACGGCCCATTCGAGCGCGAGATCGACCAGGTCGGAAGCGCCGGAGCAGCCGAACACCTTCAGCGCGACGATCTGCGCCAGCGGTGCAACCCCCGGCCCGATGCGAAAATTGCTGAAGTCTGTGGCTGCGTCCCACGGCCCTGGATACGGCTTCTGCGCCTGCGTCACGCCATAGCCAGCGGCAATGCCCGCCACATGAGTGCCATGCCCGTAGCAATCCATCGGGTCGGGATCCGGCGCCGGGATCGGGTTATAGGTGGCGCTGCGCGGGTCGGCGTTATAGGCGTCACCGACAAAGTCATAACCAGCCACCACTTTTGCGCTGGGGAAGCCGGGGACATCGCCGCGGCGGGTTTTGTCGTTCTGCGCGTATCCGACGCCTGGGCCGCCGAAATCGACATGCAGATAGTCGACGCCAGTGTCGATGACGGCAATGCGCATCCCTTCCCCGCGCACGGCTGGTATGTGGTCGAAGCCTTGCCATAACGCCGGCGCGCCGAGGAAAGGCACACTGGATGCAGTGTCGGGCGTCTTGCTTATGACGCGGTGCAGCGTTTTCACGCCTGGCAGCGCCGCCAACGCGTCAGCCTGCGCGCGCGTCGCCAGCACGGCAATGCCGTTGTAGACGCGCTGTGTGCGATAGAGCACGGGCGCGCCCACACGCGCCAGGCTGGGGAGCAGCCCTTGCTGCACCTGGTCGAGATCGGCGATGTATTGCTGGGTCGCTGCGGCAGTGCTGGCTGCGGCAGTGCTGGCTGCGGCAGTGCTGGCTGCGGCGACGCCTTCCTGCTGGCGCTGCATCAAAAACTCCGCCGCGGCGGGGGCGTCCAACTCGATCACATACGCCGCGGTTGGAGTTGTCTGCCACGGCGCGGCAGGCTGTGCGCTGGCGGTGGGAGGCGCTGTCCCTGCAACGCTCAGACAAATCCACAGAAAGATGGCCGAAATCCTGATCTTGGTCATAGTCGAAACAATGTTCCCTTGTATGGGTGAAAAGTAATGACCCTGGACGCATGACGCATGACAAGCGCTATCTTAGCATAGTACAATGGCGGGCACACACAGCCCATAGAAAGTGAGTCAGCTTCCGTGACCAAATTTTTTCGTGCGTGCTTCCTTGTATGGTTGGCAGCGCTGCCCTGTGCCGCGCCTGCGGTTGTCGCGGCGCAAGATGGTGAACCGATCCCGATTTATCTGCTGCAAGGCGAGGGCGCGTCCACCACACAAGCTGGGCGTTACATCGACAGCCTGGGCATCGTTACCGCCGTCGGGCTGGAAGGCTTCTACCTGCAGGACCCCACCGGCGATGGCCGCGCTGAGACGAGTGACGGCATCTACGTCTATACGCGTCAGCAGCCGGCTGTACAGCCTGGCAACTGCGTCGTTGTGCGCGATGCGCTGGTCGATGAGTTTTATGAGAAGACTGAACTCTCCCGCGTCAAAGCAATTGAACCTTCATCGCTCTGCCGGACGCTAACGATTGCGCCGGCGCCGCTGCCCACAGTGCGCTATGGCGAACATCCATCGCAACGCTATGAGGCCCTGGAGGGCATGTTGGTCGCGCTGCCGCGGCTGGAAGGCGTCGTGCACGGGCCGACCAAACGCTATGCCAGCGGCGAAGCTGAAATGGCGCTGGCGCCTGCATCGATTCAACCCTATCTGAGCGATGGCCGCGTCTTTTTCGATGAGGCAGTTGAACAGGCGCAATTACTCTACATAAGCGGCGCACTGGGCGTTCCTCTGCCAGATCTCAATCACGGCGATCGTGTGCGCATCACCGCGGCTGATGGCGCGCCTGCAATGGCGATTCTCGACTACAATTTTGGGAAGTATCAACTATTACTGCTGCCCGGCAGCTTGGTGGAAAGGGTGAGCGATGCCGAAATGACGCCAGCTAAAGCCACGCCGGCCCGCGGTGCGGAGTTCACGCTCTGTTCGTACAACTTGATGGGGATGGGCAGCGGCTTCGCCCAACACCCCGACCCCGCGGATTATGAGCACGAGCTGCGGCGACGCGCGGCGACGATTGCCGATTGGCTCGCCGGCTGCACGGTCATCGGGCTGCAAGAAGCTGGTCAACCGCGCGACGCCGAGGTGCTGGCAGCGCTGCTTGCCAATGAGTATGGCCTGCCCTATATGGCGACGGCGCTGCCTGGTCCGCAAAGCAACAATCTGGAATTTCCGCTGACGAATGCCCTGCTGACGCGCACAGATCGCGTGCAAGTGCTTGCCGCACAAAGCCCGCAAGCCTGCTCACCGGTTGACTATGAGGTCATCGACCCTGGTGTTTGCCCGGCAGGTGAATACCCGTTGTTTGACCGCGCGCCGTTGCTGGTCGAGCTATCCGTGCAAGGGACATGGGGCGAGCCGTTCCCGCTCACGGTGGTCGTCAATCACTGGAAGAGCAAGGCGGGCGACGAGGCTGTGAATTTGCCGCGGCGGGTTGTGCAGGCGCAGCAGGTGGCAGCGTTGGTGCAAGCGCGGCTCGCGGAAGATGCGAATGCGGCGGTCGTCGTGCTGGGCGACCTCAACGATTACTATGGCAGCGAACCGGTGGCAACGGTGCAAATCGCGCCTGAACCGGATCTGGTGCATCTTTACGCGCGTCTGCCGCGGTTGAGTCGCTACACCTATATCTTCAACGGCGCCAGCCAGGCGCTGGATCATCTATTGGTCAGCCCTGTGCTGGTGAGGCTGATCGGCGAGGTGCAGCCGCTGCGTATCAGCGCCGACCATGCCGCGCCCGCCGCGCCGGCCGTCGATGATGTCTTCCACGCCAGCGACCATGATCCCGTGTTGGTGCGCGTCTGGCCGGGCGGTGTTGCCTGGATCGCCGGCAACGTGCGGTATCCTGGGGTGCAGGCCACGCTGCTGACAGCCAGCGGGACAGTCGTTGCCGTGACGGAATCCGACCCGCGCGGCGAGTTCCGGCTATGGAATGTGGCGCCAGGCAGCTATCGGATCCAGTTGACAGCGCCGCCACATCTGTCATTGGCAGTCTCCGATGTTGCGATAACTGCCGTTTCGGGTGAAAATCGCTTTGCAACGACCGCGCACCATTTAACCAGCCAGTTTGCGGCTGACATTGCCCTGTGGACTGCGGTCCCGTCTGCGCGTTAGTCAGCGTGCTTGCCCACGCGAGCAAAAGTCATTGAGCGCGATGAAGGTTGTCTGAAATTGGCGCCGCCCTACACAGTGGAGCAAAACCCATGAAACATGTTTACCTCGCTTGGAGTGAGTTGGAGGAGCTGGTCAGTCAGTTGATCTTCAAACTGAACACCCCTTATGATGCAATCCTGTCGATCACGCGCGGCGGCATTATTCCGGGCGGTATGATTGCCGAGGCGTTGAAAATGAAGGAAGTGCTGACGGCCGCAGTGCTTTTCCCCGAAAATCCAAGCCAGCGGACGACATTGAGCTGGCCGCGTTTTGTGCAGTTCCCCTCTGACGACCGCCTGCGCGACCGCAAGATCCTGGTCGTGGACAACTTGTGGTATCGCGGACGCACCGTCATGGCGGTCAAAGGCCGCATTGAGATTGCTGGCGGCTACCCTGAGATCGCCGTGCTGCACTGGAAAAAGGAAAGCAGCGTCTTTACCGAAGATGAACCGGAACATTACGTGCAGGTGACTGAGGATTTCATTCACTATCCCTGGCAACGCATCGACGACTCCGACTATCGCGTGCGCACCGAGCCGATCTATTCCTGACCTTTGCTGTTCCTGACCTTTGCTGTTCCTGACCTTTGGGTGAAGAAAGCCATGAGCACAGAACTGACCGCCGCCGCCCCTGCGTCCGAACGGATCGGCCCGATCCTTGCGCTGCTCCACGCCGAGCATCCCGATGCACAGTGTGCACTCCACCATCGCAACCCGCTGGAATTGCTGGTCGCCACGATTCTGTCAGCGCAATGTACGGATGAACGCGTCAACAAAGTGACTCCTGCACTCTTTGCCAGGTATCCCGATGCACGCGCGCTTGCTGAGGCAGACCGCGCCGCAGTGGAGGAAATGATCCATTCCACTGGGTTCTATCGCAACAAGGCCAAAAACATCCAGGAAGCATGCCAGCGGATCGTCCAGACATATGATGGCGTGGTGCCTGACAATATGGCGGATCTGCTTACACTGGCCGGCGTGGCGCGCAAGACCGCCAATGTGGTGTTGGGCACAGCCTACCAGATCGGCGACGGCATTGTGGTCGATACGCACGTCAGGCGGCTGGCGCAGCGGCTGGCGCTGAGCACGCAAAATGACCCCGAGAAAATTGAGCGAGATTTGATGGCAATCACCCCACGTGATCAGTGGATCGACCTCTCGCATCTCCTGATTTTTCACGGGCGCCGCGTGTGCGACGCGCGTAAACCCAATTGCATTGCTTGCGTTATCCGCCGGCTCTGTCCATCATCACAAGCGTAAGCATCCTTCTCGAAGGAACGAGCCATGCAGAGACAGAACCTGGTGCTTGTCGCCGTTGTCATGCTAGTGCTGGCAGCGATGGGGTTTATGGGCTGGGCTGCGACCCGCTCTGCCACGCCGGCCGCCGAGCCTGCACCGGTGGCAACGCCGATCGTCACCGCACGCCCCGGCGATCAAGTTGCTGTGGAGACCGGCGGTGTGGTTGCCACGGCGCTTTTTACACTGACGCTGCCCGCAGGCTGGCAACACACCACCCAAGCATGGACGGGCGGGCAGCCTGCAGAGACGGCGTATTTGGCGCCGCTGATGGTGGCGTGGCAGGGTGGTGCAACTTTTGAGCAGAGTCCAATGCGTCTCAGCATCGCCGCCCTGCCGCGCAACGACCTCTCTCTGCAACAGTATTTGCTTGATGTCACAGAACAATTTTCCAGCACACAAAGCGTCAGTGAAATCACTGCTCACTTGGACACCGACCTTCGCCGCGATGGTTTGCCGGCTGCTCTTATCCATTACTCGGTGGCGACGCCTGCCGGAGAACTGGAGGGCTATCAGGCTGCCATGTTGGACGCGAGCGGCTCCCAACTGTTGCTGGCGACGCTTGTCCATCAGACTGACGGCGCTGAAACCGAAGCACTATTCCGTAGCCTGCTTAGCTCCCTGCATTTTTTAGAGCCGGAAAATGAAAAGCCGGAAAGCGCACGGTAAGTAGGCGACCGCTGCATTTATGAGCACGACTGGTTTACAAGAAGGAGAACAATATGCCTGCACCCGTGCCGCCTGGATTTACGCGCGGTCCGATCATGTTCATGGGGCCGCTTATCGAGGAGCAATCCTTTGCCCGCATGTTACAGAGTTTCTGGGATGAAGCGGGCGGCTATGGCGCGCGCATTTTGATCGTCTCCACCGCAGCTGCTGACGCTGGTCACGCGGAGCGTTTTCGCCGTTGGCTGGTTGCTGCCGAAGTGGAGTGGGTCGAACTGCTGCGCGCCGATAACCGTCGCGCTGCGCACGATCCTGCGCTGGTTAGCTTGGTCGAAAGCGCCACCGGCATCCTGATCATAGATGGCAACCCATTACGTTTCGTGGGGCTGCTCGGGGGCACGCCAGTTGCTCAGTCCATCCGCCGCGTCAATGCACGTGGCCGCGTCATCTGTGGGGTGGGTCAGGGCGGCGCGGTCATGAGCCAGCATATGGTCGTCAGCGCGGGTTCCCCAACCGGCGCAGAATCGCCACTCACCCCCGCACTGATCCGCTTTGCACCAGGGCTTGGTATTGTCAACCGCATGACTGTCGACTGCGACGGGGAGGCGGGGACAAACATTCGGACGCACCTGCCGCGCTTGTTGACCGCAGTCGCCTATAACCCCTTTCTGATCGGTGTTGCGCTTGACCCTGACACTGGGGTTGTGCTCTATGCCAACAGTGTACTTGAGGTTTTCGGCGCTGGCAGCGCGCTCATTGTCGATGGGGCGCACATTGAGGAATGCAACTTGTACGATACACCCCTCGATCAGCCCTTTCAGATCAAGGGCGTTGAGATTCACACTTTGGCGCATGGCGACATGTACAATCTCGACGCCCATGAAATAAAGCGCCCGCCTGAGAGTGAGATCCCCCAGGCGGGTTACGAGAAATATACATCGTTCTAGCGCCGGCGCTCACCACTCGGTGATCCACTCCTCCTGCTCGCCCACAATTTTGAACGCGCGCCTGGCATCGACAGGCTGCGTGGTCGGGCCTGGCAGTGCGTGTTGCTGGGAAGGGTGCGGTGCAACGTATTGATTCGTATAACCATAAGGCGCAGCAGGTGGCGCCGCCGTCGCCGGGGGCGCAAAGATGATCACTGGCGCCTGCGCCGGCAACGCGCCATATGCGGTTTGGTTACGACCTCTGCGGCCTGAGCCGTAAGGTTGCACAATTTCCTCATCCTCGTCTTGTTCAAACTCCGCTTCTTGCCGTCTGCGTCCAGATGCCAACACGAGCAGAGCAGCAGGAATGCCAGCCAGCACGCCGAACAACACGCCGATTGCCATGCCAACGGCATCGGCGCTCAGGCGTTGACCGACGACGAAGGCAAACACCCCCACCAGGATAATCGCTGCCAGTCCCCAAAATTTCATGTGGTTTTCTCCTTCAACTCTATCAGACTCTCTGTTGTTTCCTAATCCTGCAAGTTTCCCAGTCCTGCAAGTTTCCCAGTCCTGCAAGTTTCACAGGCTCGCAAGTTTTACAGGCTCGCAAGTTTCACAGCCTTGCAAGTTTCACAGCCTTGCAAGTTTCACAGTGTTTCGAGTCACGCATATTCCGCGTTGCGCAACACAGTGCGCCATCGGCTACTTTCCTGGCGCGGCGCAGGTGACTCGACGACACGCGGCGACGTGGCATCCACGGGCTGAGGCGGGTTGCCGGACCAACGCCGCGGCCCGCGGATGCCTGCACGCAGCACCAGGCACACACTATCCATATCTTCAGGGCCAAGCCAGGCCGCCTGAAAGCGAACGCTTTCCCCTTTGGCGATCAGCAGAAAATCGCCTTTGCCTTCCAACTTCTCAGCGCTGCTGTCGGAAATGCCAGTGGCATAGCGCGCCTCGTCGCGGCTGGCAACGGCGCCAACCAAGCGCACGGGGAAATTGGCCTTCATCGCCCCGCCCAGCACCTGTGCTGTTGGCTTCTGAGTGCACGCCACTAAATGGATGCCTGCTTCGCGCCCGCGCTGGCTGAGACGCGTCAGTAGCGCTTCGACCGGTGCGCCGCCAGTCATCAATAGGTCGGCTAATTCGTCAATGCCGACGATCAGCGCCGGGCGATTGCTTGCCATGCGGTCGCGGCGTTCCATTTCCTCCACAAGCCAGCGCAACCTGTCCGCCGCTGCATCGGGCGAACTGGCGACGCGCCCCAGGGTGTGCGGCAGACCGGCCAGTGGCCCAAATCCACGACCTTTGGGGTCGATCAGGACGAGTTGCACTTGGCTCTGCCGATTATGCATAGCGAGTGATACGAGCAGCGATCGCGCCAGCGCCGTCTTTCCGGAGCCAGTTGTCCCAACGACGAGCACATGGGCCACTTCTGGCGCTGGCAACCTCAGCAACAAGGGTGTGCCGTCCTGCTCCAAGCCCAGGACAGCGGTCAGCGCGGGAATCGCGCCAAGTCCGTCGCACAAGGGGAGAAGGCGCACAGGTTCGGGCTGCGTGCGTGGCACCTCCACCTGGATCGCGGCGCCCTCCCGATAAACGCGCGCCTCGCGCCGCTCCAGCTCCATCGCAATCTCGTCCGCGAGCGCCGTGATCTTGTTGACGCGCGTCGAACCGTCGGCAACCAGGCGAAAGCGGATAAAACGCGGTGTTACTGTGCCACCCGACACGCGCGCTTGCACGCGATGGCGTGCGAGGACGGCTTCAATCCGATCTGCTTGCATTTCCAGGGTGCGTCTACGATAGGCCATGTGGTCACCGTGCCGAAACTAAAATAGAACAAATGTTCTTCGTTTACAGTATAGCACTTTCCTTTGGTTGTCAAGTGCTAAAAAATGGTGGAGATTGAACAATCAGTCAATGCACACGCATTCATACGATGATGTTTGGATTTCTTTTCTGTGTTTCAGTGTATGATGATTAGACTGAGCGCGCTATTGCCGTGGGGACAGTCAACCTGCGAGAGTTGTGATAGAGAGCGATTCTATCCGGCCGCCCTGCCCTATCCTGATTCAGGACGTGATTGCCAGGAGAAACACAACGATAGCACTCCTTTTAGTTTGCGTCATGTAGTTTGCGTCATATAGTTTGCGTCATGTAGTTTGCGTCGTGTAGTTTGCGTCGTGCCTGTGTCTTCTTTCTGGCTGCCCGGAGCCAATGATGCTTTGGTCGTTTGAATTTGTGTCTTACATCAATTTCCAGACTGCTCTCATCGCGCTAGCTGTCGCCTTTTTTGCGTGGCATCGGCGCACGATGCCGGGGGCGCAGCCATTGGCAGGACTCTTAGTGGCAGCCGCGCTCTGGGGAGTTGCAGAAGCGGTCGAAGGTGCGGCGCCTACGCTCACCGCCAAGATCATGGCGTCGAAGTTTAGCCACATCGCGATCCAGTCTTTACCGGTGTTCTACTTGCTGTTTGTCGTGCGCTATGCTGGTCATTCCAGCGATATGTTGCGGAGACGGGAGCATTGGCTGGGCGTTGTGCCGATGCTCGCTGTCATCGCCGTGTTCACCAACGATATGCATCATCTCTTCTGGACGAGCGTGGAGTTGGTCGAATCGCCCTTTGGCCTGGAATCCGTCTATGGGCATGGCCCCCTGTTTTGGATGTCCACTGGCTATCTTTACCTGTTGATTCTGGCGGCAACGGTCATCCTGCTTAGAAAAATTCTCATCTATCAGGATGTATATCGGCAACAGGCCATCATCTTGATGGCGGCGACTGCCGCTCCCTGGATGGCGAATGTGGTGTACCTCTCCGGCGCCAACCCTATCCCTGGTTTCGATTGGACGCCACTGGCCTTTGCGGTCACCGGCATTTTGTTGGCCTGGGCGATCTTCCGGACCGGGCTGCTCGACCTCAGACCTGTGGCGCGCACCGTGCTTTTTGAGCAGATGAGCGATGTGCTTTTGGTGACAGATGGGCAGAATCGAGTGGTCGATGCCAATCCCGCGGCATATGATTTTTTCTCCGCGCACAGTGCGTTGGTGGGTGAGAGGGTGGAAGCATTGTTTGCACCGGAAGTGGTGCAGACGTTTATCGAAAGCAAGGATGATGCTGTCGTCATCTATAAAGATGGCGTCGCCCATCAGCTGGATGTTCGCACAACCACTCTGACGAATGCCAACGGCCAATTGAACGGGCGGTTGATCGTGCTGCGCGACACGACCGACCGCATGCGGCTGGAAGAAACCCTGCGTCGCAGTGAGCAGCGTTATCGCACACTGGTCGATAATGCGCCATTTCCGAGCATCGTCAGCAGCGCTGTCGATGGCGTGCTGCTGTATGCCAATCGTCGTGCGCGTAGCCTCCTCGCCATTCCCCAAACGGGTGAGTCATCCTGCCGCCTGCCCGATCTCTTTGTGAGCAAGGCAGAGAGCGATCTGCTTTTTTCAAAGATCAGCATGGAGAACACCGTGCCAGACTACGAGGTGCAATTGCGCACGTTCGACGGCAGAGTTTTCTGGGCATTACTCTCTGCCGTGCCCATTCAATATGCTGAGGAAGAGGCCATCCTGTCGTCGATCAACGACGTCACCATGCGTCGCGAGGCTGAACAAACGCTCGTTAAGGCCAAAATCGAGGCGGAATCCGCTTCTCGAGCCAAAAGTGAGTTTCTGGCAACGATGAGCCATGAACTGCGCACCCCGCTTTCCAGCGTCATCGGTCTCGCCGAGGCGCTGCTGCACGAAGCCTATGGCCCGCTAAATGTGCAGCAGAAGCATTCGCTGGCGACAATCTCCCAGAGCGGCGGCAGGCTCACAGAGCTTGTGAATGAAGTCCTGGATCTTACCCGTCTGGAAGCGGGTGCGATCAAACTCAACTACGAGATGGCGCTGATCGACGAAGTCTGCCAGAGCGCATTGCACGCGGTTAAGGGGATGCTGTCGCCGGGCGCGGCGCCTCCTGCGTATACGATCCAGCCTGCTGATCTCGTCATGAAGGTCGATCCGCGGCGCCTGCGTCAGGTTCTGATTCATCTCCTGAGCAACGCCATCAAATTTACACCCGAGCCGCGTGGCGTCGGCCTGGAAGTGACCGCACTGCCCGCGCAAGGTGTTGTCTACCTGGTTGTCTGGGATGAAGGCATCGGCATCGATGCCGCGTTGCAACGTATGCTTTTCCGTCCCTTTGCTCAGTTGGACTCAGGACTGACGCGACATTACGAAGGGACAGGGATCGGGCTTGCGATCGTGCGCCACTTGGTCGAGCTTCATGGCGGGCAGGTGACAGTTGAAAGTGAGCCAGAGAAAGGCAGCCGCTTTGTGGTGTGCCTGCCATTGTAACGCTGCGATGGCCGATGCCTGATGCAGAACTGTACAAATCTCCTGCACTTGATGAATCACGCTCCGATTTCCCCCCGGCGCAGCCCCACAATAGACCCAGGCGACGCTGCTTTCTTGCATCACAATTCGATCAGGTATACCATCGCACAACATGCCGGGTGACGGCGCGTGCGCGTTGTCCCCCAATGTCACAGCGTAAGAGGAAAGATCCAGGATTTTTTCATGTTTTTGGATTTGCTTCGCCACCATTGTTTGGCCCAACCCGACAAGACCGCCATCGAACTGATCGATGAAGCGCCCACTGCCAACCAGGTTGTCACTTATGGTCAACTGGAGGCCAAGGTGCTGCGTACGATGGCGCTGCTGCGTGCATTCGATGTCGCACCGGGCGATCGTGTTGCTTTGCAGCTTCCCAAGCGCCTGCCTTTTGTCTACTTGCACCTGGCGATCATGCGGCTGGGCGCCATTTGCCTGCCGCTGAACACCGGTTATCCTGCGCGAGAGCTTGCCTATTTTCTGGAGGATGCCGAGGCGCGTTTCTTCTTTGCCGCGGACGGTGCGCAAAGCGCGGTGGCGCCTATCCTGGCAGACTTGCCCGCGTTGCAGACCTGCATCTGGATCGGCGAGGCAGACGCGGCGTTTGAAGAGCTGATTGCGTCGTATCAGCCCTCTGACGCCGCCTCCGTGCCGCTCCCGACCGACCCGCACGCAACCTGTCTGATGATCTACACCAGCGGCACCACGGGCCGGCCCAAAGGCGCTGAGCTGACGCATGGCAACCTGAGCGCCAATCTCGCCAGCCTGCATGAAGCGTGGGGATGGCGCAGCGACGACGTTCTGCTTCACGTGCTGCCCATCTTTCACGTTCACGGGCTGATCGTCGCGCTGCAAGGCGCGCTTTACGCCGGCGCGACCACGCTCATGGTTGTCCGGTTTGACCCAGTGCAGACCTTGCAGTTGTTGGTCGACCGTTCTTGCACCGTCTTTATGGCTGTGCCGACGATCCATCGCCGCCTGGTTGATGCGCCCAACGTGGAACGCTACAATTTGCGCCATCTGCGCCTGGTCACCTCTGGCTCCGACCGTTTGCCCGACGATCT
Source organism: Caldilineaceae bacterium (assembly GCA_014879855.1). Classification (GTDB taxonomy): domain Bacteria; phylum Chloroflexota; class Anaerolineae; order Caldilineales; family Caldilineaceae; genus Caldilinea. The sequence continues at coordinate 11,608 of JACSRH010000232.1, read as the reverse complement.
TTTTAGACAGTTTGAAGCGCGCTTTGGCGTGCGCCTGCTCGAACGCTACGGCATGTCTGAAACCGGCATGAATCTCTCCAACCCCTTGCACGGCGAACGGCGGATCGGCTCGGTTGGGCTGCCGCTGCCTGGCGTCGAGGTGCGCATTGTCGACGCGGAGACGGAGCAGCCGTTGCCTGATGGCGTGGTGGGCGAAGTGCAGGTGCGCGGCGCCAATGTTTGCAAAGGCTATTGGCGTCAGCCCGACAAGACCGCCGCGGCGTTTACGCCGGACGGCTGGCTGCGCACCGGTGATCTGGGGCTGCGCGCACCGGACGGTTATTTTACACTCAAGGGGCGCTCCAAAGACCTGATCATCAGCGGCGGCTACAACATCTATCCGCCGGAAGTGGAGCTGGCGCTGGCTGACCATCCTGCCGTTGAAATGAGCGCGGTAATTGGCTGCCCGGACGCGGAATGGGGAGAACGCGTGGTGGCGATAGTGGTGCGGCGCGTCGGATTGGCGGCTGTGAATGAGGGCGACCTGGTTGCGTTTTGTCGCCAGCGGCTGGCCATTTACAAAGCGCCGCGGCGGGTCATCTTTGTCGACGCGCTGCCGCGTAATGCGCTGGGGAAAGTCCAAAAAGCCCAACTGCGCGCCCTATATTGTGGCGACGAATCGAATGGATGAAATGAACGATACGGCATCAACTGAGCGGACAGAACGTCTGCCGCGATCGTTAAGCCAGGAAGAGCGGATGCTGCATCTGCTCGATTATATTCCGCAGCGGCGCATCAGCGTATTTGACCATCTGCGCCCGCAGCGCTGGAACTGGTACTTGGTGCACCGTCCCATGGAGCGCAGCCTGGTGCAGCAGGCGCCCCAGCCGTTGACGATCCGGCAGACCAGCAATCTGCGCTACTTCTGGCTGGATGGCATCTTTGCCGCCACCAGCGAGTCCTTCTATCTGGCCTTTATTCCGCTGTTTGCGCTTGCGTACGGCGCAACCAATCAGCAGGTCGGCTGGATCACGGCGATTGGAAATCTGGCGGGCGCGGCCGCGCTCTTTCCTGGTGCACGGATGCTGGAGAAGACGGGCAACCGCAAATCGATTGTGTTGTGGAGCGGCGGCGGCCTGGCGCGCGTAATGTTACTCTTGCTTTCCTTCGTCCCGCTGTTGGCGCTGCCGCCTCAGATTGCGATCTTAGCCATTGCCGCGCTTAACGGCGTGCGTGCGTTTATGGGGAATTTCTCCAACCCGGCCTGGACCGCCATGGTGGCGGATATTGTGCCCGAATTTATGCGTGGGCGTTACTTCAGCACGCGCAACTTGACAATGGGCGCGGCCACCCTGATGTTTTCCGCGCTCGCCGGCTGGGTGATCCGCACTGGCAATCAGTGGCAGACCGACCCCTATCTTGGCTATCAACTGAGCTTTGCACTGGCCTTTGCAATTGGGATGGTGAGCACGCTGCAATTCAGCCGCATCCGTGAACCACATTCCAGCCGCCATGTCGAGCAGGCGCGGCAGACCGGTAGTCTGCGCGATGCGCTGAAAAGCAGCCCTGGCTATCTCGGCTTTGTGGTCAGCGGCCTTGTATGGAACTTTGCCTTGCAAATTTCCGCGCCTTTTTTCAACATTTATCTTGTCACGCAACTGGGGGCAAACGTGGGGATTGTTGGCATTTTCACCAGCATTTCCAGCTTTGCCGCGCTGGGCGGGCAGTTGATATTTGGCAAGGTGCTGGATCGCCGCGGTGCAGTCTTTCTGCAATTGGTGACTGGCTTCCCTATCGCCTTGCTGCCTGTCATGTGGGTCTTTTACACGGCCCCCTGGCAGGTGGGCGTCAACAATTTGTTTGGCGGGTTCTTATGGGCAGGCTTCAACTTAGCCAATTTTAACCTTCTGCTCCAGGTCACGCCGCATGTCGGGCGGGCGCGTGCTGTGGCCCTCTATCAGACGGGTGTGTTTGCCAGCGCGTTTTTGGGGCCGTTGGTGGGCGGCTATCTGGCCGACACGGTCAGTTTCCAGGCTATCTTCCTGTTGTCAGGCGTGGGGCGGGCGTTGGGCATGGTGCTTTTCCTGGGGCTGATCTGGCTGCCGATGCATCGCCTCAAACAGCGTGCGGCCAATCAGGGGTAAGGGCGATCCAATAGCAAGGGCAATAAAAAAGGCATCGTGGCAGCAGAAAGGTTTTTTTCTGCTGCCACGATGCCTTTTGGAGCAAAGTTGCATCCAACTACCAGCGGCTGTCGCGATCCTGGCGCGGGCGGCTGCTGCTGCCGCCACGGCTGCCACCGCCATTGCCGCCACGGCTGCCACCGCCGCCGCGGCTGCCGCCGCCGTCTTCGCGCGGGCGCGCCTGGTTGACCTTCAGGCGGCGTCCGCCCACTTCTTTGTCATTGAGGCCGGTGATGGCGGCCTGCGCTTCTGTGTCCGACGGCATCTCCACAAAACCGAAGCCCTTAGACTGACCACTTTCGCGGTCGCGGATGATGGCGGTGGAACTCACGGCGCCAAAAGCCTCGAAAGCTGTGCGCAGATCGTCCTCAGTAGTGCGATACGACAGGTTTCCAACGTAGATGTTCATAATTTCCTTTTCCAAACGCTAGGCTTGATAGTTGGGGGTTCTGAGAACCCTGCTGACAAAGACAGATGACGAAACTAAGCTTGAACGATCCCTGACGAGCTGCCGAAACAAAAAGCCAGCAACCGCAGGCGTTCGCCAGTAGTTGGCGGACTATCCTGAATTGCTGGCAAGTACACTAGTTGTGATAGAGAAAAACCACCGAGGCATCGACTCGAACCAAAAGCGCCATCATGCTGCTGTTGCGGCGCCCATCCGATGGCTGGAATGGAATGGAAAACGTGGCAAAAGCAGCCACGGCGCCAAATAAGCCGCTTTCTTTTCTGTCAACGATTGTAGACCTTCCTGGTATTGCTGTCAACCTCCAATTGAGGCGAAAATGGATTTTTACGCACCAAGTCGCTGCCATAAACGTGGATCACTGCGTTCTGCCAGCAGGAAGCGTTTTTCGTCGGCAACCCCTACGCCTGTAATGGTGTACTGGCCAGGATGAAGACCAATATACACCTGGAAAATTTTGTCGGTCAATGACCGCCACGCCTGCGCCTGGCCAGGGTCGTCTGCTTGCAGCGCCGTCCAATTGGCTGGGATTTCGATGGCAATCAATTCGGCGTCGAGGTCAAACCTGGCCTGCGTGCAGCCGTCGTTGGCGCGTGGAATCTGCGGGCGGCGCGACAGGTCGAGCACATCGGCGCGGCCGCCATGCGTGGGGATCTCACGCACGCGCTTGCTGCCCACCAGCCACGTCAACCCAAAGCGCGACGCGTGTACGTGGTTCAGTTCATTCCGGAACGGGTAGAGGTCGGGTGTAAACTCGAACGCCACTGCCCTAAGCAACCCAAAGTTGAGCGCCGCGTTGGGCGCTTGCAGCGGGTCTGCGGTCCAGGTGATGACGCCGATCCCTTCGCGCCAGGCAAGCTCCGCCTGACGCTTTTTGAGCAGGTTGGCGATACGCAACCCGCGGAAAGCGGGCAGCACCCCCAGCGTCTGCGACTCGATGCGAAACGCGCCGTTGTAACGTGCTTGCCAGTCCGCGGGCAACGATGCGCCGTCAAAGGCGTAGAAGCCAAAGAGAAAGCCCGCGGTTTTGCCTTCGACGCGGGCGATCAGCGACGTGCCGGCGGCAAATTCGGCGCTGTAGATGTCGCTCGGATAGAGAAATTCAGCAGGCGCGCCCCACACGCGACGTTGAATCTCTCGGCTTGCCACGGCTTCACTTTCATCTGGCCGGCCAATCTCGACCGCACCCATCGGCTCGCTTGTGCGATAGTAGGAAAGCGCGCCCTGCGGGTCATAGTAGACAAAGGCGGCGCCAGGCATGGCTTGCTCGCACGCGGCTACTATCGTCTGCGGGTCAGGCGTTGCCCCTGATGCAGCATGGAAGCGCAGGGTGTAGGTGCGCTGCACCGCGTCGCCCCGCTCCCGCAACCGGCGTGGAAACAGGAATCCGATCCCCGTTGTCGTTTCCGCGCCTGCCCCTTCGTAAAAGCGCACCAGCTTGCCGCCAATTTTGGTCAGCGTGACAAACAAAAAATGGTAAGGAAACAGGTTGGGATTGGCGCCGGCGCCGAGGAGGGCGCCGGTCTGTTCCAGTTCGCGGCTCCACTGTGGATGGGTTGCATCCAGAATTGTGGCATGCATCAGTAGCGCTCAACTAAATCGATTTCAAGTTGAAAGCTGAATATGGGTTGATGATGGGTGCAAAGCAAAAAGCCATCCACAGATCGTGCAGATGTCACAGATGACATGCTTGCGCCTACTGCCTTGCCACTACCCATCTGCCAAGCTTTTTCCAACCTCTGCGCCATCTGTGTAATCTGTGGATAATTCTTTTCAGTGGATCTTATGTTAGATTTTGCGTCGTCAACCTTCTGCCCGGCGCGCCTGACGTGCGGTATAGAGCACGATGCTGCCCGCCACCGCCGCGTTGAGGCTTTCGACGCGGCCCACCATGGGCAAGCGCACCAGAAAGTCACATTTCTCGCGCGTGAGATGGCTGAGACCTTCGCCTTCGTTGCCTACCACAACCGCCAGCGCACCCTCCAAACGCGCGCTGGCTAACGACGGCGTCTGCTCATCGCTGTCCAGCCCCGCCACCCAGATATTCCGCTTTTTGAGCTCGTCGATCTCACGGTTGATGTTGACCACCTGCGCTACGGCCAGATGTTCGACCGCGCCGGCGCTGGCGTTGCTCACCGCCGGCGTCACGCGTGCCGCGCGGCGCTCGGGGATCAGGATGCCGTGCACGCCGACCGCTTCCGCAGTGCGGATCAGCGTGCCCAGATTTTGCGGATCCTGCAGATGGTCAAGGATGAGCAGCAAGGGTTCCTCCCCGGCTTTTTTGGCGATTGCCAGACAGCTCTGGACGTCGACATAAGGGTAGTCATCGACTTCCAGGGCCACGCCCTGTGCATTGATATGGTCGCTGCGCATTTTGTCAAACAGCCCGCCCCGGATCGAACGCGCCAGAATCTTGGCGCGTTCAGCTTCCGCCACAATCTCGCCGAGCGGTCCATCCTTGGGCAAAGGAGCATCTTCGCGCCGGCTCTCGATCCACAGGCGGAAGACGCGGCGCCGGCCTGCGCGCAGACACTCCTGAACAGCATGTCGTCCGTATAATAGCTCGCTCATTCGGCCTCAAATCGCCACTTGGCGCCATCGGGTGTGTCATCGATCACGACGTTCAGTTCTTTCAGGCCGTCACGCACCTTGTCAGCCAATGCCCATTGTTTTGCTTGTCGTAGCTCCCCGCGCACGCTGATCAGCAGATCGATAAAGGGAATGGCCGCCACGTCGCTGGCCGCGTCGCTGGTCGGCTCGTTCAGCGACAACCCCAAAATACCGGCCAGTTCGCGCAGGGTGTGTTGCGCCGCGCTGAAAAATGGACCCGCGACTCCCGCCGCGCGTGCGCTGTTGATGGCGCGCACCTGCTCGAAAAGCGCTGCGATCGCACCGGCTGTATTAAAGTCGTCGTCCATTGCGGTGGTGAACGCGATGCGCGCCTCCTCTGTGGCAATGCGCAGCTTTTCGACCTGTTCGCCGGCGGATTGGACGCCTTGAGATGGGCGCAGAGCGCTGCGCAGGCGCGTCAGGCTGCGCTCCGCGCTTTCGACCGTCTCCGCGGTGTAGGTGACTGGCTTGCGATAATGGCCGGTGAAAATCAACAGGCGCAGCGCGTCGGCGCTGTGCTCCTGGAGAAACTCGTCGATGGTGACAAGATTGCCGAGCGACTTGCTCATCTTCTCGCCGGCAAGCTGCAACATGCCGTTGTGCATCCAATAGCGGGCAAACGGCTGGCCGGTGTAGCTCTCACTTTGGGCGATCTCATTTTCATGATGCGGGAAGATCAAGTCGTTGCCGCCGCCGTGAATGTCCACGACCTCGCCCAGATGATGGAGGCACATGGCCGAGCATTCGATGTGCCAGCCGGGACGCCCCAGACCAAAGGGACTTTCCCAGGCCGGCTCGCCTGGTTTTGCGCCCTTCCACAAGGCGAAATCGCCTGGATGCTCTTTGCGTGCATCTTCCTCAATACGGGTGCCGCTCATCGCGGCTTCAAGTTTGCGACCGCTCAGCTTGCCGTAGTCCGGGTCTTTCATCACGCGGAAGTAGACATCGCCGTCACGGCGGTAGGCATAGCCCTCTTCCTCCAGCCCGGAAATCATCTGCGTGATCCAGGCCATTTCCTGGCTGACGCGCGGGTAAACGTGCGCCGGCAGCACGTTGAGGTCGTCAAGATGGCGGAAATACTTCTCGGCGTAGTGATTTGCCAGTTCAAGCGGGTCGCGCCCCTGCTCGTTGGCGCGACGGATGATCTTATCGTCGACGTCGGTGAAATTGGTGACGAACTTGACGGTGTAACCCTGGTAGGTCAGATAACGCCGCACGGTGTCGAAAATGATCGCCGCCATGGCGTGACCGATGTGCGCGTCGGCGTAAACCGTCGGGCCGCACACGTACATATTGACCTTGTCCGGCTCAATCGGGACGAATTCCTCGGTCTGCCGTGTGAGCGTGTTGTAGATACGAAGCGCCATGAAAGCATCCTGTCGTGAATTGATGTGGCTGAACTATTCCGGCGTGGCAAAGATCAGCCGGCCCGCATTGGTTTGGAGCACTTTGGTCACCTGCACCAACACTTCCTGGTTGATGTAGCGGCGGCCATTTTCGACGACGACCATCGTGCCATCTTCGAGATAGCCAACCCCTTGCCCGGTCTCTTTGCCTTCCTGGATTATTTTCAGCGGAATTTCCTCTCCAGGCAAATAAACGGACTTGATGGCGTTCGCCAACTCGTTGATGTTGAGAATACGCACGCCTTGCAGCCGCGCCACCCGGTTGAGGTTGTAGTCGTTGGTGATGATCAGCGCATCCGTCTGTTGCGCCAGGCTGATCAGCTTGTCGTCGACCTGCGTGGCGTCCACGGGATCCTGGTCGACAAAGACAATCGTTGCTTCAGGCGTGTTCTGGAGCCGGTCGAGCACTTCCAACCCGCGGCGGCCGCGGTTGCGGCGCAGGCTGTCCGCGGAGTCGGCGATATATTGCAGCTCGTTGAGCACAAAACGCGGCACCGTGAGCGTCCCCAACAGAAAACCGGTCCTGGCGATGTCCGCAATCCGTCCGTCGATGATCACGCTCGTGTCGAGCAGCAGCGAAGGCCCGGCTGGCGCGGTGGGGGGCACAGCTATGGGCGGCGGTGTAAACTTTGGCTTTTCCTCCCCACTGCCGCGCAACAGCGAGAAGAAATCACGTTGTCTTAGCACAAAAATGGCTGCACCAAGATAACCAAACATAAAGACCAGCACCAAAGGGACAATGTTGCCAAATGGCGCGGGCAACCGCGACACGGGAACACTCAACAGCGCGGCAATAAACAGCCCGGCCGTCACGCCGATCGTCCCTGCCACCAGATCGGTGATCGGCACCTGGCGCAGCGCGTTGTGCGCCGCCTTTGCCGGCGCCCTGACCAGCCACGGTGCGAGCAGAAAGCCGAACGCTGCCCCGAACAAGGTAAAAGGAACGATCAGTTTCCAGGGCTCCATTGCCAGTTCGGGGGTGCGCGTCAATACTACGCCCAGCTCCCAGCCAATGAAGCCATAGAGCGCCGTTCCTAAAATGCGAAGGAGCGGGCCAAAACGCATAGATAAGGACTCCTGTCTCAAGCACACATAAAGAAAGAAATGACTTCAACTCATAGTATGCCAGAATAGCAGCCAAATGTCGGTAGAGCTATCTACGTTTTGTAGCGATTAGGAGGCGATTCCCATGTTTGGCCGGATCGGTGCAGGCATGGGACAATGCATGGACACGACAGACGGATGACCAGGCTCGATATGTTGCCTAACAGGGAAAGAAAGTGCAACGCCATGCGTAGACGAGTTCTTTTAGGCGTTTTTGCCCACCCCGATGATGAAAGCTTTGGCCCTGGCGGTGCATTGGCGCATTACGCCCATCAGGGCGTTGATGTGCATGTGATCGTCGCTACGGATGGCATCGCAGGATCGGTGGATGATCAGGGCCGCCTGCGTGACCATGATTCGCTGGCGCAGGTGCGTTCGGCTGAACTTGCACAGGCCGCGGTTCATTTAGGCGTGAAAAGCATCTGGTCGCTGCCGTATCGCGACAGCGGGATGCGCGGCGCGCCCGACAATCACCATGCCGGCGCTTTGATTCAACAGCCGGCTGACAAGGTCGCCCATGAAATCCTGGGCTATATTGCTCGGCTCGCGCCCACCGTCATCCTCACGCATGATCCCTTTGGCGGGTACGGGCATCCCGATCATATCCGTGTCTGCGAAGCCACGACCATTGCCTTCTATCTGGCGCGCGCGGGGATGTCTGGCGGAAATGGTGCGACCGAGCGCCCACAAAAGCTCTATTACAGCGCATTCCCAAAGGATCTGATCCGGATCGCTGCGCCGCTGATGCGGGTGGCCGGCCAGGATCCCACTGCGATTGGCCGCAACCGCGATATCAACCTGGTGGAAATCAGCCGCTGGGTCACGCCGGTGACGACGAATGTCGATGTTACAGACGCCCTGGTCTACAAACAGCGCGCCAGCGAAGCGCACGCCAGTCAATTCAGCGGCGGCCCAAGCTGGCTCTCGATCGTGCCGGCGCCGGTGCGCCAGCGGTTGATGGGACGCGAGCAATTCACCTGCGTCTTTCCCGACGTGGACCGCAACAGCGAGCACGATCTGTTTGCAGGCGTCGCATGACCTTCCCAGTCGCGCTCGGGCGCGCCATACGGCGCGTCCTCGGCAACCCGCACGAACAGCCTGACGCCACCTTGCAAAAGGAGAGTTCAGCACGCGGCGCGCCCCTGTCCTCACGCGGCGCTGTCCTAAAAGGAGAACATGATGCTTTACCACGCGCATAAAAGATCACATGCTCGGCTCGGCATGATCATTGGGGTGGGGCTGTTGCTGCTTATGCTGGTGGTGGGCAGCGCAGCCGCAGCCACACTCGCCAGCACAGAGAGCTATCGCCTGCCAGCCGGACAGACCATCGAAGACAATCTCTATGTGACGGCAGAAGAGATTGTCATCGACGGCAATATCGACGGCGACCTGATCGCATTTGGGGGCTATATTGAGGTGAACGGCAAGATCAGCGGCGATATCCTGGCAATGGGCGGCGGCATTGTCGTCAACGGGCCCGTGGCGGGCGATGTGCGGATTGCAGGCGGCGGCCTGACGCTCAATGGCGCGATTGGCGGCGACCTTGTTTCCGCGGGCGGCGGCGCGGCGTTCCAGGGCATGCCTGCCTTTCCCATCGATATCAACGGGCGGCAGATTCAACAGGGAACCGTGTTGGCGCAGGCTGCCAGCGTCGGCAAGGACGCCTTGATGGTGGGGGGGACTGGCGTGCTGCGTGGGACGATCGCTGGATCGCTCTGGGCATCGATGGGAACAATTCAGCTTGACGGGGCGGTGGGCGGCGACGCCCATGTGTCTGGCGGCCGAATCACGGTGAATGAAAGCGCTCAGATCGGGGGGACGCTGTACTACTCAGCCGACAACGCGGCCGCGCCGGTGATTCCCAGTGGCGTCGCCGCTTCGGTCGAACGCGTCGTGTCAGAGCGACCCGCCGCCGCGCCTGCGCCAACGCTGACTGAACGCTTCTTGACCTGGACCATCAGCGTCACACGTGCGTTGATCGGCTTATTGCTGCTTGGCTGGCTCTTTGTCAAACGGCTGCCTCGCTTTACGCAGCGCGTGCTGGTGGTGATGGACAGCCGCGCGCTGGTCGCCTGCGGTGTGGGCCTGCTGGTGGTGCTGGCCGCCGCGCCTGCCATCGGCTTGATCGTCCTATTGGCCTGGCTGTTCTGGGGCGCGGTTGCTGGCGGTCTGGCGTTCGCCCTCTTCCTGTTTGGACTGTTGGGCGTGCTCTGGATTGTGAGCCCGGTCTTCACCGGCTTGTGGCTGGGACGGCGCTTGCTCAGCAACGCCGGCGAGCTGCTGGCGGCGATGGTTGGCATCCTGGTTTTGCTGCTCGTGGTGCGGGCTGTCGAATGGCTGCCGATCGCTGGCGGCTTTGCGGCGTGGTTATTGCTGCTGTTCAGTTTTGCCTATGCTGTGGGCGCCATGATCCTTGCCCTAAGCAGCGAAGAGAAGGCGACGCCGATGGTGAAGCCGACCGCCATCACACAGACCGGCCCGCCGCTGTAACAATATCATTACCGATAGCCGTCACGATGATTGAAATCTCTGCGCCCCTCTATGTGGGGGATGTGGTCGAAATGCGCAAGCCGCATCCGTGCGGCGGCAGGCAATGGGAGGTCGTGCGCGTTGGCGCGGATATTGGCCTGGTCTGCCAGACATGCAAGCGGCGAGTCTTGCTGCCGCGGCGTGATTTTGCGCGCGGCGTCAAGCGCTTCATCCGCCGCGGCGCGGCGGCGGAAAGCGATGCGTAGCTTGTAATGCGCAAGAAACTGACTTAAAAAATTCTGAACGCAAAGACGCAAAGACGCGGAGGAGCGCAGAGAGAAATGCAAAATACACCGCGTGAGACCTCCGCTTTCTTCTCTGCGAACCTCTGCGCCTCCGCGTTGAGATTTGCCCTATTCAAACAGGCGCCCCTGTGACGCGGAGGCGCACCCATCATGCTTTACACCCTAGTCACAAAGGAGCAATTTTGATGCAGCGAGCGGAATTGGTGACCTATCTCGACCAATATTTGCGCATTGGCGAGATCAAGGATTACGGCCCCCAGGGGCTTCAGATTGAAGGGCGCGATGAGATTCGCAGCATCGTTGCCACTGTCGATGCGCAGATGCCCTGTGTGGAGGCCGCTTTAAGCCGCAACGCGGATTTGTTGCTGGTGCATCATGGCATTTTCTGGGGGCCGCCGCAGCGGATCGCCGGCAGCTTTGGCGCGCTTGTGCGCACTTATATAGGCGCCGACCTCAACCTGTACGCCGCACACCTTGCGCTGGATGCTCACCCGGAGGTCGGCAACAACGTCGAACTGGCGCGACGCCTGGGACTCACGGTGGAGGGGATGTTTGCGCCAGTAAATGGGGCGCCCATCGGCGTGCTGGCCAGCGCGCCGCACGGGATGAAGTTTGATTACCTGGTCGATCGCTACCAACAGAATGTAGGGACGGCGCGGCTGGTACAGGCGCAAGGGCCGCGCATCAGCCATAAGATTGGGATTATCAGCGGCGCTGGCGCGCGCGAAATTCCGCTGGCAGCCGCACTGGGATGCGACACGTTTCTAACCGGCGAGACCTCCCATGCCGAATATTACGCTGCACAGAATGCGGGAATCAATGTCATTTATGGGGGGCACTACGACACGGAGACTGTCGGCGTGCAGGCGCTGGGCGCACACCTGCGCGATCGCTTTGGCCTGGCGTTTGAATTTGTCAACCTGCCAACGGGTCTGTAGCCACTCCCCTCATGCCTTGCACGCATGGCGTCGAAGAGCACAAGCACGGAGAGTGCAAGCATAGCAGAGCACAGGGGGGAATGAGGAGCGGGTGAAGAGATTCGAACTCTCAACATTTTGCTTGGGAAGCAAACGCTCTGCCGTTGAG
>JACSRH010000330.1 GCA_014879855.1 Caldilineaceae bacterium | reverse complement strand
GGTGAAAAATCGATCCCTGTGACCATGTGCCCGAGTCTGGCCAGAACGACGCTGAGCGAGCCAGTGCCACAGCCTGCATCCAGCACCGTGGTGGGCGCCAACGGCAGCCACTGGGCAAGATGAGCGGTCCACGCCGCCAGCACAACTGGATCGCGCAGCCCGTGATCCGGCATCTCGTCAAAGGTTGCTGCAAGTTCGTCCCAATTGTCACGCGTTTCCTGCTGCTTCTGGTGATCGTCTGCATTCATCATCTTCCCTCCAGCATGGGGGGCGCCAAATCGTTGGCGGTGTGCGTCACTGGCCAAATGTCCTGTCGCCCAGAACTGGAGGCCGGCCCGTGTGACGCACGCCGGGCTACTCGTCAAAAGTCTGGAACACATCCTTCTGGTGGCGCTTATTATGCGTTACTTTACCATCTATGGTAGAATTACTGCAGAAAGCTGCACGCAGACGGTGGCTCAGATGCACACGCTGGGTCTGCTCTGAATACTTTTCTCCATTTTCCTCATCGATGCCAACTATCCCCTCCACGGCAGGCGGCATGGTGCATCTTCCCTCACAGGAGGGATGGCAGGCGTTCTAGTTGCCGGTAGAGTGAACGAGCAATGTGCGCGCTGGTTTCGGCAATGTGTGTGCGTACCCGGGTTCCGCGTGGCGTAATGTATCTATAGCGCTGGCGAAGATTTTTTGATTCGACAGGAGGAATCTATGAAAATTGGCGATAAAGTGCGGGCAAGTTATCCATATGGCGGCGTACCGGCGTGTGAGGGCGAGATTGTCAAGAAACTTGAATTAGGCGCAAAAAAGCCACAGTTTCTGGTGAACTTTGAGGTGCGTCCGAAGGTTTATAAATCTTTTTACCTGACCGAGCGTGAATTAACCGCTGTCACAGCAAAATAGGCGTCTCTCCGAGACAGAGACGCGCTTTGACGCAACGACTTGCTCGTCACAGCAAGGAAGGAAGACAACGTGGTGGAAAAGGCAAAACGAAAACGATTCACACAGGCGGAAGCTAAGATCGTTGGTGAAAAGCTTGGGATCGACTGGACGGAGTTCAATGTCAAGCAATTCTGTGCGGGCATGAATGCCGAACTTGCCGATGGAATCTACAATCCAATGACCAATTTCGCCACGGATGACCCCATTTTGGTAGGCAAGGTTGTGCGCTCACACCTGAATGAGTCCCCTGACTATTACACGCAGTGGGCGGAGATGGAAAAGGCTGCCGCCGATGACAATCGCTGACAACAGCCTGATCGAGCCTTAGAAGTCGGGCGTCAATCTCCTGATCCCCAAGTTTTCTCTATAAAGATGCAGAAAAGACCTGCCGCCGCGTGATGATTTCGTTGATGCCGGCGGCAGGTTTGCGTGGATTGCCGCTAACAGTGGCGTTGGGTATACTCCTCGTGCGTCGTTGCCAAGTCTGATCCTCATATTACTGGCAGGAGGATTGCACCCATGTCCAGATCTCATCCTGTGACCCTGCCGGGCGCCGGGCTGATCGGTGTGTCCTACACCATGACGCTGCAAGGCAGCCGCAGCCGCGCCCGCGTGCACGTCATCTATTCGCGCATAAAAGCGACAGTTCAGCATGTGAATAGCGAGCCGCGGCAAGATGAGGCGGCTGCTTTCCTGGCCAATGACGCTTGACCATTCGGCCTGCGCTATAGAGGCGAAGTCAACTTATGCATAGGAATGATACGCCATTTTCCTGATGAGTTGCCCCTAAGTAGCCCCTATGATAGACAGGACAGGATAGCATAGTTCGAAACTGGGGAGCCCTAGCCTTGCAAATTACACCACTTGCGCCGATCTATTTCATTGTTGTCGTCGTAACATCGTATGTCGCGTATCAGACATGGTTGCACCGCCGCACTCCAGGCGCACGCGAGCTGACCTTTCTAATGGGCGCCGCTGCGTTGTGGGCGTTGGCGGATGGGTTGGCGCTGGCGGTAAGCGCGTTGTGGGCAAAGGTGCTCCTTTCGAAAATCAGCCACCTCGGTATTCAGGCCGTGCCGGTTTTCTTCCTGTTGTTTGTCCTCAGCTTTACAAATTATTTTCCCTCGTTGACGCAACGTGGACGCAGGCTGCTCTGGCTCATTCCGCTCCTGGCTCTTGTGGCAGTCTTCGTCAATGAGTGGCACTACCTGTTCTGGTCTGAAATAACTTCAGTGGAAACACCCTATGGGCTGGAATACAATTATCAGCACGGCATTCTCTTTTGGATCGCCACTGCGTATTCTTACGTCCTGATCTTGCTTGGGACGTTATTATTGGCGCGCTACACGCTTGCCAGCGTCCATCTCTATCGACGGCAGGCTATCGTCATGATGCTGGCTGCTGTCATTCCATGGCTCACGAACTTTGCGTATCTCCTGGGCATTACGCCGTGGCCGTGGCTTGACTTGACATCGCTTGTGTTTTCGCTGACTGGCTTATTGCTGGCGTGGGCGATTCTGAAGCTGGGCTTGCTGAATATTTTGCCCATGGCGCGCGCGCAACTGATCGAGTGCATGAATGAAGGCATGCTCGTCGTTGATACGCGCAATATCGTTGTAGATATCAATCCCGCCGGCGCGCACTTGTTGCAAACCGGCGATGCTGCCATAGGCCAGCCGCTCTTTACCGTCAGCGATGCGGGCGCCTTGCTCGCCCATCAGATCAGCCGCTTAAGCCAGGCCGGATCAGTAGTCGAGGTGGTGATGCCTTCGGGCGCGACCCTGCAGGTGCGCTCCTCTGCGCTGAGAAACAAGCACGAGCGCGCGCTGGGCACCTTGCTGCTGCTCCATGACATCACCGACAGCAAACGCGCCGAGCAGGAACTCCGCAGCAGTGAGGAGCGCTATCGCATCCTTTACACAAAGACGCCTGCCATGCTGCACTCACTCGACCGCAAGGGGCGCATCATCAGCGTCACTGATTACTGGTTGGAGCAGATGGGCTATACGCGCAACGACGTGATCGGCCATGAAAGCACGGAATTCATGACCGCGGCGTCGCGGCGACGCGTTGGCGCCGCCAATGCGCCCGCTTTGCTTGCCGATGCGGCCCTCAAGGATGTTCCCTACGAATTTTTGCGGCGCGACGGCGCTGTGCTCGAAGTGCTGGTCTCGTCTGTAGCCGAGCGCAACACAGAAGGGCAGGTTGTGCGCTTCCTGATGGTGATGCAGGATGTCACCGAACGCAACCAGGCGTGGCGCGAACTGCAAGAGAGCGAACAGCGTTATCGCACCCTCATTGACTACGCTCCGTTTCCAGCTTTGGTCACTTCCATTGCGACTGGCAGGGTGCTTTACAACAATGCATCTGCGGAGGCGCTCTTTGAGATCCAAGGACTGCCGCCCGACAGTAAAGTTGCCCGCAAATTCTATATTGATGCTAACGATCGCCAGCGCCTGTTGGAGAAACTGAGCATTGAGCAGCGCGTCCTCAACGCTGAGATGCAAATGCAGACCGCTACAGGACGCCGGCTGTGGGTGTTGCTGTCAGCCATCTCCATGGAGTTTGGCGGCGAACCTGCGATTTTCAGCATCTTTAACGATATCACCGAACGCAAGGGAATTAACGAGCAACTGCGCGAGAACGAGCGCCGCTATCGCCTCTTGGCGGAAAACGCGTCAGATGTAATCTGGATGCTGGGGCTTGATTTGGAAATTCTCTATTGCAGCCCTTCTTTGACGCGCCTTACCGGCCATGCATTAGAAGATATTGTTCGGCATGATTTCGACTCTCTGATGGCTCCCGGCTCACAAGAAGAGGTGGCGGCTGTTTTGGAGCGTTTAGTGACTGACGCCAGCCGTGGCAATGCGACGCCTGCGCTGACGGTGGAGCTTGAAGTGCAGCGCCAAGATGGCAGCCGTCTCTGGACGGACACCACCCTTCAAGTTATGTATGATGACCAGCAGCCGATTGGTATTTTGGGCGTCACGCGCGATATCACGGCGCGCCGCGAGGCGCAGGAGGCGATGCGCCTCGCCAAGGAATCGGCCGAGGCGGCCACCCAGGCAAAAAGCGAATTCCTCGCCAACATGAGTCACGAAATCCGCACCCCGATGAACGCCATCATCGGCATGACCAGTTTGTTGCTCAGCACGCCGCTCACCGCGGAGCAATATGACTTTGTGGAAACGGTGCGCACGAGCAGCGACAACTTGCTTTCGCTGATCAACGACATTCTCGACTTTTCTAAAATCGAATCCGGCAAGCTAGAGCTGGAGCAGCACCCCTTTGCCCTGCTGCCCTGCATCGAGTCCGCGCTCGACCTGATTTCAGTGCAGGCCGCACGCAAGCAACTCGAACTCACCTACGCGCTGCACGGCGTCGCGCCCGACCAGGTGATCGGCGATGCCACGCGTCTGCGCCAGGTGCTGGCTAATCTGTTGAGCAACGCGGTCAAGTTCACCGAC
The DNA here is from genome assembly GCA_014879855.1 of Caldilineaceae bacterium. Classification (GTDB taxonomy): domain Bacteria; phylum Chloroflexota; class Anaerolineae; order Caldilineales; family Caldilineaceae; genus Caldilinea. Next base: position 4,018 of record JACSRH010000330.1, on the reverse strand, counting down.
CGCGGTGAGATCAATGTCCGCCTGAGCGCGCAACGCGTAACGGAGACAGAGGCAACGGAAAATATGCCGCCGCTGTATTCCCTGCATTTTGAGGTGCAGGATAGTGGCATCGGCATCTTGCAGGATCAACAGCCGTTGCTTTTCCAGTCCTTCAGCCAGTTGGACGCCTCCACCACGCGCCGCTTTGGCGGCACGGGTCTCGGCCTGGCGATCTCGCGGCGGCTGATCGAGTTGATGGGCGGCTCCATCTGGGTGGAAAGTGAAGGAGTCGGGCGTGGCGCCACTTTTCATATCGCCCTGACGCTGCCGGCTGGCCCTGACCGGCCTTCTCAGATGTCGGAGGTCTCGCTGGAAACGCTGCTAGGCAAGCGCGCGCTCATCGTCGATGACAGCCTCACCAATCAGAAAATTCTGAGCCATCATCTATTTCAGTGGCAGATGAAGGCGACTGCGGTCTCCTCTGCTGCGGCTGCGCTGGCCGCGCTGGCGCAGGAGGATAATTTTGATGTCGTCCTGCTTGATTTGCAAATGCCTGAGATGGATGGGCTGATGCTTGCCGCCGAAATCAAGCGCCGTTCCAGCACGACCGCACCCAAACTGATGCTGCTGACTTCGATGGATTTTGACGCGACCGCGGCCCGCTCCTCCGGCGTTGCCGTCTCCCTTCGCAAACCTGTCAAACCTGCCTTGTTGCGCGAGGCGTTGCTCACCCTGTGGCAGCACAACCAGACGGAGGCGAAAGAGACAACAGGCATGCAGTGGGATCCGCACATGGCGGAAAAGCGACCGCTGCGCATTCTGGTTGCTGAAGACAACCTTGTCAACCAAAAAGTCATCCAGACGATGTTGGTGCGTCTGGGCTATCGCGCGGATCTTGTCAGCGATGGTTTGCAGGCGGTGGAGGCGTTGCAACGCCAGATGTACGACGTCGTCATGATGGACGTGCAGATGCCAGAGATGGATGGCGTCGCGGCTACGCACGCCATCCGCCACAAACTTTCTCCCAATCGTCAGCCCTATATTATCGCAATGACAGCCAACGCCTTTGCGGATCAGCGGCGCACTTATCTGGAAAGTGGTATGGACGATTATGTGAGTAAACCGGTGCAGCCGCAGATGCTGCTCGCTGCTTTGCAACGCATCCCCCTGCCCGCGGCGCAAGCTGTCTCCAATGGAGATTAGCCAGACCGCCGCGCTAACACTCCCTGCATCAGCCTCATCTTTGACGAAAGCGCACGAATGCGCTACGATAACAGCCATTGGGAAGCGCCCTCACCCACTAAATCTGTTATAAATTTTTATCCATCCAAATCATTGCTCCTAAATTCATGAAACGAATGCAACGTCCGTCTCCATTATCGAGACCTGTAACCCGCCCTGGCCTCGCGTTCCAGCCTGATGCCGGGAACCAATTCTTCGGCGGCATTGCGGCGTTGGCCGACATGCTGGCCCTAACCCTCGGCCCCACCAGCGGGCCTGTGATGAGCTACGACGAGACGCGGCGCAAAGCGGAGGTGCTCGACGATGCCGCCACCACGCTGCGGCGCATCCTTGGCCTGGGTCGCCCTGATCTGGATGTCGGCGCCATGTTGTTGCGCGGCGTCGTCTGGCGTCTGGAACAACAGGTGGGCGACGGCGGCGCAACGGCTGTCGTTCTCATGCGCGCGCTGATCGCAGAAGGGATGCGGCAGGTGTCGTCAGGCGCCAATGCGATGCGTCTGATCGAAGGGATGCGCCGCGGCGCTGTGGTGGCTCTCGATGCATTGCGTTCCCAAAGCCACCCAGTGACGGGGGAGCGCAGCCTGGCCGCGGTCGCTCGCGCCGTGATGCAGGACGACGACCTGGCTGCCGTGTTGGGCGAAATGAGCTATCTGCTCGGCGCCGATGGGCACTTGCAGATCGAGTCCTATGTGGCCCCGTATCTGGAGCGCCAGTATCTGGGCGGCGCTCACTATGGCGCCGAGATCAGCAGCATGTACTTCTACACAGAACCGGAACGCAAACGCACGGTGCTATCTTCGCCGGCCGTTGCTCTGCTCGACAAGCCACTCACCGAGGCCGAGCAAGCCGTTGCCCTGCTGGAGGCCGCGATCAACGCGGGCCGCAAATCGCTGCTGATTATCGCGCCCGATGTATCAGGGCCCGCACTCAACCTGCTGGTGACCAACCACATGCAGCCGGCTGACAAACGGAAACTCATCATTCTGGCAGTCAAACCAAAAGCAGTGGGCGACGAACGGCGTTTTGCGTTGCAGGACCTGGCCGCAATGACCGGCGCTGCTGTTTTGGGGGAAATTGGCGAGCGCACCGCGCGCACTGCGCGCGCCGAAGATCTCGGTATTGCCCAGCGCGTTGAATTCGCCGACCGCAGCCTGGTGGTGACGATGGAAAGCGAGCGCCGCAGCGTCATCCAGGAGCAGATCGTCGATCTGGGCAACCGTCTGGCGCGCACGCCCTATGACGACGACGAGCGCCCGATTTTGACGCGGCGGCTGGCGGCCCTCACCGGCGGCATCGGCGTGCTCAAAATTGGCGCCTATCACCAGCCCGCACGTGATTTGCGCCGCGCCCAGGCTGAGCGCGCCTGGAAAGTTCTCTCCGCGGTGCAGCGCGGCGGGGTCGTGGCTGGCGGCGGCGGTGCGCTCTTGCATTGCCAATCCGCGCTTTTGGCCGCGGCTGTCCACGAACCTGAAGCCGACTGTGAGCTTGGAATGCGCGTCCTTGCTCAAGCATTGCTGGCGCCTCAGCGCCAGATCCTGACCAACGCAGGCGTGACCGCGCCGGCTGTCTATCTCCAGCGGCTTGTGGAAATGGGCGCGCCCGCGACTTACGATGTCGCGTCCGCCACCATCGTCGATGCGCAACGCAGCGGCTTGCTGGATGCCACGGATGTCGTGGCGGCTGTGCTGCAAGCGGCCGTCAGCGGCGCCATCATGGCGCTCAGCACCGACGCCATCGTCTATCATCGCAAGCCACAACAAAGTTTTACACCTTAAAGATACGCACATGCCCGTAATCCTTTCTTTGACTCAAGATCATGAAGGCCTCTGGGCGCTCGGCCCAGAAGGTCTCTTTCGTTTAACCGGCGGCGACCTGACAGCAACTTCGCAGCCGGACGCTCAACCAGCCTGTTGTTTTTATGACGGCGAACGCATGTTGGTGGGCGGCGCCACGCATGGCGTCGCCTATACCACGCCCGACGGCGGCTGGCAGGCTGGCTGGCTGGACGGCGTCACCGCGCCAGTCGTCTGTCTCGCGCCCGACCCAGATCAGATGCACAGCGGCGTCATCCTTGCGGGCTCCGCTGGCGGCGGCGTGCTGCGCAGTACGAACTGGGGCCGGCACTGGAGCGTCTGCAATTTTGGATTGTTTGACTTTGACGTGCTGACGTTGGCGTGGGCGCCAGTGCAGCCGGCTGGAGCGTGGCCGCCGGTCGAAGTCGTCTTTGCAGGCGCGCTCGGCGGCATCTATCGCTCGCCCAATGGCGGGCGTGGCTGGAAGCAAGTCGCCACGACGCCTGCCCCCGTGTTGACCTTGGCCATCGCCCCTGATTTTCACACAGGCGGCGTGGTGCTGGCCGGCGCCGAAGGCGCTGGCTTGTGGCGTTCGGAAGATGGCGGCTACACCTTTGCCCCGGTCGCGGGGACGCCGGCTGTCGTCAATGCATTGGTCGCACTGCCGGATGGCTGGCTGCTCAGCGATGCCGAGCGCATCTGGCGCTCGGACGATGGCATGACATGGGCTGCCACGGATCAACCTCCCGCGCTGACGTTTCTCCCCACCGCACAGGGTGTAGCCGCAGGCGGCATGGATGGCGTGTTTTGGGTCAAGTAGGGATTGTATGACGCACTTTGTGGGCTTCCGCCCACCACTCGTTTTCCACACCAACATCCTGACCATCTTTCCTGGTTTCCAACCGTGGAGCCTGCCCAAGCTGGCGCGCTGGGCGGTCGAGAACGGTTTCGACGGCCTCGAAGTCGGCCCCGCCGTGCCGCTCAAATCCGCAGACTTTGCCGAG
>JACSRH010000328.1 GCA_014879855.1 Caldilineaceae bacterium | reverse complement strand
GAAAATGCCTTTGCGCCTCTGCTTCTCCGCGCCTTTGCGTTAAGAAACTATTTTCAAGTCAGTTTCTAAGATGTTAGGATGCAAAGCAAAGTAGAAGGATGCCTTCGCTTTTCTCTGCATCAGCGCATCACCGCATCACAGACGTCACAGAGTAGGATGCACCAGCACGACGCGACCCTGCTGTTGGCCGCGCAGAATAGCGTCGATTTCAGGGTTCAACTCGGCAAGCGCCACGTCACGCGCGATCTGCGCCAGCACGTCAAGCTTCCACGCACCGGCCAGCCGCGCCCACAGTGCACGCCGCGCGGCAATGGGAAGGTTGACGGAGTCAATGCCCAGCAGCGTGACCCCCCGCAGGATAAACGGATAGACCGTCAGTTCCAACGAGGGCGACGCGACGTGGCCACACGCCGCCACCGCGCCGCCGTAGCGGGTGGCTTTGAGTGCGGTCGCCAGCATGTTGCCGCCCACGGTGTCCACCACGCCTGCCCAGCGTTCGCGCAGCAGCGGCTTGCCCGACCGGTCGTCGACTTCGTCGCGCGCCACTACGGCAGTGGCGCCCAGACTGTGCAGGTAGCCGGCCGCGGCTGGCTTGCCGGTGGCCGCAATGACGGTCATGCCCAGCTTGCTGAGCAACGCCACTGCGATGCTGCCGACGCCGCCCGTTGCGCCTGTCACCAACACCTCGCCGCTGTCGACGCCGTGTTGCATCAGCGCGTCGACGCACTGCGCCGCGGTGAAGCCCGCGGTCCCGATCGCCATGCTCTCGCGCAGAGTCAGTCCGGTCGGCCGGCGCACAACCCATCCCGCCGGCACGCGGATATAGCCGCCAAAGCCGCCCGGCGTGTTCATGCCCAGGTCGTAGCCGATCACGATCACCTCATCACCAGCTTTAAATTCATCGACGGCGCTCTCTACGACGACCCCGGCCGCATCGATCCCCGGCGTGTGCGGATAGGCGCGCGTCACCCCGCGATTGCCAGCGGCGGACAGGGCGTCCTTGTAGTTGAGCGACGAGTAGTGCACGCGAATCAGCAGATCGCCGGGCGGCAGATCGGCGGTGGCGCGCTGCACAATCGTGCGTCGAAACGAGCCATCTGGCCGTTCCTCGACCCAGAGAGCATCAAAAATCGTATTCATAGAAGTTATTTGACCTCCAGTAAGGGTGCGCCACCAGCGTGATGCCAGTCACTAACGCAATACGTCGGGCGGCTAGCGCGACCTGCTTGGTTTGTCAGCGTCCAAGACTGGCTCAATCAAGCGGGTTCAGCGCACGAATAGCCGCCTCGTGCAGCTCGCCGTTGGTGGCGACGCAGCTCGCTCCGCCGACAGGGTCGTTTCCCTGCCAGTCGGTGATGCGCCCGCCCGCGCCTTCGATCACGGGGATCAGCGCCATCAGATCCCATTCGTTCATGATCGGGTCCAGCATGATGTGCGCGCCACCCGTGGCGACCAGGTGATAGCCGTGGCAGTCGCCCCAATTGTTGTAGCGCTTCACCCGACGCGTTAACCGTTCGTAGGCGGGGCCATTCTGATGGGCGAAGACGCTCCAATGGTCGGTGCTCAGCAGCACGGCATCTTCGAGCCGACGACACGGGCCGACTTGCACCCGCGTCCCATTGAGCCAGGCGCCATGGCGCACACCCACCAGATAATCGCCAATCAGCGGGTTGTTGATGGCGCCGATGACGGGCCGGCCGTCCTTGACCAGTGCGATCAAGGTGCCAAACAGATACGTCCCTGTGACGAACGCTTTGGTGCCATCGATCGGGTCGAGCACCCAGCGATAGCGGGCGTCCGGCTGATAGCTGCCAAATTCTTCGCCCAGCACGCCATGCTCCGGATAGGTCTGTGCGATCAGCTCGCGCATGGCAAGCTCGGCGTTGCGGTCGGCCGCAGTGACGGGAGACTCGTCCGCCTTCAACTCCACTTGGCAGCCGTTGCGAAAATAAGGCCGGATCACTGCTGCGCTGGCTTCGGCTAGCCGGCGGGTGAATTCCAGCAACTCCTTTTGTTCATCCGCTTCGATAACTCCACTAAAACTGATATTTGCAGCCATACTATCTACCCGTCACTTCCCTTGAATGGTTTCCCCGCAAGCGTGGATGTGGCATCTGCAAAGTAACGCGCATATTCATCTTGCTCGGTTGCAGGCAGGAGATCGGCGCAAAACGCCCACCAGAAGTGGGGGAGCAGACGACCGCTGGCGGTGGACTTGCTGCGCATGACCGCGAGGCGAAAATTCGAATGCGCGGCCGTGCGGTCGTTGCGCAGCGCCCAACCGAGCCCCGCCAGAAAAAGCTGGCCAAAGGCTACATCCTGTTGCTGCTGCAGGTCGCCCAGCACGCTCGCCAACCCGCGACCTTCCTTGTCGCCGAGGTAATAATGCGTCATCACAAGCTCCAGGAAATCGGTCGGGCCTTGGTCCGGGAGGGGTGCGCGCAGCGCTTGCCGCCAGCGTTGTTCAGCCTGTTCATGTTCGCCGCGCCGGTAAAGCGCCAATCCGCCCCAAAAGCCGGCGCGGATCGGATTTGTCTGATCGTAGTGGATCAACGTCAGCGCCTCGCGGTAATAGCCTCTGTCGACGAGTTGTATATAGAAGTAGCCAGGATTGCTGCTGAAGAAATCGCTGGCAGCCATGGCATATTGCGCCCATGCCATGCACTCCTCAATCTTGCCCTGTTCCAAGACAACATGGGCCTTCAGGTATGCAAGCTGTGCACGCGCCTGGCGCATCTCCTGTTCGTCGCTCAGGGTGGCGATGGCGCGGTTGACGGTGCGCTCTGTCTCGCCGAGCGCAGCCTGGGCAACGTCGAGGCGGTGATGGCGGAGCGCGTTCATCACGAGATCGTGCCAGTGGGTAATGTCGCCTGCGCGCGCGATGCGGTCGAGCAAGGCAAAAGCTGCATCCAGATCACCGGACTGGAGTAAGAGGGCGGCGCTGTGCTGTTGCCAGACGACGCTGTGCTCGGGAGCAGACAGCCGCGCCGCCAGGGCGGTGTTGGCCAGCGCTTCTGTATAGCGGTCACGATAGGTGAGATAGAAGACCAGATCCGTGATTGCCTGCAACAGAATGCGATCCAGACGCTGATTGGCGGCGCGGCGCTGGCTTTCCGGCAAGTTAGCAAGGCGGTCGATCAAGGATTGGAGCAGCCCGATCGCTTCGTCGTTTTGGGCGGCGATGAGTTGTTGCCCACGGATCAGCTTCTCCTCCCAACTGCCTTTGATAAGCGTGGCGGGGGCGCCGGGTGGCTGTGTAGCGTGCGATGTGGTCGTCGGATCAGACATCGATTTCACGTTTGACAGTCAGGAGGAGCGTGTCGGCGCGCAGGTCGGGGACGTTGTAGCAGACCCCGCCGAGCGCATCGGCCAGCTTCTGCGCCAGCCCGCGGTCGAACGCGGCGTGCTCCATGTTGATGACGATGGATTTGAGATGCGCCTGCTGAAAGAGGTCGGCGATGCGCCCTGCTTCTTCCTGCGCGGGCATACCGGTCATGCTGACGTTGCCGGCGCCGTCCGTGAGCAGGATCATCAGCGGGCGGATTTCACCATCGCGCCGGCGCGCGGCGTCGAGCACCTGCCACGCCAGAAAGAGGCCACCGCTCAGCGGCGTCTTGCCGCCGACGGGCAGGTCTTGCAACGCACGCTGCGCTAATTCGACGCTGCTGGTGGGCGGCAGCACGAGCCGCGCTTTATCGCGCTGAAAAACGATCAGCCCCACCTGGTCGCGGCGCTGGTAAGCATCGATAAGCAGGCTAAAGATGGCGCCTTTGGTCGCTTCCATGCGTTCGCTGGCAGCCATGCTCCAACTGGCGTCAACCACGAAGAGGATCAGGTTGCCCGTGCGTCGCACGCGCACCTTGCGCTGCAGGTCGCCCTTGCGCAGTTGTAACGCGAGATCGTTGACGGCTTCGGCGTGGCGTTGGTTCTGATAGGGCGCGGCCGCACGCAGCGTGGCGTCGAAAGCAATGTCTTCCGGGCGGTCGCCGGCCGGACGCGCCTTGATGTAGCGGCCACGCTTGCGATCCGTGCGCGTGTACGAGCGTTTGCCGGCGCGCTCGCGCGTCATCTTATCGAGCGGCGTGTCGAGCCGCTTGGCCTCGAAGGTTTCCCCCACTTTGATCGGTTTGCGTGCACCTTTGTTGTCACCGGGCGATGAGCTTTGCTGCGGAGACGCTTCTGGCTGGGCAACGCCGCCCTCGCCGGCCTCCGGGCTTTCATTCAGCTCTGACTCATCGCCCTCGATGCTTTTTTTTCGTCTGCCGTGGCCGAGCCTTCACCTTCCTGTTGGTGCTCCTCGTCGCTGACGGCCTGTTCGGCGTCGGCGCGCGCCTGGCGCATATTGGCCTGTAACTGATCCGGGTTGAGCACCGAATCCTGGAAGGGCTGCTTTTTCATGCGGTGCGGCAGGGCCAGCTCCGCGGCCAACAGGATGTCTTTGTCGGTGATCTGCAGACGACCATCGTACGCGGCCTGGGCGCGCGCGGTTTTGAGAATGACGATGTCGGCGCGATGCCCATCCACCTTGAAGCTGGCGGTCAGCGCGGCGATCGTGTACAGGTCTTTCTCCGTGTACTTGACGAGCGGGTAGCGTTGTCGCGCCTGTAAAATGCGGTCGCACATCGTGCGTTCGGTTTCGTCGTACGCGGTGGTGAAGGCTTCCGAATCCTGCTCGAAAAAGACGCGGCGGCGTAAGACTTCCACGCGCTGGCCGGCTTCGGTAATGCCAATCACATCGACAGCATGGGCAAAGCGGTCAAGCAGTTGCGGGCGCAGGTCGCCTTCCTCCGGGTTCATCGAGCCGACGAGGACGAAGCGCGCGGGGTGCTGGAAGCTGATGCCCTCGCGTTCGACCACGTTGACGCCCATTGCCGCGCTGTCGAGCAGCAGGTCCACCACGTGGTCGTCGAGCAGATTGACCTCATCGACATACAGCACGCCGCGATTGGCGGCGGCCAAGATGCCAGGCTCGAAGTGGCGCTCGCCCTTTTGGATGGCTTTCTCGATGTCGAGCGTCCCCACGACGCGGTCTTCGGTGGCGCTGACCGGCAGATCGACAAATGGCGTGTAAACGTGCGTCGTCGGCAAGGCGCCTTCACGCTCAAGCCGATCCCGGCATTCGTCACAGAAAAGGTCAGGGCGCTGCGGGTCGCAGTTAAAGCGGCATCCCTGGACAACATCGAGTGCGGGGAGCAATGCCGCGAGCGCGCGCGCCGCGGTGGATTTGGCAGTGCCGCGCTCGCCGCGAATCAACACGCCGCCAATTTGCGGGTTGATCGCGTTCAAAATCAGGGCGCGCTTCATGCGTTCCTGACCGACGATGGCGGAAAATGGATATGTCTGTCGCATGGAGTGTTCCTTCACCAGATGCGCCGGGCGCCCAGCCGTGCTACAGGCTCGCTGACTATCAGCAATTCTACCGAGCAATTCTACCGAGCAATTCTACCCAGCAATTCTACGATGACAGGGGCGAAGGTCGTTCGCCCCTGTCGCCATTCCTTGTCCGATTCATTTCATATTATACTTCACGCTAAAGATGAGCAACAAAACCGGCGTCCTTCTCCGGTGTGTTGCCAGGATGTGCTGAAACTTTTCTGGCGTGATTGCGTACTATAGATCGACAGCGCATGGGGCCGGTCTTGATTGGCCTCTGAAAGAAAAGCAGGATTCGTCGGTATGAATGAACAGGAGCAGACCTGGGTTCTACAAGCACGCCACGGCGATCGGACAGCATTCAGCCGTCTCGTCGAAGCGTATCAGCGCCCAGTTTTTAACTTGACTTACCGGATGTTGGGAGATGTAGAAGAAGCCGAAGATGCCGCGCAGGAGGCCTTTTTGCGTGCCTACAGCCGGCTTGGGCAGTACGATCCGGCTTTGAAATTTTCGACCTGGTTGTTTTCGATCGCCAATCATCACTGCATCGACCAGTTGCGCAAGCGACGCATGACGCAGATCTCGATCGACGACAACCCGGTGTTGCAAAATCTCGAAGGAAATGACCCGCGCCCAGAGCGCCACACATTGCAGCAGGAAGCGCGCATCGAAGTGCAGAGTATGCTGGATCGGCTGACGCCCGAGTATCGCACGCCACTTGTGTTGCGCTACTGGGAGGATTTGAGCTACGAAGAAATTGCCGAAGCTATGCAAGTGACGGTGGCAACCGTCAAGAGCCGTCTGTTTCGGGCGCGGCAGCAGTTGGCGGCCATTTACCAGGAGCAGGAGCCGGTGACGCCGCCTCCTCTTCAGCGTTCGCCGTCGCCAACTCGTCAGCCGGAACGCAGCCGCGAACGCCCCACAATGCTGCGCATGGCCCTGGCGGCTCTGTGAAATGGCGGCTCTGTGAATGGCGGCTCTGTGAATGGCGGCAGTGCAAATGGATGAGGTGAGAAAATGAGCGAACAAATCATCGAGGTGGTGCAGGTTTTGCCAGAACCCACACCAGAAATCGTCGCCGAGTTCGATTGGCTGATGTCGCTGGCGCTCGACGAGCAGTTGGGCGCTGGCGAACAGACGCGCTTCGATGCCCTGCGCGCAGGCTATGCTGCGTTGGAGCAGGCATGGCAAGCGTGGCAATGGATCGACAGCGAGTTCGAGGCCACACCGGCGTTAACGCCAAATTCCGGCTTTGTGCAACGCTTTGAATTGCGTCTGGCCCAACAGGAACAGCAGAGCCAACAGCGCGTGTTGCTTCTTTCGGCGGCGCTGGCGTTGGCCGCGATGGGGATGGTGGCGCTTGCCACCACAGGACTTGGCGCCTTTGTTTTCTTGACGCAAGGACAGTGGGTGGGTGAGCAGGTGCGTGCGCTTGCTCTGGCGTACACCTCTGCCAATCTTTGGGCTGGCTCTTCGGTCGAAGCATTGGTCGCCGTGGTCAACACGCCACAGGCGCAGATCGTCGGCGGCGTCTATGCGCTGATGTTGGTAATTCTGGTCACAGCTTGGGTGCAACTCCTTCGCCGCAATGCGCGCATGAATGACGCCGTTCCTATCCAGGCCAGCTAATCGTTTGCGCAACGCGTGCTGAGTGTGTGGATGTTTTGCCCACTGCGTAAATCCTGTGATGATTTGTCGTTATGGACGGTTTGATAGATGTCTTGAAAGATGTCTTGAAAGATGAAGATGGTGGCGGCGCTGTTTGTTTTTGGTTGTTCGCCTCCTCCAACGCTCTCAATAGGAAAGCTTTATGCGCTACACCATGTTGCTCAAACAAAATCGAACCTGGCTGGTGATGGTAGCCCTGGTGACCACCCTGTCATCACTGCTCGTCTTTGCGCCATCGTTGCAAGCCGCTGCGCCCAATGCGCCGGATCTGCCAGCGCTCGAACAGAACCAGCTCTTCAACGATGACCTCACCGTGGGCGGCGGCGAGACGATTGACGGCGATGTCGTTGTCTACAACGGCGATGTCAGGGTCGAGCGCGACGGCGTCATCCGTGGCAACCTGGTCGTCTACAGCGGTGACATAAAGGTCAAGCGCGATGGCGTCGTGCAAGGCAGCATCACTTCTATTAGCGGCGATGTCGAGATCGACGGCAGGGTCGACGGCTCGATCGCGGCGACAAGCGGCAATGTCAAGCTGGGGGGCGACGCCGTTGTGACGGGTGACATCAGCGTTGTCAGCGGCGAAGTTCAGCAGGGACGCGGCGCGGTGGTCGAAGGCAGCTTGTTGCGCGGCCCCGCGATCCAACTGCCGCCAGTGCCTGCGTTTGTTCCCCTGCCGGGCGCGGCCACCGCGCCTGCGCGGCAGACGCCGACTCCCTCTGAGTTTTTCCTGGCGTTGGTTGGACGTGTGTTACGCGGGTTGCTGATATTGGGCGTGGCGGTGTTGACCGCGTGGCTGCTGCTCAAATGGCGACCTGCGCTGGTGGAAGAGGCGCGCAGCCTGCTGGCCGAACGCACCGCGCTGGCGTTTGCCGTCGGCCTGATCTTCAACCTCTTGAGCCTGGCCGTGATTGGACTGCTGTGGATCACCGTCTGCTTCAGACCGCCGGCCGTGCTGCTGGGTCTGCTCTTTGTGGCTATCAATCTGGTTGGCGCGGTTGTCGTTGGCGATGAAATCGGTCGCCGCATTGATGCGCGCAGCGGGGGGCATTGGCCGCAGCCCTGGCGCACTGTGATCGGCGTCGTGGCGCCTGCCTCGATCCTGGTGTTTTTGTGGATCCTTGGCAGTTGTTTTGGCTTCTTCGCCTTCCTGGGTGCGCTGATTCTCACCGCCTTCGGCGTCGGCGCCATGCTTGTGAAGTTCCTGAAGTTGGGCGAGCCTGCACCTTTTGGAGCAGCCGCGACGCCTGTCGCATCTGAACCCGTGGCGGAAGCCGCAGAGTCACGCGCTGCAATCGTGCCAGCGGAAGCGGCAATGCAGCCGGCGCCCGAATCCTCGACAGCTATTGTGCTGCCGGCAGCGACGCTGACAGCTGATGCTGCGGACGCAGGCGCTGAAGAAGCGGCGCCAATTGTTCCCCCCTCT
>JACSRH010000458.1 GCA_014879855.1 Caldilineaceae bacterium | reverse complement strand
AACCCCTGACCTCTACAGTGCGATTGTAGCGCTCTCCCAACTGAGCTACTGGCCCGGAAGGTCAACAACGGTAGGAGTATAGCAGAGCGATTGGGCACGGTCAAATTTACTGGGACATCGGGGGTATACTTATGCTGCATGCCTGAGTTCAAATCCAAACTGACAACGACGCCGTTTGCGCCGACTCGTTCCGCTGCCGCGCGCCAGTACATTTGTCCCACAGGCGACATCCAGAACATGCTGGCCGGGCTGAACCGCGGCCGCCAACACATGCGCGGGCCAATCAGCATAATCCTGTCCATGCTATCGCTGCATCCTGTACGCTTCCCACCCGCCCAGGTAGCGCACCAACCGCCCTGCTTGCATCTCCCAGACCTGGTCGGCAAAGCGCTCGATAAAGCGCCGGTCGTGCGAGATGGCGACGATGGCGCCGCGGAAGTCAAGCAGCGCGGCCTCGAACTCCTCCAGCACGTCGAGGCTGATGTGGTTGGTCGGCTCGTCGAGCAGCAGGACATTGGCGCGCGCGGCCATGAGCAAGGCAAGCTGAAGCTTGCGCTGCTGCCCAACGCTCAGGCTGACGACCGGCTTGAGCAAATCTGAGAAGGTGAAGAGGTGGCAACTCATCAGCTCCGCCTTGAGTTCCTCCCAATCGCCGACGCGGGCTGCCGTGTACGCTTCGTAGAGCGTGCCCTCCGCGGGCAATGATTCCTGCTCCTGGTCGAGATAGCCGACGACCGTGCTCGCGGCCGCGGTCACAGCGCCGGCGTCGGGCTTGAGACGACCCGCCAGCACCTTGAGCAGCGTGCTCTTGCCCGCACCGTTTGGCCCAACGATCACGATGCGATCCTGGGCGCCCAACGCCACAGTTATGTCGTCCAGCACGCGCCGGCCCGCATAGGCAACGGTCACTTGCGACGCGGCCAGCGGCGTCCTGTTGACCAGCCGCGCTGGGTCGAACGCCGGGTTGATGTGCAGTGGCGTCGGCGGCTTGGGGATAGGATCCGCCTCAAGGCGGCGCAGACGCTCTTCCGCCGCGCGCAGATTGCGGCCAATCGTCGCCTCAACGCGCCCGCCTTTGTAGTCATAGGCGAGCTTGTCGCCGTCTCCGGGCCGGTTGTGGCCGACCTGCCGCGCCTTGTTCTGGACAAAGCGGCGCAACTCGCGGATTTCCTCCTGCTGCGCGGTGTATTCTTCGACCCAACGTGCGCGCGCCAGCGCCTTTTCCTGGGCAAAGAAGTCGTAGTTGCCTGCGTAAAAGCGCGCTTCGCGCGTATACTCGTCGATCTCGACAATCGCCTGTACGGTGCGGTTGAGAAATACACGGTCGTGTGAGACCACCAGCAACGCGCCGCCGAAGTCTTGCAAAAAGCCTTCCAGCCAAGCCAGCGCGGTGAAATCCAGGTGATTGGTCGGCTCGTCCAGCAGCAGCAGATCGGGCGTCTGCAGCAGCAGCGCGGCCAGCCCGACGCGCGCTTTCTCGCCGCCGGAGAGCGAGGTTAGCGCACGGTCGCGCGCAAGGTCGCCGACGCCTAGTCCGGTCAGCACGCTTGCCGTGCGGTGTGGCAGATCGTAGCCGCCCAGCCGGTCGAACTCTGCGCCGAGATGGCCATATTCAACCAGCGCTTGGTCGAGCGCCTCTGCCTGGATGACAGGATCCGCCATGATAATTTCCAAGTCACGCAGCCGCGCCTCGACCGCGCGTATGCGCGCCTGTGAGTGCGCGATCAGTTCGTCCAGCGTCAGCGTCTCACTGGCCGCGAGCACTTGCGGCAGATAGCCGATCTGAAGACCTTCAGCCAGATCAACCATGCCCGCGTCCGGTTCCACGGCGCCGACGATGATCTTGATCAGCGTGGATTTGCCCACGCCATTGGCGCCGACCAGCCCCCACTTAGCGCGTGGCTGTATCGTCAGGGAGACATTGGTGAGCACCTGGTTGTCGCCGTAAGCTTTGGAGAGATTCGAAAGAGTAAGCAACATCAGCAAACCGTACAAACTACTGAAACAGAAATTCTTGACTTCTCAGGTGACAGTCACTTTGCAAAGTGACTGTCACCTCTGGACGAAAACTGAACTGCAAAGTATAGAGATAGATCCAGTAGTCCAAGATTTTGCCTCACACAGAGACGCAAAGACACAAAGTTGAAGATGGCGATCTTTGTGTTCTTTGCGGCTTTGTGTGAGTTTCGTGAAGTACTGAGATCAGTTTATAAGCTGTTCTCTGCGTCAAAGCAGTTGTGCCTTCAGCTAACTTCCAAATACTGCTCCGCAAAGGCGACCAGCGCATCCTCGAAGACGCTCATGGGCGGGCGCGTCAGCCCGGCCCCGACCTGACCGACGCCCGCTTCCTTGTGCGCAATGCCAGTGTTGATGCGCGGGGTGACGCCCAATTCCACCACCTTGCGGATGTCCACGCCGGTCGGCGTCCCGCGGAAGCCCAGTGCGGGAATCGTAAACGCGGTGTGTTCGGCGATCGTGATTTCGTACATCTCCAGCGTAGCGTGCATGGCGTCTTGCGGCGCGCCGCTGATGAAGGTGACGATAGCGGGCGCGGCAGCCATCGCAAACGCACCAATGCCCGCGGTTTCCGTGATGGTGCTGTCGCCAATGTCGCGGTTGGCGTCAGCAGCTGTGAAGCCGGGAAAGTAGAGGCCATCGGGCATACCGGCGGGGCCAGTGAACCAGCGGTCGCCAAGCCCAGAAACGCGGATGCCCAGCTCTGTGCCGTTGCGCGCCATCGCTGTCATGATCGTGCTGCCCGCGACGCCATGCCCGGCGTCGGCCATCGCCTTGCACGCGGCCATGACCGGGTTGAGCACGCTGAGCGCATTGTCGCCCAGGAACTTGAGCACACTGGCGGCCGTCTCCGCGTTCGGGGCCGCGCGCACGACCAGTGGCGCCAGCTTCGTCGTGTAGAGGAGCGAGCCGGCCTTGTTGCGGTTGTGTCCCTCGTCACCCATGTGCAGCGACTCGGCGAGCAGGGTGCGGATGTCGATGCCTTCTTCGCTCAGCGCCAGCGCGTCGGCCAGCACCCCCCCCATCACTTCGTTCATCCAGCGCAGCCTGGCGAGCACTTCTTCGCTGTACGCGCCGTAGCGCAGCACCTTGCCATAGCCCTCGTTGAGGGTGGAAAAAGCACGGTTGCCGTGCGTCACATTTTCCACCACATAGACCATCATCGACGGTGAAATGACGCCAGCCATCGGCCCAACCGCGTCATGGTGGTGACAGGGGTCGAAAGCCACTGCGCCGGACGCCAACAACGCCTCGGCTTCGCCAGCATGGCGCGCCCATCCCTCGAAGAGGCAGGCGCCGATCAAGGCGCCGCGCAACGGTCCAGAGGCGTGCGTCCAGGCAATCGGCGGGCCGGCATGGAGCAACCGACGACCCTCCATGCCGGGAATCACATCGGCGGCGCGCACGATGGTGCGCAAAATCGGCCGGGCGGACATCATGCGTTCGACGACGGTCTGGTTGGCGCGTTCTATATCAATCATATGGAGATTCCCTTGAATTTAATCGTGCTTGCAGGTTGCAAGCGATACTCCTCCACAAGAATGTGGAGAGATAGTTTTTTAGATGAAATCAGCAAGAATCCACCTCATCCGCTTTGTTCGCCCCTCGCTCCTCGCCCTGCCGATTATCAACCAAACCCAACGATCAGGCAACCGCCAATCACCACTTTTGAGGAAGCTGTGGTACATTGGTGCGTCGTATGGAAAAAGTGTCCACATCGGCGTTTTATACGGTCTTGCTGATTGCGGCCTCCGCCTTGATCTGGCTGGCCTGGCAGGTCTATCCCGCTAACCCGCTCCCCCAATTGGCTTGCCAGCCAACCTGCATCCAGGTGGATCTGAGTGGCCGTGACCTGGCGCACGCCGATTTGAACCGCGTCAACTTGTCGTTGGCGAATTTGAATCGTGCGGATCTGAGCAACGCGACAATGTTGTTGGCAATCTTATCGGGGGCGCACCTGCGTGAGGCCAACTTGGAGCGTGCAGATCTATCCAATGCCTTGCTCGACCGTGCTGATTTGCGGTACGCGCGTCTGGCAGGCGCGGTGTTGCGCAGCGTTAATCTGCGTGAGGCGGATCTGCGCGACGCGGATCTGACGGGTGCAGATATTCGCGCCGCCAATCTGAGCGGCGCCCAGTTGGAGCGTGCAAGTTTGGTGGATGCATCGTTGGTCGATGCGGACCTGAAGGATGCAATTTTGCGCCGCGCTGATCTGACCGGCGCGGATCTGCGCGGCGCCGTGCTGCGCAATGCAGATCTGCGCGAAGCGACCTTGACCGGCGTCGACCTGACCGGCGCCGATCTGCTGGACGCCCGCTTGCCCCATGGCTTTTTTGCACCGCCTTTCGAGCGTACGGGATCCTGAATGTCGAACTTCCTTCACCAGGTGACAACAACTGCAGCACAAATGCCATCGATCTCGCTGGATGAGATCAAGGCGCTCGCGCTGCTCGATCGCCTTGATGTCAAGTTCGTTCTGCACGACAGCCAACTCGCGCAGATCATGGAGCGAGTGAGCGGCAACTATCGCGTGCTGGAAATCAACGGTGTGCGCCCCGGACGATACTATACGACTTATTTCGACACGCCGGACTTTGCGATGTATCAATCGCACCACAACGGCCTGCGCGTGCGCCACAAAGTCCGCTGGCGGTGGTATATCGACAGCGGAATGATCTTTCTGGAAGTCAAAGAGAAGACCAATCGCGAGCGCACGGTCAAGACGCGCACGATGTTGTCTGAACCAGTCTGGCATTTTCAAGCGTTGGATACCGCCTGGATGCCGCCTAGCCTGAATGTCGATACTCCTTCCTTGCAGCCAGTGGTTTGGAATCGCTTTCAACGCATGACGCTAGCCGATTTCGAACGCCAAGAACGCATCACGATCGATCTAGCCCTCGAGGTGGGCAAAGACCAACTGGCGGTTCCTATGCCTGGCTTGTCGATCATTGAGATCAAGCAGCGAAAATTCTCACTCAACTCACCCATGGCGCGCGAACTGCACCGTCTTCAGCTTCACCCCACCCACGTCAGCAAATATTGTGTCTCGATGGCAATGTTCTATCCAGAGCTGAAACACAACCGGTTCAAGCCGATTCTGCGCCGGCTCAAAGCGATTTATGAAAGATAAACGACTGTGAATCTGCTGACAGAAGTTCTGCCTGGATTTGCACTGACGTTGGCGACCGGCATCATCGTCTTTGGGTTGGGCTATGCGTCTTCGCGACGCAGCCGCCCCGAGTACATCTTCACCTTTTTCACCTTTAGCGTCATGGCCTATCTCATCACCAGCCTGTTGCGTGATGTCCAGTTGACGCTTGGCTTTAGCTTTGGCTTGCTGGCTGTCTTTACGATCATGCGCTTCCGGTCGATCAACATCCCGGTGCGCGAAATGACCTACCTCTATCTGGCAATTATGCTGCCCTTTGCCAACGCGCTCTTCGTTGCGACACGCGTCCCTTTTGCGGATGTGCTGGTGATTAACGGCGCGCTGGCGCTCTTTGTGATCGTGCTCGATCGGGGGTTGTTGATGCGTTACGGCTCCTCGCAGATCGTCCACTACGAAAAGGTAGACCTGATTCAGGCCAACAACGAACGCGCCCTGCTTGACGATCTCAGCAATCGCACCGGGCGCCGCGTCCGACGTTATGTCATCGAAGAGATCGACTTTCTGCGCGACACCGCCACTTTAACCGTCTATTTTGATGAGAAAGGCATCCGTCTCCAGAACCCATGAACACCTTCCTACGAAGTGGGATATTTGCGTCCTTTGCTATCCTCGGCAGTCTGAGTGCAGCGTTCTTGGCGCCGGCGCCGGCAACAGGCCGCCCCACCAGCAAACCTATAACAATGCTGCAAGGCCAGCCAACTGTTGTCATCAATGAGATTCTCGCTCACACCGACGAGCCAAGCGTCGATGCGGTGGAGCTGTACAATGCCGGCGACGCGGCCGTCGATCTCTCCGGCTGGTGGATGACCGACGACGATGCGCGTCCTCAGAGCGACTGGGTGCGGATTCCCGATGGCGTGAGCATCAGCGCCGAAGGCTATTATGTGATTGCCAACACCAAAGGCGACTGGGCGTTTGGCTTGAGTGAGGCCGGCGATCCAGTATACATTTTCCGGCCCAATCCCCAGGGCGGCGCGCCGCTGTTGGTTGAGTCCACGCGCGTTGGCGCTTCTCCCAACAACGTCTCCTTTATCCGCTATCTCGACGCGCTGGGCAGGGCGCGCTTTCCTATGCAGGAAGGCCCGCCAACGCTGGGCTTGTCCAACTGCGGCGTGCGCATCAGTGCAATCCAACTGGAAGAACTGATGGTCGATCCGCGGTCGGGCGACAGCGAATATGTCGTCATTGCCAACGTCGGCAGTACGCCCGCGCCACTGTACGACCCAAACCACCCTCTCAATCCATGGAAACTCATCGGGCAGAAAAGCACGGGGAAAGACACCGACATGTTCGTCTTTCCGGCGGGGGTGACCCTCGCGCCAGGCGAGCGCATTATCCTGAGCGAGATCAGCCCCGATTTGTTTCGCCAGGAGCAGAAGATCCCCGCGTCCGTGCGCATTTTTGGCCCTCTGAACAATGGGCTGAGCAGCACTGGTGAACGCGTGGCGCTGGCCGCGCCGCTGGATCCTGAACTGGATGCGAGAGTCAACTACGCCTTTGTCGATGAAGTCGAATACAGCAACCAGGCGCCGTGGCCGTCGGTGGCGGAGAATGGCAAAGCATTGGCGCGCGTGGACGCTACGCGCTATGCCAACGATGTCGCCAATTGGCGCGCGGCCCCACCGCTGCAGACGATCCAGCGCGCGGCCCACGCGCTGCGCAGCCAGACAATCTACATCTATGCAGATGGCCTCTACCTGCCTTTTGTGAGCACGCCGCGTTGTGTCTTTAACTGACCAAAAACAGCTTTGACGCAAAGGTGTAGAAAGGCAGAGGCGCAGCAGAACAAAAAGGGCCGGACTTCTTGAAGAAGCCCGGCCCTTTTGCTGGATGGTTTTTCTCGGTTGGCGATTACTTAATTGCCAACTCCATCACTTCACCCGACTGCGCATCGACGACTACGGTCGCGGTCTGCGTGGCAGTGCTCAACTCCACGACCCACGTGCTCTGGCCGTCGCGGTCTTCGGGCGTCGCCACTTTTTCGGTGATGGCACCGTCAAGCTGGCCGCGCACCGCGTCTTCAGCGATGGTGATCGCGGCGCGTGCGTTGATCTTGCCATCCTCGCCAAGTTCGGTGCTTGCCACCAACTGGGTCGGACGCTCGCCCAACGTGACGTCGACTTTGATCTCCTCGCCATTGCGTTCGACGGTCAGCGTCACCGTCTTGCCCGGCTCGGCCTTGGTGACCAGGAAAGAGACCAGATCCTCGAAGCGCACGACGGGCATATCATCGATGGCCGTAACAATGTCGCCGCCCTGACGCACCTCCATGCCATTGGCAGTGGTTGCAGTGCGGCTGCCACCTTTCACGCCTCCCTTTTCCGAAGGGCCGCCTGGCACCACCGAGGACACGTAGACGCCCAGTGTATTGTCAGGCAACTCCAGCGCCTCGGCCAGTTGCGGCGAGATCGTGCTGCCTTCCAGCCCCAGATAGGCATACTTGTACGCGCCATCTTCGATCAACGCCGGCACGACGCGCTTGACGATCGAGACGGGGATGGTAAACCCGACGCCAGAATTCTGGCGCGTCTGCGACTCGATGGCAAAGTTGACGCCGACGACTTCGCCGTTCAGGTTGACCAGCGGGCCACCCGAGTTGCCAGGATTGATGGCCGCGTCCGTCTGGATCACGTCAGGCAGCGTGTAGCGGCTGTTGCCAAGGGCGTCAACCGGGAAACCGCGCCCCAATGCGCTGACAATGCCGGTGGTCATGGTGCCTTCCAGGCCAAATGGGTTGCCGATCGCAATGACCATGTGGCCAACCTTGATGCTGTTATCCTCGGCGAGCGGCAGCGGCGTCCACGTTACCCCATCCGGCGGCGTCACCTTGATGACCGCGAGATCGGCCTGCGGGTCGGCGGCAACCACCTCGGCGCGCGCCCACATGCCATTATTGAAGTTGACGATTACCTTTTGCGCGCCATCGACCACGTGGTTGTTGGTGATAATGTGGCCTTCGTTGTCATAGATAAAACCAGAGCCTTCGCCTTGCTGCAACGGCATGTCGCCCTGCGGCAATTGAAAGCCAGGAATCTGCGGCAAGTCAGCAGCGGAGGCAATGCTCTCCACCTGGATATTGACGACAGACGGCGCCACCGCGTCGTATAAGGCCGCCAACGCATTCTGATCCTCATCCAGCGTAGAATCAATCTGGAGCGCGGGCGCCGCAACAACTTGCTGTCCATTCCTGGCGGAGACCGAAAGCGTCTGCCATGCCAGCGGCGCGGCCAGCGCGCCAAAGACAATCAGCCCGGCCCCGATGACCGCCAATATTCCCACCAGCAGCGGATTGAGCTTGCGCGTGGGCGCTTGCTTGAATTCTTGTTGACTCATTTAACTACCTCGCATCTCTGCATTTTACGTTTGGGGAGGAATTGGGCTGCTAACGCCGTCTCAACATCCTCCTGACTTGAAAGTTTAACTGACACCACCGTTACTTTAGCCGTCGTGCATGAGATGCGGATGAAGCAATGGTAAAAAAAGTGTAAGCATTTTTGTTGGCGGCTACTCAGCCGACTCGGGGGTTGGCGCCGGCGTTGTCTCCGCTGCTGGCGTCTCCGCTGCTGGCGTTTCCACAGGCGCGACCCCGGTCAATTGTACAAGTTGCTGCAACGTCGCCTGCAGCGCGTCCATTTCGTCGCCATACGCGGCCCAATCGCCGCTGCGCAGGTGTGCTTGCGCCGCGGTGTACTGGCGGTTGGCCGTGACGATCAACTGCTCCAGCGTAGCGCCGCCCAGCTCGTCAGCCGATGTTTGCCCAGCGTTGCTCGCGCCGGCGTTCTGTGCGGCTGCGGCTTCACTGGCCGCGGCCAACAGGTCGGCCAGCCCCGCGCGTTCGACGGTGTTGCGGCCAAACAACTGCACCAGCGCCAGCCCTAGATTCTCAGCCATCACCACCCGATCCGAAGTGGCGAGTATAACGCGCCGCAGCTCGGGGATGCGCCCGCTCTGCGCCTGCAGATAAAGCGGCTCTACATAGAGCAGGCTATCGCCAAGCGGAATGATCAGCAGATTGCCCCGAATGACGCTGCTGCCCTGCTGATTCCACAGGCTGAGTTGTGCGCTGATGAGCGGATCCTGGTCGATGCGCGCCTCGATCTGCTTGGGGCCAAAGAATAGGGAATCCTTCCCAAAGTTGTAGACTATCTTCTCGCCATATTTATCTGGGTCGCTCTGCGCCGCCATCCAGGCCACCATATTCTCGCGATTGGCGGGTGTAAATGGAAAAATCTGCATAAAATTAAGGGTCTTGTCAGAGTCAGGCAATTCCATGAGCACATAGTACGGGTCGATCGGCTGCGCCTTGTTATAGAAGATCTCCTCCGGCCACGCCCATACATCCTCGCGATTGTAAAAGTCCAGGGAATTCGTCATGTGATACATGCGGTACATTTCGGCCTGCACGGAGAAAAGATCAGTCGGGTAGCGGATATGGCGCTGCAGGAAGTCGGGCATGGCCTCAAACGGTTGAAAAAGCTTCGGAAAGATGCGCGCATACGCCGCTGTAATCGGCTCGGTCGCGTCAGTGATATAAAAGGTGGGCGAGCCATCATAGGCGTTGATGACAATCTTAACGGTGTTACGGATGTAATTGAAGCCGCCGGAATATGGCTCGCTGTAGGGAAAACGGTTGCTCGTCACATAAGTATCCATCATCCAGTACAGACGGCCATCCTCGCCAACCACCAGATAGGGATCCTGATCCAACTGGAGGAATGGCGCCAGTTGCTGCACGCGTTCCACAATATTGCGTCGCCAAAGCAGTTGGCTTTCGTCCGTAATATCCTGATTGAGGATCAAATTGATATCGCCAAAGCGGACTGCAAAGAGGAGACGATGCCAAAAAGTCATATCGATGCCGGTGTCGGCAGAGAAGCTCGTCGTCACGTTGCCATCGCCCTGGGGATAGCTGAACTCCTCCATTTTGGTGTGGCCGATCACATACTCGTTGGTCAACTCGCCAAAATAGAGTTGCGGCTCGGTCAACGCCAGGTTGCCAACCGGCGGCAGATCTTTGATGTAAAATTCGGGCAGACCATCCGGGGTCACCAACTCCACCGGCGACATCGCCACCCCAAAGCCGTGTGTGTAGACCAGCCGGCGGTTGACCCACGTCTGCGCCTGCTCTGTAAGCCGGTCGGCCACCAGCTCGCGCGCAGCCACCATTACCTGGCGCCGCTCTCCATCAATGACATAGCGGTCGACATCGACATCGTTGAAGGCGTAGTACTGGCGCAGCGCCTGCACCTGGTTATAGGTTTCGAGCAAAGGTCGATAGTCCCACAGACGTATATTACGCACCGTCGCCGGCTCGGCCAGCAAGGCGGCAGGCGTCAGCTCCTGCGAAGCGTCATAGCTGCGCATTTCAATGTCCGTCAGGTCGTAGGCCAGACGCGTGAAGCGAATATTATTTTCGATAAAAGGACGTTCCAAGCTTAACTCATTCGGGCTGACCTGAAAACGCTGCACAAACGAAGGGTAAATCGATCCCGCGATTACGGTGACGCCAACCCAGATCAGCAAAACAGCCACGATCGCACGCCACGCGCGCCGCATGTACGCGGTAATCACCAACAGCACCGCGGCCACCAGTGTCACAATCGTCAGCAAGTTGTAGGCTGGCAACTGGGCGTTGACATCGGTGTAGCCTGCCCCAAAGACCGCGCCGCGTCCGCTGTACACAAGCTGAGCAGCATCCAGTTGATAGCCGAGCGCCAGCAACCCCAGGAAAAGCGCGCCCAGGAGGCCAAGATGGAGCAAAAGCCCCGTGCTTGCGCGCCAGCCACGCCAGCCGATGCCACTGACGACGACAACCATCAACATTGTAGCGATCAACACTGCCTGAAACCAGCCGCGCACCATCTCCAGCACGGGCAGCGTAAAGACGTAAAAGCTGATGTCGCGGCCAAAAACGGGATCAACAACCCCAAAGTTGCTCTGATTCAGGAAAAGCAACAGTTGCGGCCATTCACTGGCGGTGGTAAGCCCCATCAAAAAAGAGAAAAATGTAAAAACCGCCAAAGCCACCGTCGAAATTCGCATGCCGGTGACATCGGCTAAAGCCTCAACGGGAGTCGAAGTCAAACCAAATGGCTCAATGCGCCGCACAATCCAATAGTTGAGCGCCAGAAAAAGCCAGGTGAGTCCAAAACCAGCAGCAAAAAGCCCCAGCGACGCCAGCACGCGCGTCCACAAAATCGATTCAAACCCCAAACTGGCATGCCATGTCCAATTGGTCAAAAAACCAATCAAGCTGTTGAACAGCAGCAGAAAGATAAATGGAATCACCAACAGCCACCACCAGCGGCTTGGCCGGCCCGGCAGCGGGCGCCGTGGACTGCCGTCGTTAGGCGGAATCCAATCTTCGCCGCGCTGAAGGTTTTCTTCAATCGAACGGATCAAATCGGAAAACGGATCTGTATTTCTCATGGTTTATTCTATCTTTTTGGTTTTCTGGCGTTTTACTTCGATCAATAGCGTGGCCCCCACCGCCCAACCTGTGGCAGCAACGCCTCGTTTCTGTGCATCGTCTGACTACATTGGCACTTTATTGTATCAAAGATACCACAATTCGCCGGTGACGCCGCTACCCTTCTGTCCATTGTGCAGGGTAGGGTATACTGCATCTCATGAATGCTCATTCCTGGCCGGACTCACTGCAATCCGCGCAGCCGGAACATAGCGCGCTGCTGTTGGAGGCGTTCTGGCGCACATTGGCGCAGTTGCCCGCTTTAGTAGAGCGCCAAGAAAATCTGCTTGCCGCCGACACAACTGCGCTGCTGCGACATATCGTCCTCGAGATGATGCTGGCGCTCAATGGCATCGACTGGCCTGAAGGCACTACGCATCTCAACACTTATCTTAGCGAAAGCCAACGCGCGGCCATCGAAAAGACATTGTTGGCGCCTGCGGTCAATGCCGACAGTTGGATCGGTCAGGCCGTGGCGTTGGTCGTCATTTATCGCTGGTACGCGCCACAGTTGGCGACAAAGTATGAATTGATCTATCCACAAGCCGCCGAAGACGCTGCCCTTGCTCATCTGCGCACCCTCCATCATTGGCCATTGGCAATTTTCACCGAGTAAAGACCCACTCGCCTTATGAAGCGCCGCGTCTGTTTTGTCGCCCCCTTTGGGCTGGGTCAGAAAACCACTGTCTGGGCGCGCACGTTGCCATTGGCACGCGCTCTGGTCGAACATGGCTGGACGCCCACCCTCCTGATCCCCCCCTGGGACACGCCGGCCGACGCCGGCCGCGCCTGGGCGGATCACGGCGTAGAGCTCGTGAATGTTCAAATTGCCGGTGGCGTCCTCCTGACAACCCGCCGGCTACTACACGAAATATCTGTTCTGGCCCCTGAAATCGTGCATATCGTCAAACCGCGCGCGCACGCCGGTCTTGTGCAGTGGTGGCTGTGGCAGCGACGCGGGATAAGGCGCCGGACGCCCTGTCTTCTGCTCGACGCCGACGATTGGGAACAGGCCTGGGCGCCGATCAATGGCTATACGTGGCCGCTGGCGCGTTTTCTCGCCTGGCAGGAAGAATGGGGGATCCGCCATGCCGATGGCATTACTGCGGCCAGCCGCTGGCTGGTCGAACGGATCCATCGTGCAAACCGCGCGGCGCCGATTCTGCATCTGCCCAATGGCATCGAGCCGCAACCGGCCGATGGGTTGCGCTGGACGCCAACGCACGGCAACGACATCCTCTTTTTCAGCCGCTTTGTAGAAGTCGCGCCATTCTGGCTGGCGACCTGCTGGCGCGCATTGCACGCACGTCGTCCCCAGGCGCGGCTGCTGGTCGCCGGCGCGCCGGTGCGCGCGGACCTGGGCGATGCATTTCGCGGGGCAATGGCTTCCATTGCCCCGCACGCGGCGTCACATGTTGAATGGCTGGGATATGTGGATCAGGCGCGGCTTGCTGAGATTTACGCACGCATCGGTTGTGCAATTTTTCCTGCAGAGCCAACAGTTTTACAACAGGCGAAATGCAGCGTGCGGCTGGCAACTACGCTGCTTGCGGGGGCGCCGGTGGTGGCGAGCGCGGTGGGCGAACAGCGTGCTTACGGGGCCGGAGGCGCGGCGCGGCTTGTGCCTGCCAACGCCACGCCTGAAGTATTTGCCGAGGCGGTCGATGCTCTACTCAACACGCCAGCGCAACAAGCATCCATCAGCGAGGCGGCGCGGCGGCGTCTACAAGAACAGTACGACTGGCGACTGCTCGGCGAGCGGCTGCATGAGTTTTATGAGGAAGTTTTGAGGCGTGATCAATAAGTTCGTCATCCCCTGAGCAACAGACTGCGTCCTTCACAACCCGTCCTTCGCAACCCGTCCTTCACAACCCGTCCTTCACAACCCGTCCTTCGCAACCCGTCCTTCGCAGCTCAATCCGGCAGCGGCATTTCCGGATATTTCTTGCCGCCAGCGGCGATATCGATAGCGCGGCGCTGGGCTTCAGCCGCGATCTCAGCTTCGGTGCGCAGCCGCGCCTCATAGCGCTGGCGCTCCGGTCGCTGCCAACGCCCCATGTCTTCCCCCGGATCGATGCAGCGGGCGAAAATCAGATAACCGGTGTGGCCGATCAAATTGTCATCGGGGCGGAAGCGGCTGGGAGAGGCTTTGTAAGGTCGCAGAATCAATTCTTCTACACTCACATCCGCAAAATGATGCTGGTCGAAACCATGCAGCAATTCAATGACCTGATTGGCGGTGGGCAGCAGGCTGGCAAAGAAGCCGCCAGGTCGCAGCGCCGCGCGCACGTGGGGTAAATAACGCCAGGGTTCGCGCACATCGAGAAAGACGGCATCGACATCATTGGCTTTGAAGCCATCTTCGATATCGGCGAGCATCATTTTGACATACGGCAGCAAGGCAACGCGCGCAAGATTCTCGCGGGCAACCTGGTGGATATCGGGGCGCATTTCGTGGGTAAAGACCATGCCGGTTGGCATCACCGCCCAGGCTAGCGCTGTGGTCAGCCCGCCACTGCCAGTGCCGGCCTCGATGACACGACTGCCAGCGTGCAGGCTCAGACGATGGACGATGTAGGCCGCGTCTTTCGGATAGATGATCTGCGTGCCGCGCTTGAGCGACTTCATCAAATCGGTGAGGGAAGGTTGCAGCAACAACGCCGCGTGGCCGATCTGACTTTGCACGGCCGCACCCCATGGCTGGCCGATCAGCGCGCTGTGCCGATAGATGCCAAGATGCGTGTGAGTAACGCCTTCTGGGTGCATGTGCAGGACGTACCGCTTGTAGTCCGAAGTAAAAAGCATCGCCAAATCGCCGGTTTGGACGTGGCGCCGGTTTGCCGGCTGCTCAGTCAGTGGAGTGAGGCCCTGCTCGTTAAGTGATAATCCGTCAGTCATAAGGTAATCTATGGCATTCCTTCCATGTGTGACAGGATGGCGTCATCGGCCAAGTCATCTGCGTTTTTCTGGTGGAGGCAATTGAAGCGAGCTGTCAGTATACCGCACTGCCAGCCTTGAACCAACGTTCTCATCTCGGCAATGTTCCAGGCGTTTGACAGAGTGTGCCTGCCAAAGTAGAATCGGAGATGATAGCAAAATCTGCCCAATCAAAGATCAATCAGGAGGAAATCTTATGCCTGTCAAGCGTTTCTGGCTTCTGGCCATGCTGGCCGTGTTTGCCGTCTTGGTGCTGACCGGTTGTGGCGCCCGCGCAGGTGCAGGCGAAACTGCCGCGGCCGCAACTGACGCCGCGCTGGCCGTCGACTTGCCTGCCCTGACCATCGATTTCGATACGGATGGCGCGGCCAGTTTGGGTGGTGTGCCGCTGGCCAGCTTTGGCGCGCTGTTGCCAGCCGGGCTTGCCGATCTCAAGCTGGACAAGGCCATGATCGATCAGTTGACAGCCGCCGACATTCAGCACATCCAAGTGACCACGGCGCCCAGCGGGCTCTTGATCCTTGTAAATGGCGAGCCGATCCCATCGATGCGCTGGACTGATGAGCAACTGGCCAATCTCGGCGATGTGGTCGAATTGCTAGGCCCGGCCGTGCCGGCCGCGATCAAGGCCGTCCTGCCGATCATCACCGATGTCGGGGTTGGGGTGGCGCTACGCTTCCCGGTCAGCCAGGGCGCCGCGATGATCCCCATGCAGGTGGCAGGCGATGCCTCTGCGGCCGCGACCGCCAAAGCGGCGCAAGAAGCTTTCATGACAGAGATCGGCGCCGCGCCGGTTATCCGCATTCCGGTCGTCTATGACATTGACGGCAACTATACTGTCCAGGGCATCACTGACGCTGAATGGCAGGCGCTGACAGGCGCGCCCTTTGGCCAGTTGAAATTAGACGCGGCGATGGTGCAGGACGCCGTGGCCGCGGGCGTCACAAACGCCACGGTGCGCACTGACGCGGCGGGCATTCATATTGCGTTGAACGGTAAAGAATTGCCCGTGCTGGGCTGGGCGGAAGGCGAACTCAACCATCTGGTCAGGCTCGCAGCCGGCGCCGGTCTGCTGGAGAGCACGGGCATGGACGCCGCCGCCATGACGCAATTGGTTGAAGCACTGCTGCCGGCGATCCAGTCGAGCAACGTCGAGATCGATGTGACGTTCCCGACAGAATAAAGCCAATCAGCAGGGGCGATGGTGAGGGGTGATCTTCATCATCGCCTACCGCCGCGCTGCTGCCCGCCCCAGGCTGCGGCCCGCCCCAGGCTGCGGATCGTGGCAATCAGCCCCGGCGCCTCGGAGGCGCGCAGAGCCGCGCCGCGCATGACAAGCTCGATGTGTACATCCTCGCGATCCGCCACCACGTTTACGCTGTGCAGAAGCGCGCCAAAGCGCGCCTGCAGGTCGATAAAAACATATTCGAGCGCGACTGTATCGGCCCCGCGCACGGCATACTCGCTGTCGATCAGATCGGAGCGTCGCTGCACCCATAAAGAGACGTGCTCCCGGCGCGCCAGTGCGCGCTCGGGGATGCGCCCGCGCGCCCAGAGCAGTTCGGCGGCTGGCCGGTCGGGCAGCAACCCGCGGATGATGAGTTCATCGCTCCTGCCGCTCAGTGCACGCACGAGCAGGCCGATCGGATCGACAGTGGCGCCGCTGCGGTAAAATAGCTGTAGCCGCGTAAATGGATCCGGCGCTGGTTCGAAGCGGGCGACAAAGCCGCCCGCGGCTGGCGTGTGATCAAACTGAAGCCGGCTGCGCGTGCTGTCGATAAAACCCTGCGCCAGCCCCTGGTTGCGCCGGCCCGTCTGTACGCGCGCGGCCACCCAGGCAATGATCAGCAACGCCAACAGCGAGGCGGCGGTGGCGAGCAGCAGGCGATCAGGTATCATGCGGACGCCTCACTTGAACACAGGAATGGCAGATGAACATGCGCAATATGCAGAAAGTGAACGTTGAAAATGGCTGAACAGTTCAAGCATACCGCACGCTTCAAGAATAACGTTACTCGACTTCTTGATAGCAAGAAAGTTCGTTACCAAGTCTTCACCTACGACTACGCGGCCGGTGTGCATTCGGCAATCGAGGTAGCCGCAGCCATCGGATTGCCAGACGCGCAAGTCTACAAGACGTTGGTGGTGCTGGCTGACGAGCCAGGCCGTAAACCAATGCTGGTCATCGTGCCCGGCTCGGCGACGCTTGATCTGCGTGTTTTTGCCAAGTGCGCGCACGCCAAAAAGATTAAAATGGCGACCCACGAGCAAGCAGAAGCCATGACCGGATTGCAGACCGGCGGCATCAGTGCGCTGGCGCTGATCCACAAAGGGTTTGAAGTCTATCTCGATGATCGGGCGCAGGAGCTTGAAACTATCGCGGTCAGCGCCGGACAACGCGGCGCCAACATCCTGCTGCCCGTGCAGGAGTTGGTGCGTCTCGTCAACGCGCGCATGGTGCGACTTGTGGAGTAATGCGTGATGCAGCTCCATATTTCCAACAGCATCGGAACAACGGCGGAATCGCTTACCGGTTGAATGAGCAAAGAGCCTCGCGCCGGCCCCAGCCGGCTGCTTTGAAGTGCGCTAAAGCTAGAAAACCGTTCATAACACAGAGGAACTTGCCCATGCCAGCCACCAGGGTGGAAAAAAATTCCGGTCTCAACTACGACTTGACCGATGATCAAGCTATGCTCCAGAATCTGGCGCGTGATTTTGCGCGCAAGGAGATTATCGACTCCGGCGCGGCCGAACACTACGACGTCTCCGGTGAATGGCCGTGGGAATTGTGGAAGAAAGCGCTCAAGATTGGGCTTGTCAACCTGAACATTCCCGAAGAATATGGCGGCGTTGGCGCCAATGTACTGGAAGAGTGCATTGTCGGTGAAGAACTCGCTTACGGATGCTCCGGCATTCAAACTGCCCTGATGCTCAACCAACTGGCAACCTTGCCGATGTTGGTCGCGGCCAATGAGGAGCAGAAGCAGCGCTACTTCCCCAAACTCACCGAGGAAGGGAAGATCATCGCCTATTGCATGACTGAGCCAGACGCGGGCTCCGACGTAGCAGGCATCAAGACAACGGCTATTCGCAAAGGCGATCGCTACATCCTCAATGGAACCAAGACCTGGATCACCGATGGCCCCGTCGCCAGTTATTTCACTGTTTTCGCCAAGACCGACCCCAGCGGCCGGCATAAAGGCATGAGTTGCTTTATTGTCGAGCGCGACTGGAAAGGCGTGAGCACCAGCAAGCCTCTGGAAAAGCTGGGTCAGCACGCGGCGCAGGCTTGTCAGGTTTTCTTCGAGGATGTCGAAGTGCCGGCGGAGAACCTCCTCGCGCGTGAGGGTGACGGCTTTATGATCGGCATGAAGGTCTTTGACAAGAGTCGCCCACCAGTGGCAGCCGCGGCCACCGGCGTCGCCCGCCGCGCGCTGGACGAGGCGGTGCGCTACGCCAACGAACGCCACGCCTTTGGCCAGCCGATCCATAACTTTCAGGGCGTCGGCTTTATGCTGGCCGACATGAAAATTCGTGTCGAAGCCGCGCGCACCCTGACCTGGAAATCAGCGTGGCTGATCGATCATGGCCGGCGCAACACGACGGAAGCCGCGGTTGCCAAAGCCTATGCCGCGGACGCTGCTGTGCTCAACGCGGTGGATGCGGTGCAGGTTTTCGGCGGCAATGGCTACAGCCGGGAATACCCGGTCGAAAAGCTGATGCGAGATAGCAAGATCTATCAAATCTACGAAGGCACAACGCAGATTCAGAAGGGCATTATTCTGCGCGAGTTGTACAAGGCATGAAGCGCACTGCGGTTGGCGGATGTGCCGTCTGCGCGCCAGCCACAGAAACTATGGCTTGACAGCCTTCACATAGATCAGCCGCTGGTCGAAATGTAATTTATTAGCTTGCCGCCGGGCGTGCAACCCGGCGGCGTCTGTTTCCAGACCCGCCTCGACCATTTCCTTCACCATTGTGCGCGCGCCCGCCTCTGCCTGCATGTCGCCCAGCCATTCTTCCAGCTCGCGATCAAAGATGGCCGTCTGCTCAGCCTCGATGGCAAAGCCCGCGCCGATCACCAATTTGCGAATTTGCTCCGCCCCAAACACACCGACGTGACTCGGATTTCGTTTTTCCTCGATGGCATTCTGAGTGGCGCGCTTGACCGGATCGTCGGCGCTCAGCAGATCAGCCACAATCAGGATGCCATTGTGCTTTAACAAACGCGACAGCTCGGCCAGAATGATCTGTGGCTTGTGGCTGTGATGCAGCACGAGCCGACAGAAAATGGCGTCGAAGCGTTCGTCACGGAAGGGCAGGGCATGAGCGGGCGCCAAGCGGAAACTCACTCGTTTGGCGCCCGCTGATCTGGTGCTCAGACGCAGCAACTCGGCGGCCTCCAGCATGGCCGGGCTGATGTCGATGCCCACCACCTCGCGCGCGCCTTCTTCGGCCAGCCACATGGCAAGCTGTCCGGTTCCTGTCCCAACGTCGAGCACACTCAGATCTTTTGGAAGCTGAGCAAATTTGAGCAGGTGTTGCAGACGCTGAAGGCGTTTTGCATTGGCTTGCTCGTCGCCGCGCGGCGGAATACGGGCATACGTCGCCACCACCTGGGCGACATCTTTGGCAAGCTCGCCGCCAGTTTCCGCCTCGCTGTCGCTGGCGCGCTGGCGCTGCACCGGCACGCTGCCCATCGGCAGGTGCTCGCAACGATTTGCAAAAAGCAACATCCACGCGCCATCTTGCCGGCGCAATTCCGTGAGCGCCGTATGATTCACCGCCAATGCCAACGCGTGCCCACCGGCAAAATGACGCACCGCAGTCGCCACCCCATTGCCACTCAGCACGACTGCAATCGTCTTGCCCCAGTTTGCCAGGACAATTGCGTTGAGCGACTCGACCAACCCGTACAAATAAACGCCATAGGGAGAAGCCGGATCAATGGATGGCTGCGACGTGAAGTGTGCGATGGAGCGTTCGTTGCGATCCCACGCGTCCGGCAGCGTCAAATCCGGCGGGAAACGACCCGGAAGGCGGTCGTCCACCGTGACCGGCATCCCCAGCGTCTGGCCGAGCCGTTGCGCGGTCAAGCGGCTCTGCAACAGCGGCGCCGAATAGAGCACATCGATCGCTTCATGCGTTGCCAACCACTGGGCCAGCTGGCTGGTCTGCTCCCATCCAAACGCGGTCAAGCCGCTATCCGCAGCCGGCTCGACGCGTTGCAACAGCTCGGTGTAGCGGTTCTGCATGCCTTCGGCATGACAGATCAGCAGGAGGCGCACCTCCGGCAACGACGATGAGAGATGGTCAATCGAAAGGAACGCCATAGACGATGCTGGCAGTTTTGTCCTCCGCGTTCTAGTAAATTGAGGTGGCCCAAGATAGATGAATGACGAGCATCATCATGTGGTGGCCGGGAAGCCACTCATTCGGCCAAACGTTTGCGCCGATGCGTCTGGTCACGATTCAACGTTCTGTTGCAAGCTGCGCAACGTCGCCTGACGCAACGCCTCACGCTCTTTCTGAAGCTTTTCGGTGGCATCTTTGAACACGTGCACCGCGGCGGGATAATGATCGACCCTCTTGTTGTTGCCGGGGGGCGCGTCAAAGATCAGCCGCTCCACGACGCGATCGCCGATCAAATGCGTTGCAACGATTTCGTCAACATCCTCAGCCTGCACATTGCTGTACCAGACAGCCTCGGGATAGACGACCAAAATCGGCCCATGACCACATTGATTGAGACAACCGGCGCGATTGACGCGAATCTCCTCGTTGAGGCCGTGGGCGCCGACCTGACGCTTCATGCGCTCGAAGATCGTCTCGGTGTCGCCATCAAAACCGCAATATGGCCCTTGGGTGCAAATAAAGACATGCTTTTTGAACTGTGACATAGGACGATCATACCAAAGGGCTGACGACTCGCAAAACTTTCCGATTTGTCGGGGCGCGTTTTGCCGAAATATGTTTTAAAAGACAGGGGCGCATGGTGTATGCTTTGCGGTGCAGACGGACAAATGCAAGCGCACCAGGAGGACATCACCATGCCGCCACGCACGATCCGCGCGCCGCGCGGGACACAACTCACCTGCAAGAACTGGTTGATCGAAGCGCCCTATCGCATGTTACAGAACAACCTCGACCCCGATGTCGCTTTTGATCCCGATCACCTGATCGTGTACGGTGGCCGCGGCCGCGCCGCGCGCAACTGGGAATGTCTGGACGCAATTCTGCACAGCCTCGAACAACTGGCGCCCGACGAGACGCTGCTCGTGCAGTCAGGCAAGCCAGTGGCAGTCTTCCGCACGCACGAGGACGCGCCGCGCGTGCTGCTCGCCAACTCCAACATTGTGCCGGCGTGGGCCACGCAGGAGAACTTCGAACAGTGGGAACGCGACGGTCTGATCATGTACGGGCAGATGACCGCGGGCAGTTGGATCTACATCGGCACGCAAGGCATTCTGCAAGGCACCTACGAAACACTCGCTTCGCTGGCGCGGCAGCACGGCTGGGGGTCGCTGCGCGGCAAACTCGTCGTCACCGCCGGCCTCGGCGAGATGGGCGGCGCGCAGCCGCTGGCGATCACGATGAACGAAGGCGTTGGCCTGCTCGTCGAGGTTGACCGCTGGCGCGCGGAGCGTCGCCTCAGCCTGCGCCAGCTCGACGCCATCACCGACAACCTCGAAGAGGCGATGACCTGGGTGGAGGAAGCGCGCCGCGCGGGCCGGCCGCGCTCCGTCGGCTTGATCGGCAATGCCGCCGAAGTGTTGCCGGAGTTAGGGGCGCGGGGGGTGCAACCCGATGTAGTGACAGATCAAACCTCGGCGCACGACCCGCTGTACGGCTATATTCCCGCCGGTATGTCGCTGGCGCAGGCCGCGGAGCTGCGCGCACGCGACCCGCAAAGCTATGTTCAGCGTGCGCTCGACTCGATGACGCGCCACGTCCAGGCCATGCTCGACTGGCAGGCGCGCGGCGCGGTCGTCTTCGATTATGGCAACAATCTACGCCAACGCGCCTATGACAACGGTCTGCATGAAGCATTCAGCTATCCCGGTTTTGTGCCGGCCTATATCCGCCCGCTCTTCTGCGCGGGCAAAGGCCCCTTTCGCTGGGTGGCGCTCTCCGGCGACCCGGAAGACATCTACGCCACGGATCGGGCGATCCTGGAGCTGTTTCCAGAAGACGCGTCGCTGGCGCGCTGGATCAAGCTGGCGCAGAAAGAGATCGAGTTTCAGGGGCTGCCCGCGCGCATCTGTTGGCTGGGCTACGGCGAACGCGCCCGCGCGGGGCTGAAGTTCAACGACATGGTGGCGAGCGGGCAGGTCAAGGCCCCGATTGTGATCGGCCGCGACCATCTCGACAGCGGTTCGGTCGCCAGCCCCAACCGCGAGACAGAAGGCATGCGCGACGGCTCGGACGCCATCGCTGACTGGCCGCTGCTCAACGCGCTGGTCAATGCGGTCAACGGCGCCACGTGGGTCAGCATCCATCACGGCGGCGGCGTTGGGATCGGCTACAGCATCCACGCCGGGCAGGTGATCGTCGCCGATGGCAGCGAGGCCGCGGCGCGGCGGCTGGAGCGCGTCCTCACCAGCGACCCAGGCATGGGCGTCGCGCGCCACGCCGACGCTGGCTATCCCGATGCGATCGAGTTTGCGCGCACGCATGGCGTCAAGCTGCCGATGATCACCGCCGGGTGAATGAAAAACTCCAATCAGGTTTTCACAAACCGCGCTCTTTGCTATACTTGGGAGCGCGCGATGACTGTGTTTGTCTGTACAGTGCAGCGCAGTGCGCTGCGCAGGGAGATATCATGATTGAGGCAAAATCAACGCCTGCCGTCCCCCTTGCGGAACCTGAACCGGCCTGGGAAGTGGCGCTGCTCTTTCCCGCTCAGGGCGCCTGGAGTGAGGAGGAGTATCTCCATTTGGACACCAATCATCTGGTCGAATTTTCCCACGGTCATATCGAGGTGCTGTCCATGCCAAACGACAAACATCAGGCCATTGTCGGTTTTCTTTTTGTGCTTCTACTGCATTTGGCACGGCAGACAGGGGGCACGGCGCGGGTTGCTCCGTTGCGCCTTCGGTTGCGACCAGGCAAAATCCGTGAACCGGACCTGGTCTTTGTAGCATCATCGCGCGATTCGCGCCGCCAAGAACAATTCTGGACCGGCGCCGACCTGGTGATGGAGGTCGTCTCGCCCGATGACCCACAGCGCGACCTGGTGACCAAGCGCGCCGAGTATGCGCAGGCCGACATCCCCGAATACTGGATTGTTGATCCGCAAACCGAGACCATCACGGTGCTGCAGCTCCAGGAAGCCACTTATGCGGAGCATGGCGTCTTCAATCGCGGTGAGATGGCAACTTCTGCCCACTATCCCGACCTTCAGGCGTCCGTGAACGATGTGCTCGACGCCCCGTAACACATTGCCGTCCTGCTGAGAACGACTGGCCCACTACGCATCCCTTCAAGGAACTTGCCCATCATGCTTGCGCTCGATCTGAGTCCTGACCTGATTTTGCACAACGCCAACATCTACACGCTCTTCGACCGCCAGCCGGCCGCGCAGGCGCTTGCGATCAAGGATGGGCGCATCGTGGCGGTCGGCGCTGATCCGGAAATTCAACCACTGGCGGGGCCGGCCACACAAAGGATCGATCTCGCAGGGCGCACGGTGCTGCCCGGTGTGTTCGACAGCCACAATCACCTGTTACAGGTCGGCGTCAAGCTCACGCGTCTCCGGCTCGACGAGTGCCGCTCCCCGGCGGAAATGATGGACCTGGTGCGCGCCCGCGCCGCCGAGACGCCGCCCGGCCACTGGATCGTGGGCGAAGGCTGGAACGAAGGCAATTTCAGCGACGCCACCCCACGGGGACGCGTGCCTACGCGCTGGGATATCGACCCCGCCACGGATCAGCATCCGGTAATCCTGATGCGCTTCTTCAACACCGACGTCGTCAACAGTGTGGCATTGCGGCTGGCGGGCATCACGCGCGCCACGCCCGACCCGGTTGGCGGCGAGATCGGCCGCGACGCGGCGCGCGAGCCGAACGGGCTGTTGCGCGCGGCCGCCAAGCTCCTGGTGCGCAACCTGCTGCCCCAGCCAACACTAGGCGAACTAAAACAGGCGATCCACCTCGGCTGCCAGGAGATGAATCGCTACGGCATCACAAGCGTGCTCGATCCGGGGCTTTACCCTTATGAGATCGCAGCCTATCAGGCCGTCGTTGCGGAGGGGCGAGTCGCGAGGGGCGAGGGGCGGCCTGCTGTCCCCGTTTCGGTGCGGCTCAATCTGATGCCGTCGTGGCACGGCTTTCGCGAGGAGGAGACAGAGGCG
Source organism: Caldilineaceae bacterium (assembly GCA_014879855.1). GTDB lineage: Bacteria > Chloroflexota > Anaerolineae > Caldilineales > Caldilineaceae > Caldilinea. The sequence continues at coordinate 9,511 of JACSRH010000458.1, read as the reverse complement.
GAGCTAGAAGCGCGGGCGCGCGGGCTTGGGATCGCCTCGGGGCTGGGCGATGAATGGCTGCGGCTCGGTGGCCTCAAAATGGCGATCGATGGCGGCACCTCCTCGCACACCGCGTGGATGCACGCACCCTTCGAGGGCGAAACGCACGTCGGCGACTTCAACCGGCTCGACCCGCAGACGCTGCGCCGCCATTTCCACACCGCGCAGGAGCTGGGCTGGGATGTCGGCATCCACACCTGTGGCGACCGTGCTATGGACACGGTGGTGGACGCGTTCGCCGCTGTAGCGCGCAACACGCCGCGCCCCGACGCGCGCCACAATGTCATCCACGCCTACTTTCCCAGCGAGCGTGCGCTGACGCAGATGGCCGAGCATCGCATCGCCGCCGTGATCCAGCCGACCTTTCTCTACTGGGAGGGCGATTTGATCTTTCGGGACGTGGGCGAACGCCGCGCGGCCAATTACAAGCCGGCGCGCCGCTATCTTGACCACGGCGTCGTGCTCTGCGCGACTTCGGACATTCCCTCGACCGTGTCGCCTGATCCCTTTGCCGGGCTGTACGCGCTGGTGACGCGCAAAAATAACCTGGGACATTGCGTCGCCCCCGACCAGGCGATCAGCCGCGAGGAAGCGCTGCGCGCCTACACCATCAACGGGACGTGGCTGACGCGCGAAGAGGCGCTCAAAGGCACGCTGGCGCCGGGCAAACTCGCCGACCTGATCGTGATCGATCGCGACTACTTCACCGTGCCCGACGACGCGATCAAAGAAATTCAGGTCCTGATGACGATGGTTGGCGGGCAGATCGTCTATTCGACAATGTGAAGCAGGGGGCTTGAGCCACAAAGGCGTACGACGCATCCGCGCACTTCCTCATGGCTCACTATCGAGGCTACCGAAGAGCCGTGCAAAGCCAGGGTACGCCTTGAGCGGCATCAGATCAAACGCGACCAGTCCGGCCTGCACCAACGGCAACGTGTCGAGCGTGGCCGCAGCCTCCTCCACATGGGCGCATTCGAGGATCAGCACCGCCTCGGTGCGGTCCGCGCGGAAGTAGAGTTCGCGCACAACGCCCTCCTGGTAGAGCTTCCAGGCGCACAACGCCTCCGCGCGCAACAATTCGGGCGTGAAAGCCAACGGGTCGATATGGGGAACTTCCCGTTCGATGGCAAGAATTTTCATGTTACCCTCTGGCCGCTTCAGTGCTGCAATCTGCGACAAAATCAGCCAACAACTGGTTGAACACCTGCGGCGTCTCCCAGTGCGGCGCGTGCCCGGCGTCTGCAATCACCTGCACAGCGCCGCGCCATAAGGTGGGCATCACCACGGACTCAAAATAGGCGCCGTTGATCAATTGCTCCTGTGCCCCGTGAAGAATGGCAAGCGGCACGCGCAGATTCGCCACAACAGCTACTTCATCGCGGTAGCCGCCGGGCCGGATGCCCGCGGCAATGGCGGCGCGTGCGCGACCATCGGCGCGGCGGATATCGTCCATAAAGCGGCTGTCGCCCGCTTCGTATCCAGGAATGAAGAAGGCATCCACAAAACCCTGCATCTCCTCTTCACTGAGTTGGGGGTTGAAGGCCGCGCCCATCGCGGGGTTGGGCAGAAACGCGCGGGCCATGTCGGGCGGGAAAGCCAGCGGCGGCGCGCCGTAGATCAACACGCCGCGACACTCAGGAAGATCGCCCACAGCTTCCAGCGCAACATGACCGCCCAAACTCCAGCCCACGAGTACGGCCTGGTGCAACATGAGCGCATCAACCACTTTGACGACAATCTGCCCGTAGCCCTGGATGCCCAGCACAACGTCCGGGTCGGCAACGGGCTGTGAATCGCCAAAACCGGGCAGATCGAGGGCGACCAAGCGATGGCTGCGGCTGAGCTCGCTCTCCAGTTGGGGCTGAAATGTGTGACGCGAAGACGAATTGCCGTGAATAAACAGGATAGCCGGGCCGTCGCCTGTGGCAGTGTAGGCGACAGTCTGGCCGTCGATGGTCAGGAAATCAGTTGGCATCATGGGTATCCTTTATGTTGTGAACAGATACGTTGTGAACAGATACGTTGTGAATAGATACGTTGTGAATAGATACGTTGTGAACAGAAAGCAATAGATTGGACTGTCATTATATCCACGCTGCCGCCATCGGCTCAAAGTCAGGTTGACATCCCTGCCGCTCGCCCCTAAGATGCTCCCCACAACCAATTGACAACAAGGAGAACGTGATGCGACTCGAAGGGACTCACACATTTGCGGCGCCGCGCAGCGAGGTCTGGGCAGCGCTGATGAACCCGACAGTGCTGGCCTCCGCCCTGCCCGGCGGCGAGCAACTGGAGCAGGTGGGCGAGCACGACTACCGTGCGGCGATGAATGTCAAGGTCGGCCCAGTGCAGGGGCGCTTCGAGGGCAAGATCACGCTGACGGACATCACGCCGCTGCAACAGTACACGATGAAGGTGGACGGACAGGGCGCGCCCGGCTTTGTGGCTGGCGAAGGCACGCTCCTGCTGGAGGATCAGGAGAACGGCGGCACGCTCTTGCGTTACGGCGGCGAGGTGCAGGTGGGCGGCCGCATTGCCGGCGTTGGCCAGCGCCTCATCGAAAGCACCGCACGCTCTCTGACGCGGCAGGGATTGGCCGCGCTGGACGCCGCGCTGGCGCCGGCTGTAGAGGCAGGAAGACAAGGAGAGGGGGAGACAGGGAGACAAGGAGAGGCAAGCGCACAGTCGCCCAATCTCCAATCTCCAATCTCCCCATCTCCTTCCATGACCGGCATCGTCCTCGAAGTCGCGCGCGATGTGGCAAAGGATCTGGCGGCGGAATACATCCCGGCGGACAAGCAGGAGCGTGTGCTCTGGTTTGGGCTGGGCGCGCTGGCGATGCTGGCGTTTGTCGTGCTGGTGCGGCTGGTGCAGCGGGATTGAGCTGGTCTTCCACTGGCTTCCGAGAAGGTAGGTGACTGCACCGGCTCGGAAGCCGGATCGCCTCATGGGTTGCCTCGCGATTCTTCCTCGTCGCCATAGTGCGCTTCGTCACCCCGTGGTTGGGCGCAAATCTATCTGATTCCGAAAACCTATAAACTATCTACAGCGTTGCGACATTTGACGTACTTTTGGCGGGAATGTCTGCTATGCTGAATGCGCGCCTCGGTGCGACAACATTCGCAGCAAGTGCGCCGTCTTCTGTGAGGATTGTCGCAATAGTCTGCACAAAATGTGCAGGACATCGATAGTGAGATGAAAGATAATCGATGCAGTGATTCGTTGTCTGGCTGTAACCCGTCTAGTGAAATCGAAGCAATCTTTCTGCCTACAAATGCTGGTGAATGGCGCATCAAAAAGGAGTGCACTCGTGAATACATGTCATGTTACTCGAAAGCTTGTCTTAACCATGGTTGTCTCAGTCTTGACTGTTTTGCATTTCGGTTCATATGCTCAAGCTCAAGAAACGCCGGTGCCGAGTCAGCCATTGCCAAGTCGTAACCCTTCGTTGCCTAGGGGCGATTTAGATTCAGTGCATTCATCTACATCGGCAAATACATCAGGATCTGATATAGCACTTGCAATGGATGTACCATCCAGTGACCTTGTAAGTGCCACATTTGGTACTAGCGATTTGCTTGGCACGTTGGTCGCAACAACACCACTTGCTTCGTTTCCTATTCAAAACAATTCGTTTGCCATTTTGTCGACTGGTCGAGCCATCGACGCAAATCTTCCCAATAATTCTGATGCCCTTAGCTATGAGCTTGATGGTCTAAACAATAGCCAAGGTAATGATCTGACCCAGTTGACTCTGCGTCTGCGCGTACCATCAAATATGAATTGTATGATGACCGACTTTGTATTTCTTTCCGAAGAGTTTCCCGAGTTTGTCGGATCGCAATATAACGACGCGTTTACCATAGAAGAAGGGGGGACAAATCTACAAATAAGCCAGAATCAGGTATCAGCCCCGTTGAACTTCGCTTATGACAAAGGAGCGAGATCCATTTCAGTGAATACAGTGCTCGGTGTGACTCCAAACACTGGCACGACCTACGATGGCGCTACCTCTGTCCTAACAGCCCAGAAGAGAGTTCCATCTGGACAGACAATTACTGTAGTGTATTCAATCCAAGATTTGGGCGATTCTGTCTATGATTCTGCTGTGTTCTTGGACAATTTCCGCTGGAGCATAGACGACATCTGTGGCAGTGGTAGCACCAGCAAGCCACCTCTTTTGGTTGTGCATGGAATTCAGACGCTAAAATTTGATGGTGGGTATTCATGCAGCGATAGGCCCATAAAGTATCCCGATACCCCTTCAACGTTGGGCGATTTGCCTAGTTGGTTTGTCAACGAATATGATGTTTGGTTGGCTTATCTCGATACTTCGCCACTACATACGCCTTCCATAGAAACTAATGCCAGATGTCTCCGAAAGCAAATCGACTATCTGTACAATACAAAATCGGGGACACCGGTAACCCTAGTAGCCCATAGCATGGGGGGGTTAGTGAGTCGTGCCTGTCTTTCCGATAGGCAATGCCGTGATCAAGTAAATTCTCTTTATACTCTGGGTAGCCCTCATGGAGGGCTCAATTGGGAGCTAGTAGGAAAGCTGTTTCTTAAGCTCGCAGAAGGCTATCTAAAAGCTCATGGGATTCCCTTGCCGATTAGCAGCGGTGCTTGCTTGTGGCAGACGGCTTTGTGCCAAATGAGCACCGAAAACATGGTGTTCTTTAATGCTAGTAACCCTAATCAACCAGAAAAGAGCTACACGTTTATTGGAGGCAATGCAACACCGACATGGCTTGGAAAGGCACTATGGATGGTTGAAGGTGGCAATGATGGCGTTGTAGGAGCTCGTAGTGCAGTCGGTTGGACATCAGCTACAAAGTGGTTCATACCTCCTACGTGGCCGCAAGCTAGTATGCCAAGGCAGTATTTTACGGACGAAATCCACGCCAAAGTCGATCAAGCGTTTACGGGCGATTATAGTACCTATTATGACAACCGTGGCGCAAATGGTTATGAGGGAAAGAGCCGGTCGTATGCATGTATCCTTAACGCCATGGGCAAGATTTCGGACACAAATCTATGTAGCGTTCCTCAATCGGCGGTCAGCGCGGCTGAAGCGACGGATTTCCCTGCATATAATCAGACATCTGGGTTATTCAGTGGTGTGATTGCTAACACAGTAACCGTAACTCATACGGTGTTAGTGGACACAACAGGCGTTTCCGTTTTCTCCGTTTCGTGGACAAATGGTGTCGTTTCGTTCTACTTGATTCGTCCAGATGGCCAGATCATCGATCCAGCATATGTAGCTGCTAACCCTGAAACAGTCGTGTACTCAGCGCAACAGACTTTAACAGAGTTGGGCGGTTCAGGATCTTACGAATTTACTAATGCGTCGCCAGGAACTTGGCAGGTCGTCTTAACCGGGATCGACGTAGGAATAGGTGCTGGGTACGTAGGCTATGCCGCGTTCTCATCAAGCCTGACGTTAAGTGCATCTTATATGTTGGTTTCAACATCAAATGAGCTTGTCATTTCGGGATTTCTTGAACGTGAGGGAGTTGGCTTGGCGAGTGCAATCGTGACAGCTACCTTGAATCGTCCGGATGGCGTGGAGGAACAAATTCCTCTCAATCATGTTGGCAATGGGGTATATCGGAATACTCTTGTCTTGCCACCTTCCGGTGGATTTATGCCTGTTGACGTAAATGCCAGCGGAATCAATAACGGTATCCCTTTTGAACGGGAAACGAGCGTAATCGTGCCCGTCGCCCCACCCAATGTTCAGATGAATGGAGAGATTACCGGCCGCCCACTTGATGATAATGGAGATGGCATATTTGAATCACTCTTGATCGAAATACCTGTCAGTGCTATCACTGGTGGCCTTCACACTGCTATAGGGGAGTTGCGTGCAAATGGCAAAATGATTGCCTCCAGTACCGCAACTATGAGTCTGCTTCCGGGCAACCAGATTATGACGCTATTGTTTAGTGGTGCAGAAATTCGCAATAGACAACTTGATGGCCCCTACGTAGTTACACACCTAACTGTGATCGATGATAGTATCGGAATGCAGGTCACAGCCGCCGAAGATGTTTGGACATCACCAATGTACAATTGGCAACAATTCGGTGAATGTTACACGCTTACACTAATCAATAACCCTTCTTTTGGCGGCTCCATTGTCAGCGAGCCTAATCCTAACTGCAATAACGGAAGTCAATACACAGTCGATGCACTAGTCTCTTTGGCAGCGTCACCGATGGATGGGTTCATCTTCATCAACTGGATTGGTGATGCTGTGGGAACGTCAAACAATGTAATAGTTTCAATAGGGGCCGATAAGACAGTTGCGGCAAATTTCCTCGAGATTACGTGGGGTGAACCTGCTACGGTAACATTAATTGCGGAGCCATTTGTTGCGATCGCGGATGGGAATCAACAGATTGCAATTCAAGCGCTTGTAGAAGATGCCAACAGCAACTTAATTCCGGGGCAGGTTCTCACATTTACTAGCAGTCTTGGCACTATTTCGCAGATTGAACCGACCACAAACGCAGCAGGGATAGCAACTGCTGTTCTAACATCAACAACAAGCGGCTTTGCCATGATTACGACCAAAGTGGCCGAAGTCAGTGGACAGGCGCAAGTGCAATTTATAGCCGGACCACTTTCGAGTGTAGAGGTTAACGCCAGTCCTACCACGCTCCTCGCCGACGGCCTCAGCACCGCCACCATCACTGTCGTCGTCAAAGACGCCCACAACAACCCGGTCCCCAACCAGACCGTCACCTTTGCGACAACCCTCGGCAGGATCACAGACTCTTCCGTCACCGATGCCACGGGCGTCGCCACGGCCACCCTGACCTCAGTTCAGCAGGTGGGCTTGGCGCAAGTCACAGCCTCAGCCGGCTCACTGTCCACAACGGCGGAAGTCACCTTTGCGGGACGCGTCTACACCGGCGTAGTTTTCGTTGACCAAAATCGCAGCGGTGCACGCGAGGCCGGCGAAGCAGGCATGGCCAACGTGGTGGCGGAGATGACTTTGATGGCGCTGGCAGCCGGCAGCGAGCAGACGGCGGCGGCGTCTCTTGGCTCCACTTGGCGCTCGGTCTCTGACGCAACCGGGACCTATCGGTTTGCCGACCTGCCGCTGGGCACATATACCTTGACGCTCCAGTTCCCGCGTGGTTACAGCGCCACCACGCCGACCACCTTCACCGTCACGGTGGGAACAACCGGCCAGGACGCGGCGCCGGAAGCCGGAGCATTGGCTCAGATTTATTTACCTTCGATCAGGCGTTAATGTTGATTGGCAGGATTGCGCGCCTGGTCACAGCAACGCTACTTCTCCCTGTGCAATCCTAATCAACTTTATCAAAAAAGATGGCTGTCGCTTTCAGCGACAGCCATCTTTTTTGATAAAAACGTATCCCCCAAGTTTTCGACCGCCTTCCCTCCTCGGAACCTGTCAAAATTTATCGAAGCTCTGTCAGGCTTTTCAACGGAGATCGGTACCCAGAAGCGATCATTTGTGACAAACAGCGATCTGCTTCGTTTAGAGAGAGAATGCCTGCATCGACCAGCAGGAGGAGCACGCCGAGCGTTCCAGAAACTGGAACATGTAGACCCAATGCAATTCTGCGTGCATCGCGATCATCGGTGAAAATGCGCAGCTTGCGTAAAGCCGCACAAGCGATACAGGACGCTTCTCCGCGGCCGAGTTCCAGCGCGATTTTTGCCATCAGGTTAATTTCGTCGGAGGTCAGTTCCAGAATCGGCAGCCACTGTCAGTCACAATTGGGTAGCCGTTTAAGGTGTACCCCTTGATTATATTCATCCAACACGGCTTGCACCGTGGCAACTGAATCACCCAGTGCGAGTCGCAAGAGATCAGGGCGGCGAATAAACGAAAAATTGGAAATTACAGTATTGTCGAGAAGCGCGATCATGTCGAAGCTTCTGGATTTGCCGACGCAGTCCAGCGCCGCGCCGCTTCAACCTCTGCTTTGGCCTCGGCTTGGTCAACTGGCCCGATGCGCAAAGGAATGCCCAAGTCCAGGAAGCGCTCGCGCAACTCTAACATGTGAACGCCAAGCAGCTCCGCCGCTTTGCTCAAACTAATCTGTTGGTCGAGATAGCGATCAACTACCCATGCCCACCGTGCGTCTGCATCTTGAAGCATGGCTTGGTTGATCACTTCACCCACCCACTCCGGGCGTCGCTGGACAAGTTCAATCAGTTCCTGAGTCGTCCAAAGATAGGGGGATGCGTGTGTAGATACAGTCATGCGCGTTTCAGTGCTCCCAGAAAGTCTCCAAGTCCATTAACGAAAGTGTACCATCTGCAATTTCACACAACAAGCAAGCTTATAAACTCCTCTACTCTGTGATAAAATCACCCACCTATGACCACCCACACCCGCCTCACCAACCGAGAACTCGCCGCCATCCTGGCCGGCGTCGCCGCGCGCCTGCAGATTCTGGAGGCCAACCGCTTTCGCATCATCGCGTTCCAGAACGCGGCGGAGAGCATCCGCCACCTGGCGCAGGACATCAACGCCATCGATGCGGCTGGCGAATTGACCAGCATCCAGGGCGTTGGCAAAGCCATCGGCGACGCTATCCATCACCTGCTCGCCAACGGCAGCGACCCGGAGTTCGACGCGCTCTTCGAGCAGGTGCCACAGGGTGTGGTCGATATGATGCAGGTGCCCGACATGGGGCCAAAGAAGGCCAAACGGCTGTGGGAGGAGCTGAGCATCGACAGCGTTGACGCGCTGCGCGCCGCGGCGGAAAGCGGCAAACTGCGCGAACTCAAAGGCTTTGGCGCCAAGAGCGAGGAGAAGATCCTTAAGGGCATCGACCTGCTGGCGCAACGCGCCGCGCGCGGCGACGACGAACGCATGTCCATCGGGGCGGCGCGTCCGCTGGCGCTGCATCTGATCGCCGAACTCCAGGCAAAATTGCCCGACGGCATGATCGAGCGCATCGAGCCGGCAGGCAGCCTGCGCCGCTGGAAAGAAACCATCGGCGATGTCGATCTGCTTTGCATCAGCGCGCAGCCGGCGCGGGTGATGGAGGCGTTTCGCAGCCTGCCCGAAGTGGCGCACATCGCCGGCGCGGGCGAGACCAAGTCCAGCGTGGTGCTGGGCAACGGTTTGCAGGTGGATCTGCGCGTGGTCGAACGCAAACAGTGGGGCGCGGCGCTGCAATATTTCACCGGCAGCAAGGAGCACAACGTGGCGGTGCGCGAACTGGCGCTCAAGCAGGGGTGGAGCCTCAACGAGTATGGGCTGACCGCCACCGGCGGCGGCGACGCGGCCGAAGGCGAACAGCGGTTCTTCGAGGAAGAAGCCGACCTCTATGCCTTTCTGGGGCTGGATTGGACGCCGCCTGAGCTGCGTGAAAATCGCGGCGAGATCCAGGCCGCACGGCAGCACACGCTGCCCACACTGATCACCCTCGACGCGCTGCAAGGGGAGCTGCACGGCCACACCACCTGG
>JACSRH010000157.1 GCA_014879855.1 Caldilineaceae bacterium | reverse complement strand
ATCTGTGGATGCTCTTAACAGCTAAAAATGCTGATCCACAGATGGCGCAGATTTCACAGATGAACGGCCCAGTCAGCGTGCATTCCGCTGAAAAGGGTCGCTGTTTGGCATTTCCTATCTGTGTCATCTGTGAGATCTGTGGATGGTCTTAACAGCTAAAAATGCTGATCCACAGATGGCGCAGATTTCACAGATGAACGGCCCAGTTAAGGTGCACCGGGTGAAAAAGCTCGCTGGCTGTCATTTTCCATCTGTGTCATCTGTGAAATCTGTGGACGCATTAATGGATTTTGCGACACTTGGCTGTTCCGTCGGTTTTGAGGCCTGTCTGCCTGCAAAACGCTTGTACTCCAATCTGTCAGACCCAAAGTTTAACAGCAGACCATGCCTGCAGCCTGTTGCTTTAAGATAGTTGATCATCTGTGCTGCTTCAACGCCGGTCAGTTGAGTTAGCGCTTTTAACTCGACAACGACTTCTTCGTAGCAGACGTAATCTGCACGATAACTACAGTTCAGCATCACGCCTTTATAATTCACCGGCAGATGAACTTCCCGCTGAAAGGGAATGCTGCGTAGCGTAAACTCGACGGCAAGGGCATCTTGGTACACTGCTTCTAAAAATCCGCGTCCCAAAGTACGATGCACCTCCATCGCTGCACCGATGACTGCGTATGTTTGTGGATCGCTCAGCGCGGCAACAGGTCTGCGCTCTGTCCCCGCCAATTCCCCTTCTGCCTGCATCCATCCCTCCGCTAAATTCTGGCACTGACCATTCTCTTATCTGTGCCATCTGTGTCATCTGTGAAATCTGTGGATAAAGTTTTTCAGTGCATCCACAGATGGCACAGATGACACAGATGAAATTGCCTTACCCCATGTGCACGTGCACCTTGAGCGTCTGGCCCGCGGCGAATTTGGCGAAAACGTCGGCGAAATCCTGCAGCGGCGCGACGTGACTGACCAGCGGGCCAACGTCGATAGCGCCGCTGGCAAGCCAGTCGATGGCAGGCAGGAAGGTGTAGCAGAGGGCGAAGCTGCCCACGATGGTCCAGTCATTGTGGAAGATGTCGTAGGGGCTGACCGAGACCCGGGCCTGATTGGGCGCCACGCCAAATTGCAAAAAAGTTCCGCGCGGACGCAGATACCGGAACGCGCCTTCAATCACTGCGGGAACGCCCGTGGCGTCGATCACCACGCCGTAGCCGTGGGGCGCGATGTCTCGCAGCGCCGCGTCCTGATCGGGCCCGGCCGGCACAGCCAGCGACGCGCCCATCTGCCGCGCCAGCTCGAGGCGCGCCGGCTGCTTCTCCACCACCGCCACGTAGGACGCGCCCATGCGTTGCAGCGCCTGCACCAGCAGCAGCCCCATCGGCCCGGCGCCGAGGATCAGCACGGGGTCGGCGGGCAGCACACGAATGCGCTTCATGGCGTGCACCACACACGCCAGCGGCTCGATAAAGGCGGCCTGTGCATCGGTCATCGCATCGGGCAGGTGATAGCAAGCGCGCGCCGGCGCGGCGACATATTCGGCAAAACCACCTGGCCGCGTGATGCCGACGCCCTGCCAGTTGAGACAGTGGTTCGCCATCTCGTTGCGGCACATGTCGCAGTGGCCGCAGTAAAGATTTGGATCGACGGCCACGCGGTCGCCCACCTTGAAATCGACGACCTCTTTGCCCGTTTCCACAATCACGCCGCCAAACTCATGGCCAGGGATGACGGGGAAGTTGGACATGTATTCGTTGCGATAAATATGAACATCGGTGCCACAGATGCCACAGCGCGCCACTTGCACGATCACCTCGTCGGGGGCGCAGGAGGGGTCGGGTACGCGCTCAACGTGGATCGATTCGGGTGCGGGAAAGAGCACAGCTTGCATTGGAATCTCCTTACCAGCAGCAGTAGCCGCCGTCGATGACCAGGTCGTGTCCCGTCATATAATCCGACGCCGGCGCGGCGAGATAGACGGCAGCGCCCTGCAGATCGGTCACCTCGGCCATGCGCCCCATCGGCGTCATGCCCATCCATGCCGGCAGCATTGTCTGGCCGACGGGTGTCGCCAGCAGGTCCTCGACCAGCTTGGTGCGCGTGTAGCCAGGGCTGATGCTGTTGACGCGCACGCCGCGCTTGGCCCACTCCGCGGCCAGGCTGCGCGTCAGGTGCAGCACGCCCGCCTTGGACGCGTTGTAAACAGCCTGGTTTTGCGGCGTGTTGCTGATGTGTGCGGACATCGACGCGGTGTGGATGATCTTGCCGTAACCGGCGGGCAGCATCACCCTGGCCTCGGCCTGCGCACAGAGAAAGACAGAGTTCAGGTTGATGTCGATGACGCGCAGCCACTCCGCATAGGCCATCGACTCGGCATCGGCCCAGACGCCGACGCCGGCATTGTTGACGCCGATGGTCAGGCGCCCCCATTTTGCCAGAATTGCGTCGATCATTGCCTGCACTTGGTCAGGCTGCGTCACGTCAGCCTGCACGGCGATGGCGTCGATCTGCTTCTGCGCCAGCTCGTGCGCCACGGCTTCGGCCACGTCGCGGCGCAGATCGACCACGGCGACCGCGGCGCCCGCTTCGCCCAGCGCGTGGGCAAACGCGCGGCCAATCCCCTGCCCGCCGCCGGTGACCAGCGCCACGCGGCCGTCGAGCCGGAAACGTTCGAGAATGGGTTTGGTTTCCAGAACAGGATCACTCATCGTGTCACCCTCATCAATCTGCAACGATGATCTGCGCCTTGACGGAGGTCGGCGGCATGTTGACGGCGAAGTCAAAGGCCTCGACGCTTTCGGCAAAGCGGAAAGTGTCGGTGATCAGCGGCTTGACATCGAGCTTGCCACTCGCCATCAGCGCAATGGCGCGCGGGTAGACGTGCGCGTAACGGAAGACATGCTCGACGCGCGCCTCTTTGACCATCGCCGCGGCCACATCGTAGGCGATTGGCTGCAGCGGGATGCCGACATAGACCACCGCACCGCCCGGACAAAGCGGGGCAAAGACGCCGGCCGCGGCCTTCTCACTGCCGCTGCACTCGAAGACCAGATTAACGCCCCAGCCGTCGGTCATCTCATCCACCACTGCTTTGAGATTCTGCTGCGCGACGTTGACCGGCGTGATCGGGCCTAGGGTCGCGGCCAGGTCGAGTTTGGGCTGCTGCACGTCGGTCATGATCACCTGGCTGCAGCCGCCGGCCAGCGCGGCCAGCGCCGTCACCATGCCGATTGGCCCCGCGCCCATCACGATCGCCAGGTCACCCGGTTTGATCTTGGCCTTGGTCGCCGCGTGCATACCAACCGCGACTGGTTCGACCATCGCGCCTTCGGCGTAACTCACATTGTCGGGCAGCTTGAAGGTAAACGCAGCAGGGTGCACCACTGTAGGGCGCAGGATGCCGTGCACCGGCGGCGTCGCCCAGAAGCGGACCGCGGGGTCGAGGTTGTACATGCCTTGCAGCGTCGCCTTGCTGTTGGGGTCGGGGATGCCAGGCTCCATGCAGACGCGGTCGCCCACCTTCAGGTGGCGGACCTCGCCGCCGACTTCGATGACCACGCCGGACGCTTCGTGACCGAGCACCATCGGCGCGCGCACGACGAACTGGCCGATGGCGCCGTGGGTGTAGTAGTGCACGTCGCTGCCACAGATGCCGACGGTGCGCAGGGCAATGCGCACGTCGTGCGGGCCAAGTGTTTCGCCCAGCTCAATGTCGCGCAGCGCAAGCTCATCTTTTTTTTCGAGAACAAGTGCTTCCATGAGTTTATCCCTTCCGAATAATAACAATCGCCAGGATCAGACAGAGCACGGTGGAGACCCAGAGCGGCAGGAACTGCTCCAGGAAACGCATCCACAGGAAGCTGATGCCGATCCACAGGATCACACTGATAAAGTAGCGGTCAAAGGTGTTGGTCTCGATGGGCAGAAAGCCCCGCCGCCCTTTGTGTTCGACCGGCGCCACCAGCTTTTGCGAGGCGCCTTTTGCGTCAGCCATCGATTTACTCCTTCACGGCGCCAAAGGTCAGGCCGGTGACAATGTAGCGTTGCACAAAGACGAGGAAGATCAGCGCCGGCAAAATCGCCACGGTGGCGACGGCGGCCATTTCGCCCCAGTTGGTGCCGGTGACGGAGACAAAGGCCGCCAGTCCGGTGGTAATGGTGCGGGCGTTGACGCTGGTGAGATTGGCGGCGAATAAATATTCATTCCAGGCAAAGATCCAGCTCAAAATGAAGGTGATCGCCAGCCCCGGCGCGACCAAGGGCGCCACTACGCGCGTCAGCACCGTCCAGCGATTAGCGCCATCGACAAAGGCCGCCTCGTCCAGCTCGATCGGCACGCCATCCATGATCCCCTTCATCAACCAGACCGCGAAAGGCAGATTGAAGACGCAGTAGAGCAAGATTAGCCCAAACTGCGTATCAAACATGGTCCAATCGCCAATTTTGAAGACCCGCGTGTAAATCAGGAACATCGGCAACACAAACGCGGCGGGCGGCGCCATGCGCTGCGTAATCGTCCAGAAAAAGATGTTATCGGCGCCGGGCAGACGCCAGCGCGAGAGCGCATAGGTCGCCAGCATCGCCAAAATGGTCACCAACAACGCATTGCTTGTCGCGATAATGAGTGAGTTGATCAGGTAGCGTTGAAAGACGGGATCGGTGAGCGGCTTAATATAGTTGGGGGCATAAAAAGATTTGATGAGCAATGTCGGCGCATCAAATAGCTCCACACGACTGCGAGCCGACACGACAATCATCCAATAAATTGGCACAATCGTGATGACGATCATCACTGTCCAGAGGCCGTATAAGCCGATCCATCCGAGTGCTTTGCGCAGGGCTGATGATTTCACAGATGCACCTCTTGCTCCTACTCTCGTTGCTTTCCGACCTGCGCCAGCGCGATAAAAAGCAGCCAGCAGAGGACAATGGTGAAGTAAAGCACCATCAAGGACATCGCCGAGCCGTACCCATAGTCTGTTTTGGGTACGATGACGCGGTAGATGTGGATGCCGATAAATTGCGTCGCGGTCCCTGGCCCGCCGCTGGTCAACATAAATACCTCGTCGACAATACGCAGCGCATCCATCAGGCGAATGAAAATGACCGTCAGCAGGACCGGCATCATCATCGGAATAGTCAGGTAGCGGAAGACCTGCCAGCGGTTGGCGCCGTCGACCTGCGCCTGTTCGAGCGGCTCCTTGGGCATCGCGGTCAGTCCGGCCAGCAGCGTCAGCGTGACAAAAGGCGTCCAATGCCAGACATCCATCGCGATGACGGTCAGAAAGGCTTGATCGGCAAAGGTGGCAAGCCGGAAGTCAATGTCAAACCATTTGTCGAGAAAGTAAGGGATCGGCCCAAAGCCGGGAATGGTCAGCAGACGCCAGGTTGCGCCAACCGCAATCGGCGCCATGACCAGCGGCAGCACATAGATCGTGCGGAAAACCGTGCGACCTGGGAAACTTTTGACCAGCGTCTGCGCCAGCAGGAAGCCAAGCGCCAGTTCGATGGTGACGGTGGTAAAGGCAAACAGCCCAGTGCGCCACAGCGAATCGAGAAAGGCGCCGTCAAAGACCAGCCGTCGAAAGTTGTCGACGCCTGTCCATTTCATGCCCAATTGGTTGGAAAATGGATTCCAGTCAAAGAAGCTGACATAGAGGACGTAGAGAAAGGGCAGAAACCCGACAATCGCTAGAATTACAAGTGTTGGCGTCAGCAGCGCCCAGCCTGCTCGATTGGATCGCATGTGTTTGTCCTGTTGAATCGTCATGCGTAGCTGCGTTCCGGGCCATGCACGCACGTGCATGGCCCGGAAGCGATGGCGCACTCAGCCGAGCTGCGCCATCACAATGGTTTTCGTGCGCTGCTTACTGCCCGTAGCCCAGATTCACCAACTCCGCATCCGCGGCCGCGGCTGCCTGGTCGAGCGCTTCTGCCGGGGTGAGTTCGCCGGAGAGCGCCTTCCAGATAAAGGGCTGGACCACTTCGCGCAGCGCTGAGTGGAAGGGGAAGGGTGGCGCGCCGCGGAAGAGTGGGCCGGACTCTCGCATCAGCGTGTAGTAGCCATCGACCTTGGCATCGACTTCCTGCACCTTGGGATCGTCGTAGGTCGATTCCATGACGATGCGCGAGCCAGCGATCGCCCAGTCTGCCTGGACGGATTCCTGGCCGACGTACTGCATCCACAGCAGTGTGCACAGCGGATTCTGCGAAGAAACAGGCAGGCCAAAAGCGCCGCCGTCGTAGTAGCCGATGTAGCCAGCGCCGGACTCGGCGTCAGCCATCACACCTTCGGCAATGGGCGGCAGTGCGACGCCAACATTGCCAACAACTTTGGAGCGCTCCGGGTCGGTCGCAATCCAGGCGGCGTTTTCGCCGTAGACCCAGCCCTGAGCCGCGCGGCCCGCGGCAAAGGATGCCGCAACCTCGTCCCAGGTGCTGGCGGTGGCTTCCGGCGGTGCATCGGCGAGGAGCCCGACCCAGAAGGCCAGGGCTTCCTTGGCCGCGTCACTGTTCATTTCGCCGCCATTCTCAACGCTTGCCTTCCAGTTGTCCTGGTTGATGCCCCAGTTGTAGACGCCGAAGGTCGGTGCAATGCTCTCGAAGAACTCGTAGAAGGAGGAGGCATGGCCGGTGTTGCCCTGCACCGTGGTGCCCCACAATTCCATGTCATTGTCCTTGCCATACTGCGTGAAGAAGTCAGCAATGTCCTGGTATTGCTGGTGGGTGGTCGCCGGCGCCAGGTCATACCCGTACTGCGCCTTGAATGCTTCCTGAATCGCGGGATCGTTGAAGAGATCCAGGCGATAGAGATAGACCTTCAGGAAGGCTTCCATCGGCACGCCGTAGATGTTGCCGTCGGCATCCTTGAAGTTGTCGATAAAAGAGGTGAACTTGGCAAAATCGAAGTCAGGCGACGCCAGCTCCGGGTTGTCGGCCAGCAACTGCGTGAGGTTGGTCAGGTAATCGTTGGCCAGGTACTGGTAGATGATATCCTGTTCGATGTAGACGAAATCGTAGATGCCGGTGCCAGCCTGCATATCGTTGATGGCCTTGGTGTACATCTCGTCCCAGGAGGTCGCTTCGAGCTCCACCTTGATGCCGGTTTCGGCTTCGAAGGATGCCGCCAGAACGTCGGCCGCATAGCGGGAAGGCGGCGTGCTCTCCGAAACGCCACGGATGGTGACGCCTTCACAGCCAGCAGCCTGCGACGCGGTGCGCCACCAACTGGCCTCACCGGACTCGGCAGCCGGCGCCGCGGGTTGGGGAGCGGGCGCTGCTACGGTGCACGCTGAGAGCACCATCGATAGCAGCACCAAGACGCTGAACATGACAGTCATTTTGTGCTTGAACATGTGTAAAAGCTCCTCTCGCATGTGCGAAAACAAATTGATTGTGGAACGCGATTGATCCTGGGGGCACACCTGGCAAGACCCGTGCTGTTTGTGGGCGTCACCTCCTTTTGCGGGGGGCGGTTAGGCGCGCATTGCTGCACGCCGGCTGGATTCTCGCACCTTGACTGTGGATTGCAGCACCACCGCTTGCGGCGCTCGATCAGGGTCGACGATACGCTCCAAAAGCAACTCCGCGGCTCGCTGTCCCATCTCGTAAGCAGGCTGCATTACCACAGTCAGCGCGGGCTTCACAAGAAACATCCAATCCATTTCGTCGAACCCGGCAAGCGCAACGTCATCGGGAATGCCAAGTCCTGCTTCATGGATCGCACGCAATGCACCGATGGTCAATAGGTTGTTGCCAGTGAAAATAGCATCCGGCGGCTGGCTCTGGGCGAGCAGCTCCAGGGTCAATTCATAGCCGTTCTGGCTGCGCGGCAGTCCGCTGCGCACCAGCTCTGGCAGGAGCGGCACGCCATGATGCGCCAATGCGGTCACATATCCTTGATGCCGTTCGGCGCCAGTGCTGGCGCCTGGAACGCCCAAGATCGCCCCAATACGTCGATAGCCATTCTCGATCAGATGGGAAACCACGGCGCAAGCCGCGTGTACGTTGTCGCTCACTACGGTGTCCATCGGCACGCCATCGACGCGCCGATCGATCGCCACCACTGGCACCCGCTGTTCCACCAACCGGCGGTAGACTTCATTGCTGCTGGCAGTCGGCGACACGATCATGCCGGCGACCTGTTCAGCCAGCATCAGCTCGATGTAGGTCGATTCCTTATCGACATCTTCGTCAGAGTTGCAGAGAAAGACTGCATACCCGCGCTGTTGCGCCACATCTTCCACGGCGCGCACCACGGATGTAAAGAACGGGTTCTGAATATCAGATATGATCAACCCGATAATGCGTGACCGCTGCACGCGCAGTGAGCGGGCTACGCGGCTGGGGCGATAATCCAGTTCCCGAATCGTCTCCAGCACCCGTTGGCGCAGCGCATCGCTGACATATGGCTTTCCGGAGAGCACACGCGACACGGTGGCGGTGGAAACTCCGGCTTGACGAGCAACATCTTCGATTTTTGTTGGCACGGTGAGTTCAGATGAGATTGCCTAATTGGCTGCTGCAATTGTAATCGATTTCAGCAGAGATGTCAAGCACTGCAAAATCCTCAGAAATGTTGGCTTAATTCCTGCAAGTTCTCCCGTTCCGGTTTTGATTCGTCCCTGGTCAGATGACCAGCGCATAGACCCTACTGGCAGGCAGTGCATTGATGCCAGAAACGCGGGTAGACTGGACAGAATGGTCGCGGCGCGTGATGCTCACACCGCGGCAGGCAAGACTACTTTTTCACAATTGGATTCAGGAAAGGATTCTGCAATGGCGCAGCGCGTACTGATCATGGGGGCTGCGGGGCGCGACTTCCATAATTTCAATGTTTACTTCCGCACCAACCCCGATTATGAGGTGGTCGCCTTTACGGCAACCCAGATCCCCTATATCGAGAATCGGCGTTATCCCGCGGAATTAGCCGGCCCTTATTATCCGGCCGGTATTCCGATTCTGGGCGAAAGCGAATTGGAGCGGCTGATCGCCGATGAACGCATCGATACGGCGGTCTTCAGCTACAGCGATGTCACCTACGATCATGTGATGCACGTCAGTGCGCGGGTAATGGCCGCGGGCGCCAACTTCATGTTGCTTGGCCCGGCGCAAACGATGTTATCTTCCACCAAACCGGTCGTTGCGATCTGCGCCTCGCGCACTGGCGCCGGCAAGAGCCAGACCAGCCGCGCGGTGGTGCGCGTGCTGCGCGAGCTGGGCCAGCGCGTCGTCTCCGTGCGCCACCCCATGCCCTACGGCAACCTGGTGGCGCAGGCGGTGCAACGCTTTGCCACACTCGACGACCTGGAGACGCACCGCGTGACGATCGAGGAACGCGAGGAATACGAGCCGCACATTGTGAACGGTGGCGTCATCTATGCCGGCGTGGACTACGAACGCATCCTGCGCCAGGCCGAGGCCGAAGCCGACATCGTGATCTGGGATGGCGGCAACAACGATCTGCCCTTCTTCAAGCCCGACCTGTGGGTCGTTGTGATCGACCCGCACCGCGCCGATCATGGATTGCGCTACTTCCCCAGCGAGGTCAACCTGCGCCTGGCCGACGTCTTTGTGATCAATAAAGTGGAGACGGCCTCTTTCGAGCAGATCGAGCACGCGCGTGAGATAGCGTTGCAGTTGAACCCGGACGCGGTCGTGATCGATGCAGCCAGCCCGATTTTCGTCGAGGAAAGCGCCACGATGCGCGGCAAGCGCGTCCTGGTCATCGAGGATGGCCCAACGCTGACCCACGGCGAGATGAAATTTGGCGCCGGCTGGGTGGCCGCGCGACGTTTTGGCGCGTCCGAAGTCATCGATCCCAAACCCTACGCCGTCGGTGCGATCGCAGAAACCTTTGTGAAATATCCGGAGACTGGGCCGATCTTGCCAGCGATGGGATACAGCGATCAACAGGTTGCCGACCTGGAGGAGACTATCCGTTGCACCCCGGCCGATGTCGTGCTCATCGCCACGCCCATCGACCTGCGCCGCCTGATTGCGATCGACAAGCCAGCGTTGCGCGTCGGATACGAGTTGCAGGAGATCGGTGAACCGACGCTGCGCCAGGTGCTGGGTGACTTCGTGGCGACGAACTGCTAGAGGGAAAACTTTCTGGAGCGGATTTGCGCGGATTTCGTCCAGAGATTATCCGGCTTTATCCGCCTGATCCGCTCAGAACGCTGTTATATTCCAGCACGCCTACAATCTGCAGATAAGGTGGCTCCGGCAAAGGGTTGCGCTGGATCGCCATGCCCAGCTTGCGCATAACGCCAAGCGATGCTGCGTTGTCGTAGTTGGTATTGGCAACGATGCGTTGCAGGTTCAACGTGATGAAGGCGTATTGTATCAACGCCGTCGCGGCTTCAGTTGCATAGCCGCGGCGTTGATGGCGCGGCGACACTTCCCAGTAGAGACCCATTTCGTGAGTGTTGCGCGCCGGATCAGCCGGCGCGGCGCCGATAGGACGAAAGGCGGGAAGCTGCGCAAAAGGCAGCATCACCGGCGCAAACCCGCACGCTCCGATCAGTTCACCGCTGGCGCGCAGGACGATGGCGCGGTCGCCGTAGGGCGGCTGATGCAGATTTGCCAGCGCCGAGTAGTTGAGCACCGACCACGCCAGCCATTGCTGGCGCTGATGCTTTGCCTGCATCAGCCGGACAGCATCGTCGCCACAATCGCCGGACTCCACGTCGAGAATCTGGTGGATAGCGTCGAGATCGGTAAGGACAAAGGGCCGGATCAACAGGCGTGCGGTTTCGAGTGGCGGCATATGCATAGGCGATGCGTGGGCGTCGGTTTTCCCGACCAATTGGCAAGGGGAACAGCCATCGCAACGGCTGTTCCCCTTGCTCGATTTTATCCAATTGCCAGGCGACGAATCGCTATTTGCCCATCGTCACGTTGTAGTCGGCGATGGCCTGAGTCACTGTGGCCGCAGCGTTATCCAGCGCCTGCTGCGGGGTGGACTGACCGGCCAATACTTCCTCGATCGCGGTTTCCACCGTCTGGCGCGCGGTGGGGAAGACGCCGATCAGCGCGCCCTGGGTGACGCGATTATTGGGCGCAGCGTGCAGTTGGTCGACGGCTGTCCCGAACTGAGGGTATTTCGCGCGCCACTCGACGGCCAGCGGCTCCTCATAGCCAGCCAACCGGATCGGGAAATAGCCAGATACGGTGTGCCAGTAGGCTTGTTGCGCTGGCTCTGCCAGGAACTTGATGAATTCCCAGGCGCACGTCTGCTCTTCAGCCGGGCGACCGTTGAGGATCCAGAGCGAGGCGCCGCCAATAATCGTGCCGGCATTTTCAAACGCGCTCTCGTCGGGTCGAGGCAGCCATCCTGTGCCTAGCTCGAATTTGCCGGCAGAGCCATCGATCATGCCACGCAGCACCGCGGTGGAGTCGATGAACATCGCAGTTTGTCCAGCAAGGAAGGCGTTGCGGGTGTCCACCGTCGTGCGCCCGTAGTTGCCAAAGCTTCCTGCATCATACATCTCTTTCCACCACTCGAGGACGCGGACGCCCTCAGGGCTGTTAAAGAGGGCCTGGGTGGCGGCGCCGTCGCGTCCATTGCCGTTATCCACATAGTAGCCGCCTGAAACCGCGAGGAGTTGCTCGACAAACCAGCCATAAATCGCAAAGGCGCCGCCACTCACGGTGACATTGCCGGATGCATCACGCTGGGTCAGCTTGGCGGCGTAATCAGCCACTTCGTCAAAGGTGCGCGGCGCGACTTCGGGATCGAGACCGGCGGCTGCAAACATGTCCTTGTTGTAGTACAACAGCGGCGTTGAGGTGTTGAAGGGCATTGAATATTGTTTGCCGTCAACGGTATAGTAGGCCAACACATTCGGCTCGAAGTCGGAAGTGTCAAAATCCTCGGCGTCCATGAAGTCCTGCACGGGCGTTGCCACGTCCAGATCCACCATCAGACGGGTGGCGATGTCGAACAACTGCACAACAGCCGGAATGTCGTTGCTCTGCAGGCCGGCTCTGAGCTTGTTCAGCGAGTCATCGTAGCTGCCCTGATAGGTCGGCTCTACAAAACAGGTGGATTGGCTGGCGTTGAAGTCGTCGGCCAGTTTGGGGATCGACTTCCCGCCGATGTCGCCAGCCATGCTGTGCCAGAAGGCAACGCGGGTGGCGCCGGCGGGGACTTCCTGCGTGGCCGTATCGGCCGCATCACCTGCGGCGCTGTCCGGGGCTGGCGCCGCAGGCGCAACGGGCGCTGCGGTGCAAGCCGATAGCACCATGCTCAGCACTATCAACAGACTCAGAATAACAGACACTTGTTTTCTCATGATTGGCTCCTTTGAAGCTAGTTGAGATTGAGAACGCTGTTTATCCTTTGACCGCACCCGCGGTCAAGCCACGAATCAACTGGCGATTGCCCACGATAAAGAGTGCAAATGTGGGCAGCAACACCAGAACTACCCCTGCCATGACGACATTGAATGCAAATCGCTCTTCATCTTGTAGCAGTGTAATGCCGATCTGCACCGTGCGCATCTGTTGGTCATTGGTGATCAGTAGCGGCCACAGATATTGATTGTAGGTTTGCAAAAAGCTGTAGACAGCCAGAGTGCCGAGCGCCGGCCGGGCCAGAGGCAGCACAATAGCCGTCAGAAAGCGCAGGCTGCCACACCCGTCAATGGTTGCTGCATCCTGTAGCTCGCGCGGAATGGTGAGGAAGAACTGCCGCAGCAGAAAGGTGCCAAATGCCGTCGCCAGGAAGGGAACGGTCAGCCCCATATAGGTGTCGGTCCATCCCAGACTGCGCACCGTCAGATAGTTGGGGATGATGGTGGCTTCCCAGGGAATCATCAAGGTGGACAGAAAGACCAGAAACATCAGGTTGCGGCCCTTGAAATCGATAAACGCAAACGCATACGCGGCAAGGCTGGCGGTGATCAATTGTCCTGCCATGACAAGTGTGGACTGGACAATGCTATTGAAGAGGTAGCGCAGAAGCGGCGCCTGCTCCAGCGCCCGCACAAAGTTGGTTAAGTAGAGGCTCGTCGGCGCCAGGAGGGGAGGATAGGACGCCACCTCAGTCTCACTCAACATGCTGATCGTCAGGGCGGACCACAAGGGAAAGATCACGATAACTGCCACAATCGTCAGCAGCAGATAGAGAGCCGTGTTGGTTAGGATGCGTTGCCACCTGGCGTCGAGGCTCATTCGTAGACAACCCTTCGTTCAATCACACCGAATTGTATAATCGTAACGACTAACATAATAAAGAACAGTACGATCGACTGCGCGGCGGCATAGCTATACTGGCCGTTGAAATAGAACTCTCGATAGATCGAGAACACCAGCACGTTGGTGGAATTGATCGGGCCGCCTTTGGTAAGGACGTGGAACTGTGTGAAAGCCTGAAACGCCGCCAGCAAATCCACCACCAGCAGAAAAAAGATGGTAGGCGACAACAGCGGCAATGTGATATGGCGAAACCTGGCTGGCCCCGATGCGCCATCAATCATGGCGCTCTCGTACAGCTCCTCCGGGATGCCTTGCATGCCTGCGAGCAGGATCACCGTGTTCAGCCCCAACTGCAGCCACACTGTAACCAGCGCCACGGACGGCAGCGCGGTGCGTACATCCGTCAGCCAACCTATGCTGGGGATTCCCACCAGGCCGAGTAAATAGTTAAGCATCCCCAATGCGGGATGGAACAGGTACAAAAAAATGAGCGAGGCTGTCGCGGCCGACACCGCAATCGTCAACGAGAAGATCATGCGAAAGATGCTGATGCGACGCAGACGCAGATTGCCGAGCAAAGCCAGACCCAGTGCAATCACCAGCGTGGTGGGCACCGTATAGAGCACGAACAACAGAGTGCGCTGTAGACTGTTAAGGAATTGAGGGTTTTGCAACAGACGTTGATATTGCGTCAGCCCTACGAATGCCACAGGACGGCCGATCGGATCCGTCAGTTGCGTACTCAGTATAAATGATCTGATAAGTGGAATAAACACAAAGGCAAGGAAGATCAGAAGCGAGGGAGAAAGGTAAGCCAGCGCTAACAGAAACTTCTTCATCTCTCGCCATCGAGCGCGCGACGATGAGGGCGTGCGTCTCGATGATTTTTGTGATGCCAGTCTCTGGTCATTGGTTACCATCATCGGTATTGCTTCTTTCTGCATTGAAAGAGTATCAGCGCATCTGGCTAACCACTACGATGGATTGATTACAGCATCTTGGCTGCGCTTGATTATAACGGATTGTCAGCCACTCTACAAATGACTTGGCTCTTGGCTTACTGGCGGTTTCGCTTCTGAATTGACATTGCCCAGCGGCCGTGCTATTCTGCAGCCATTGGAGTCCAAGAGGCAAATCATGCACATGCACCCGTGGATAGCGTCCGAACCTAGCATTGACGCCCCCATCGTCTGTCAGGACGAACGTGCTTTCACGCGCGCCGTGTGGTTGTCCGCCTACCGAAGTAGCTGATTCCATTGTTTCAGTGTTTCGAGCCGCAGACTACATGGTCTGCGGCTTTTTTATTTTGTCCGATTGGACTTGTTCGACAGGGAGGATTGCATCCATGACCGTCAAGACTTTGACCCTCGACTACGTAACGTTGCTCGCTACGACCGGCCGCGCCTGCGATGTCGACGCGCTCATGCAACGTCTTGACGACCGTGCGTCCTTTACCGAATGCAAGCTGATCGATCATGCGCTAGGATTGGTCGAAGGCAGAGAAGGTTGGCAGCAAATCCAGCACTATCTGTTTGCTGGCAACCCGATGCAGCGCAATTATGCGGCGCTTTTCTTCAAGCGTCGCGGCGCCACGGAGATCTTGGCGGAAGCCATCGCCGCCGATGCAATCGATTCAGTGCAGGCGTATGCTCGCTGAGCCGCCAGATTCTCAACCTTTCTGGAAACTACAAGCTTCCAGAAGGGTTGACTACATCCTTATACGGGAGGTGCAGGCATGAAAACACAGAAGGCGCAGAAAACCCATAAGCTGTTGGATAACTATCGCCATTTGACCAACTTTCCTGAAATTGCCCAGGCCGCGGCGCATTGGGCCAAGGCCAATCCGCAGGCCACGCCGGCAGAACTGCTGGCATGGGTTGAGGCTGGTTATGGCGTCGAGCAGTGGCTGACTGTCACCGCGAAGCCGGCCCCATTTGCTATGTTCGGTGAACCGGGCGTCCATATTCCGTACAACGCGATCGAGCAGATGGAGATGGTGATGCGTCTGCCTGTCGCCCAGCGCGGCGCTTTGATGCCCGACGCCCACTTGGGGTACGCCATGCCCATCGGTGGCGTGGTCAGCATGGCGGAAGCCATTTCGCCCTCTTTTGTGGGATACGACATCTCGTGCATGATGCAGCTTTCGCTCTTCGACCTGACGCCGGCGCAGTTCATGGCGGAGCGGAGACAACTGGCTGCCGTGCTGCGCGGCGAGACCTCTTTTGGGCTGGGCGCTGATTTCAAGACCGGTCGACGCCAACACGCAGTCATGGACGACCCGCGCTGGAAGGATACGAAGTTCCTGGGTGGGCTGAAGGCAAAAGCCGGGCAGCAGCTCGGCTCATCGGGCGGTGGCAACCATTTTGCCGACCTGATGATCGTGGATTTTGTGCGCGACCACGAAGGCTATCGCGCTGGCGAACAGACAGTCGGCCTGTTGACGCACAGTGGCAGCCGCGGCGCCGGTTACAAAACCGCCACCCACTATGTTGGGATGGCCGCGGCCTACACCAGGCAAATTGCGCGCAGGATCCCGAACGGCTACGAATGGCTGGCGCTCGACGCAGAGTTGGGCCAGGAGTATCTGAGCGCCATGCAGTTGATGGGCGCCTATGCCCGCGCCAACCACGACTTGATCCACGACCATTTCGTGGCCGCCGCGGGTCTAGGGCAACGTTACCGTGCGTGGAATCGCCACAACTACGCCTGGGTGGAGGACGAAGGCGTCATCCATCGCAAGGGGGCCACACCCGCCGAACAGGGGACGGTTGGCCTCATTCCAGGGTCAAGCGGCACGACTTCGTATCTTGTGCGCGGGCTGGGCAACGCGGCGAGCCTGCACTCCTCGTCGCACGGCGCGGGGCGCTGGTTTTCGCGCACAGAGGCCAAGCGCCGCCACGACGAACAGGCTTTCTTGCAGCACATGGCCGCGCTCGATATCCTGCACTTCGGCCTGGAGCCGGATGAGACCTTCCAGGCCTATAAGGATATCGAGATGGTAATGGCGTTGCAGGAAGGAATTCTGGTCGAAGTGATTGCCAGGATGACGCCAAAAGTTGTGCTTATGGGCGGCAAAAGCGATGATGGCGATTAAAAAGAAGGCGGTTGAGAAATGGCGCACACGTTCAATCAGCTAACCGACCATGTTTACTGGCTGTCGCCGGACAGCACGACCGATCGTCCGGTGTTGGGTGTGATCGCTGGCGCGGCCGGCTCGCTGATCGTGGACGCCGGCAATTCGCCTGCTCATGCGCGCGTGCTCCTTGACCAGATTGACGCGGCAAACCTGCCACCGCCGCGCTGCCTGGTCGTGACGCACTGGCACTGGGATCACTGGTTTGCGACCGCGGCCTATTCCCTGCCAACGGTGGCGCACGCGGCGACGCGGCGCATTCTAGCGGCGCAAGCAACGTGGGACTGGAGTGACGCCGCGCTCGACGCACGCGTGGCGCAAGGGGTGGAGATTGCCTTTTGCCGCGACATGATCAAGGCTGAGTTGCCCGAACGCAACCGCCTCGTGCTGCGCCCGCCCGATGTGGCCTTCGACGGGGTGATGGAGATCGACCTGGGCGGCGTGACGTGCCGGCTAATCCATGTGGGCGGCGACCATGCAGCCGACTCGATCATTGTCCACGCGCTGGAGGATCGGATGGCTTTTCTGAGCGACTGTCGCTATGAAGACATCTACACCACGCCGCGCCGCTATACAGTTGCCAATGCGCTGCCCTTGTTTGACCGTTTGCTGGCGCTGGAAGCGGATCTCTATCTCGGCGGCCATGAACCGGCGCCGATTCTTCGGCCCGCGCTGGTGGAGGAGGCTTTGCGCGTGCGGCAGGTCGGTAAGCATGTCGAGCGCATCGGCGACGACCGCGCGGCGGTGATCGATGCGTTGCGGCGTCAGGGAAATCTGATGCTCGATGAGGATACGCTCGACTGTGTTGATGCGTTTTTGGCGGGTCTCCGCAAGCGCGGCTGAGCCAACGGGCCGCCTGACCTGAAAATAGTCTTGACGCAGAGTCGCAGAGATGCAGAGGCTCGCAGAGAAAGGCTATTTTCATTGTTCGTTGGCGCCTCGCAGGGGCATGGTCACTGACGTGTTAAACTGCGGGTCGGGCTATCAGCCCGACCTGTCAGCGAGCCTTACGGATCGACTCCATAAAGATCGTCTTCGTCTTGTTTCTTCAACAGCACTTCGCGCCCGCGCCCCGCGCTCATGTCCGGGCCGACTACGTGGCGTTTTTCCATCTCTTCCATCAGTCGCGCGGCCTTGGGATAGCCAATGTTGAGTTTGCGTTGGAGCATGCTGGTGCTGCACGTGCGCATCCCGCGCACCACGTCGATGGCGTCATGCAGCAGGTCGTCTTCGTCGTCGAGCTGGTCGAGAATGCCAGCCCAGGGGACGGCCGCGTGAGCAGCTCCCGCGGCTTTGGCAGCGTTTTTCCAGAACTCGACGACGGGGGCGATCTCCTCGTCCGCGACGAAACAGCCCTGCACGCGCTGAAGCTTGCTCACGTCCGACCGCATCAGCAGCATGTCGCCGCGGCCAAGCAACCGCTCCGCGCCCGGCGAATCCAGAATCACGCGGCTGTCGATCTGGCTGGTGACGGCAAAGGCGATCCGCGTTGGGAAGTTCGCCTTGATCAGCCCGGTGATCACGTCGGTGCTAGGCCGCTGCGTCGCCAGCACCAGATGAATGCCGGTGGCTCGCGCCATCTGCGCCAGCCGGCAGATCTGGCGTTCGATGTCTTCGGCCGCAGTCATCATCAGGTCGGCCAGTTCGTCGATGACCAGCACGATGTAGGGAAGGAGCTGGCCGCCTTTCTGCTTGCGCATCGCCGTGTTGTAGGCGTCGATGTTGCGCACGCCCAGGTCGCGGAACAGCTGGTAGCGGTCATCCATCTGGATCAGCAGCCAGGTGAGCGCGCCCATCACCTGTTCGACATCGGTGATGACTTTGCCGTAGAGATGCGGGATGCCGTTGTAGCCGGGCAGCTCAACCATTTTGGGATCGACCATGACAAAGCGCAGGTTCTCCGGGCCGTGTTGCATCAGCAGGCCCGCGATAATGGCGTTGATGCACACCGACTTGCCCGACCCCGTAGCGCCCGCGATCAACATGTGCGGCGCCTTGGTCAGATCCATGATGACCGCGGCGCCCGCGGTGTTGCGACCGAGCGGGAGCGCCATGACGCCTCCCTTGCGCAACTCAGGACTTTCCAGGATGCCGCGCAGGCTGACCAGCGATTTGTCAGGATTGGGCACCTCAATGCCCACATATGGGCGGCCCGGCACAGGCGCCTCGATGCGCACCGCCGGCGCCGCCAATGCCAGCGCCAGGTCGTCAGCCAGGTTGACGATGCGACTGACGCGCACCTTGCGCTTCTGCCCCGCACTTTCAACATAAAGCGGCTCGACGCCAAACTGCGTCACTGTTGGGCCACTTTCGACATGCACGACGCGCACCGGCACATTAAAATCCTCCAGCGTGTTGACGATCAACTGCTCGATCTGCGTTACATCGCGGTTGCTGTAGGAGCCCGCGTCCGCGTGGAGCAGGTCGACGGGCGGCAATGCGCCTGCTGGCCGCAGCGGGCGGGGCGCGGGCGGTTTGGACGATTTTACAGATAGCTTTTGCTGATGGTCCGATGGGGGCGGTGCGGCTTCGGGCAGCTTGGCGCGCGTACGCATGGACGGCGCCGGCGGCGAGCCTTGAGGCGCTTCCACCACTTCCGGCGCGGCTGAGACGAAATTGGGGGTGCGCGGCAACTGCGCCCAATCGTTCATTGCCGCGGAATTCTGCCCGCCCAGCAAGCCGCGAATGCGCTGGCCCACCGTGCGCGTCGCTGGCAACCAGCCCCACACCGCGGCCGCGACATAAATCAGCGGGGTGTAGCGCACCAGCAGCACCCCGCCGGCGATCGCCAGACCAGCCGCGACCCAGGTGGCTAAAGTGGCGCCCAATGCGGCCATCAGCAAGTTGCCAAATGCCCAGCCGACCAGCCCGCCGCCTTCTCCGTCCAGCCGCGCGTTCCAGTTGACGACGCCTTCGCTGCGGACATAGCTAATCGTCATCAAGCCGAGCAGCAGCAGTTCGACGCCTAACAACGCCTCGGCGCTCCAATAACCAGCGCGCCGCCGAAAGATGAGCACCAGCCCCAGGATCACTAGCGCTGCGGCCACCAACGGCGCGGTCCAGCCGGTTAAGACGACGAGCAGCGGCGGGGTGGTGCGGCCTGGCGCGTAGCGGATGATGCTCCACAGCAGGAGCGCGCCGGCGGCGACCAGCAGCATCCCCCAAAATTCGCTGTGAAGATGCTCGCGCAAGGCATTTAGCTGGCTTGCTGCATTGGCAAGCGGGCTGCGTTTTGTCATAGCATCTTATCCCAGCAGACGGTGGATTGCATGGGCGACGCCATCAGCGTCATTGCCGGGGACGACCCAATCCGCGACGGCTTTCACATCGGGCAGGGCGTTTTCCACCGCGATGCCGATCCCGCTGGCGCGCACCATCTCGACATCGTTGATGTCATCGCCGATGGCGACTACGTCGGCGATGCTCTGCCCGCGCTGTTGCAACAACTGAAGCAGCGCGGTGGCTTTGTCGGCGTCGTAGGCGCAGAGCTGCACAATGCTGAACTTAGGCGTGACCAGTGTGCGGGTGGTCGGCGGCACGGCAGCCAGCAGGTCGGCAATGTCGCCGCGCCCATCGGGAAAGAAGAAGATCATCTTGTAGACTGGTTGCTCCCAGAGTTGCAGCAAATCCGCCACCTCCAGCGCGCCGGCCTTTGCAAATGGACGATTGACAAAGAGCTGATCTTCGATCTCGAGGCCGATGTACCATGCGTCGCCAGATTGCGCGGTCCATTCCAGCATCCACCGCACATCCGCGGCTGGCAGCGGGTTGGCATAGACGACCTGGTTATCAATGATGGTCTGCGCGCCGTTGTAGACGATGCGCGGTGCATGATGCAGCAGACGCGGCAGGACAGGTTCGACGCTGCGCGGCGGTCGCCCTGTGGCGATGACGACTTCATGTCCCGCCGCCAGCCAGCAGTCAAGCGCCGCCAGGTTGGCAGGGCTGACATGCTTGTCGGTGTGCAGCAGGGTGTCGTCGAGATCAAGGGCAAGGAGCATAGGCATGGGCGGCTGTTTTAGAACTTTGCCAGAGTTATTCTGTCAGGGCTTGACATGGGATCGTGTGCAGGCATATTGCATGGCATCGAGCCGAGTTCCTGCATCTCGTGTTGCGCGCTTGTGCAGAACAGCCATACATATTGCTTAGTATACCGTGAAACGAGGCAAATACCGAACCGGCAGCAATCAAAATAGCAGGGGGCGCTGTGAGTTTACAGCGCCCCCTGCTATAACGAAAGGAAGATTATATTGTATGCAAGCGTGGGTCTCGTTGATCGCTGACGGTCGGTGCGGCGACCTAAGCGTTAGAGAAGGCTTGCATCGAGAAAGCTTTGCGCAGGCGGTCAGCCTTGATTGACGAGTGGTAGATAGAGCATTTGCTGCTCGTCAGAGACAGGTTCTTCGGGCTCATCGCCGGTGGGGGGGGCGGCAGGCTCCAGGCCGCCATTTGCCGCGACCAGGGCGCGATAGATATTGATGCGGCCATAACCGTACACTGGATCTTTACCCGTTTCTCCCAGGTCGTCGGCCGCGCCCGTCATCAGGTCGACGATCTGGGTTCCTGTCAGTTCGGGGTTGAAACTCGCCAGCAGACCCACCAGCCCGGTCACGAAAGGAGACGCCATGCTGGTGCCCGACATCGTGGTGTACCCAGCATTCTGCTCCAGATTGTAATAGGTGCTGTAAATGCGATGCCCTGGCGCGGTCAAATCAATATGATCACCTGTATTGCTAAGTGACCAATGGACGTCGCTATCGTTGGTGGCGCCGACCGCGATGACGTAAGGAAGCGCCGCCGGATAGTAGGGCGTCGCACTGGCTGCATTGCCAGCCGAGGCAACGACAAGCACGTCATGCGCTTCGGCATAACTGATAGCGTCTTCCAACGTGCGGCTGGAGACGGTGGCGCCCAAACTCAAATTGATCACGCGTGCGCCGTGGTCGACGGCATAATAGATGCCTGCGGCGACGGTGCCCCAGGTGCCTTTGTTGCCGCTGTCGAGCACCTTGACCGGCAGGAGCGTGCACTGCGGGCAGATGCCGGCGCTGCCTTGAGCATTGTTCAGTGCGGCGGCCGCAATGCCAGCCACATGGGTGCCGTGCCCGTGATCGTCCAGCGGCGCTTCGTCGTCGTTGACAAAGTCATACCCGGCAAGGACGCGCCCGGCGAATTCGGGGTGGTCAGGGTTAATGCCCGAATCGAGAATGGCGAGAATTGTCGTTTCGGCGCCAATGTTCAGGTCCCAACCGCGCGGTGCATTGACGATCTTCTGCCCATAAACTTGGGAGGGTACGGTGAAAGCCGCGTCGTTGGGCGTCAACTGGCCGGTGACAGCCACATCCGCTTCGATGTATTCGACGGAAGACGCCACCGTCTCAAGTGTGCTGCTGGCAAAGACCGCGCTCGGATGACGTTGCGTCACTTGAACAACTCTTGCCTGTGCAAGCCAGCGCAGTGGCGCCACATCGAGCGCGTCAAGGACTGACTGCTGCTCTGCGGGCGTCGTCTCAGGCCGAAAACGAATCAGGAAGGTTGCGGACGAGCTTTGTGCGTATGCACCAGAGGTTGATGTGAGTAAAATAGCCAGCGAAAGAGAAATACACAAGGCCTGTAACAGGCTACGAACGTAGGAATAAGTGCTTGGCATGTGATCCTCCAGACAATAAATGCTTGTCTTTAGGATAGCCATGTCTGGTCGAGAACGGGAGGGTGCAAAGACGCCATTCTCTCCCCCCAAAAAACCCGATTTTTATTGTGGATATTTGCCGCAAAGGGACATCCATCTAAGGCGATTGACGGAGGAAAGAGAGGCGTACAACGGGCGAAATGCTGTACAACTGTCAAATAAACGATGCACAGATAGTACAGGCGACAACAAAGAGGCGGTCTGCATTCCAGAAATAAGCCAGCATTGTATGGGGGGAGGCGGCAGTGTTCGTCGCCTTCCTGGAATGCAGGCGCGTCCTCAGCTTATCTGTACATCGCGGTCACACCGCGATCTCGATGCGACGGTTGGCTTCGGCGCTTTCAATGGCGCCGAACACCATTGCCAGACTCTGAATATTGTCTGTGCAGACTGTCTCTGGAACAGCGCCGGTCTGAATGCAGCGTACAAAGTCGCTGATGACGCCGGCATGGCCGCCTATGCGCGCGGTGGGAGAGGCCGCCGGCGCTTCTACCTCAACCCATTTGGAGAAGAAGCCCCCAGTTTCCGCCACAACCTGCACATACAAGCCCGCCGCTCCATCCCAAGTGACGCTGCCGCGCGTGCCCACGATGCGCCATTGGCTCTCCCAGGTCGTGTTGATTCCTTCGGCGCACCAACTGCCGCGATAGGTGAACACAATGCCGCGCTCCATCTCGAATATAGCGATGGCCGATGCATCGTGGTCATACCACGACCCGCTTGGATTCCACTCGTGACAGTAGACTGTTTGGGGATTGGCGTCTGCAATCAGCCGTGCGGCATCGAAGGTATGGATCGCCATGTCGAGCAGCAGAACATGCCGCATGTGATCGCGAAAACCTCCAAAATGCGCACCAATATAGAAGTCAGCGTTGACGGTGGTCACCTCTCCAATCGCGCCGGAGGCAAGCAAGGACGTGAGGCGCCGGATATTGAGGTCGTACCTTCGGTTCTGGATGACGGCGTAGGTTCTACCCGCGGCGCGCGCCGCTTGGACGACGCGATGCGCGGTTTCCATCGAGTCTGCCAGAGGTTTTTCGCCAAGCACATCGCAGCCGTGGGCAAAGGCTGTCATCGTCACCTGTGGATGAGCCTCTGGTATGGTGCAATCAAAGACGACGTCTGGTCCGGTGGCAGTCAAGACTTGAGCTAGATCCGCCCCGATGATCGCATCCTTCCAGGCGTACTGTTCAGCTCGCTCCTGGGCTGCCTGCTGATTGATGTCGACAAAACCAACCATCTTCAGATCAGGGATCGTTTGAATCGCATCAAGCCAGGCGCGGCTGATTCCTCCGCAGCCAGCCATCACTGCACGCAGTTGTTTACTCATGTCTGGTCTCCCCATCAAAGCGAAAAATGAACATTATTTGTGATCGCAAGACGAATCAAATCGCGAATTCTATCTTTCGTCAAGCAGCGCAATCGAAAAGGGCGCATCGATTGATGCGCCCTTTTCTCAAGGAGAAAACCGGAGAACAACCAGCCACTACCTACCCATGTTTCACGGCTGCCTGCGCCGCGGCCAACCGCGCAATGGGTACGCGGAATGGGCTGCAACTCACGTAGTTCAGGCCAGCCATGTGGCAAAACTCGATGCTATCGGGGTCGCCGCCATGTTCGCCACAGATGCCCATGTGCATATCAGGGCGGGTGCTGCGGCCGAGCTTGACCGTCATCTCAATCAATTTGCCGACGCCGCCGCGATCCAATTGCTGGAACGGATTGGTCGGCAGCAATTCCTTTTCGGTGTATTCCAGCAGGAACTTGGACTCAGCATCGTCGCGGCTCATGCCGAAGGTCGTCTGCGTCAGGTCATTGGTGCCAAAGCTGTAGAACTCGGCAACCTCGGCCAGCTCGTCGGCGGTCAAAGCCGCACGTGGCACTTCCACCATCGAGCCATACTTGAAGTCGACTGTGGTGCCGCTTTCGGCGAAGACCTCGGCCGCAACGCGATCCACGATCTCCTTGACGAACTTCAGCTCGTTGACGTGGCCGGCCAGCGGCACCATGATCTCGGGATGGACGTCGACGCCATCTTTCTTGACGCGAATTGCCGCTTCCAGGATGGCGCGCACCTGCATTTCGGTGATCTCAGGCATGACAACGCTGAGGCGGTCGCCGCGCAAGCCGAGCATGGGGTTGGACTCGCTCAGCGCCTTGACGCGATTCAGAATGTCTTCCTTCTGGCGCACCTGTCCGAGCGCCGTGTCGATTTCGCTCAATGTGTGGAAGTGTTGCAGTTGCACTTTCAGATCGGCCAGGTCGGCAACCAACTCGTGGTAACTGGGCAGGAACTCGTGCAGCGGCGGGTCAAGCAGGCGGATGATGACCGGCAGGCCATCCATCGCGCGGAAGATGCCTTCAAAGTCGTTGCGCTGCACTGGCAGCAGCCGTTCCAAAGCGGAAAGGCGGCGCGCCTTGCTGGTCGCCATGATCATGTCCTGCACGATGGGCAGACGTTCCTCTTCAAAGAACATGTGCTCGGTGCGGCAGAGGCCAATGCCCTGAGCGCCGTAGCGGCGCGCGCGATCGGCGTCCTTGGGATAGTCCGCATTGGCCCACACGCCAAGTTTGCGAATTTCATCGGCCCATTTGAGCAGGGTGTTCAGCTCGACTTCGTGTTCAAAGTCCGGATCTTGCGTTGCCAGTTTGCCCAGGAAGACCTCACCAGCGCCACCGTCCAGGCTGAGCCAGTCGCCTTCGCGCACTTCAATCTGTGCGTCGCCAACGTTCACCTGCATCATGCGATGTTCGACGTCGATTTCCAGCTCTTCGGCGCCACAAACGGCCGGGGTGCCAAACTGGCGAGCGACGACAGCAGCATGGCTGGTGGCGCCGCCGCGGCTGGTCAGAATGCCCTTCGCCGCAATCATGCCGTGCACGTCGTCGGGTTTGGTTTCCGGGCGCACCATGATGACGGCTTTGCCTGCCTTGCCCCACTCATCGGCGGTGTCGGCATCAAAGACGGCCATGCCGACCGCGGCGCCTGGGCTGGCGTTGACGGCCTTGCTCACCAGCAGATTGCCTTCGCTGCGGGATTTTTGCTTGGTCTCGGCAGAAAACTGTGGATGCAGCAGCTGGTCGACTTGCTCCGGCGTCACACGCATGATGGCCTCGGGTTTGTCGATCAAGCCTTCGTTGGTCATGTCCACGGCCATCTTGATGGCCGCGCGGGCCGTGCGCTTGCCATTGCGCGTCTGGAGCATCCACAGCTTGCCGTGCTCAATGGTGAACTCGACATCCTGCATGTCCTGGAAGTGGTTTTCCAGCTTGGTGACGATGTCCATGAACTGGGCAAACGCTTCGGGCATGTCCACCTTGAGGCGTGCAATCGGCAGCGTGTTGCGGATGCCGGCCACCACATCTTCGCCCTGAGCGTTGATCAGGAAGTCGCCGTAAAGCTCCTTCACACCATCGACCGGGTTGCGCGTGAAGGCGACGCCGGTGGCGCTGTCGTCACCCATGTTGCCAAAGACCATCGTCTGGATGTTGACGGCGGTGCCCAGGTCATGGCGAATGCCGGTGGCGTTGCGGTAGTCGATGGCGCGCTTGCCAAACCAACTGTTGAAGACGGCGCGGGTCGCCATTTCAAGCTGCTTGTAAGGATCCTGCGGGAAATCCATCCCCTTGTACGCCTTGACCAGACTCTTGAAGCGTTCGATGATGACTTTCCAGTCGTCGGCGGATAGATCGACATCGTGTTTGATGCCACTCTTCTTTTTCTGATCAGCAATGGCTTCTTCGAACGGTTCGTCGGCCACGCCCATGACGACCGAGCCGAACATCTGGATCAGACGGCGGTAAGAGTCGTAGACAAAGCGTGGGTCGTCGGTGAGCCTAATCATGCCCTCGGCGGTTTCGTCGTTCAGGCCGATGTTGAGCACGGTGTCCATCATGCCGGGCATCGAGAACTTCGCCCCCGAACGGCACGAGACAAACAGTGGATCGGTGGGATCGCCAAATTTCCTGCCGACTTGTTGTTCGACCGCGTGGATGGCGGCCACTTCTTGCTCCCACATGCCCTCAGGCAATTCGTGGTTGGCGGCCAAGTAAGCGTTACACGCTTCGGTCGAGACGGTGAACCCTGGAGGCACAGGCAATCCCAAACGAGTCATCTCGAACAGATTGGCGCCCTTGCCGCCCAGGAAAGAACGCACGTCATCCCATTTTTTGGAGTTGCAGGCAGCTTCAGCCTTGTCCAATTCATTAAAAAGGAAGACCCACTGCTTTTCTTGGCCGCTGGTGACGGCCGATTTTTCTTCATTCATAAGCACAGACATTGCAAACTTCTCCTTGATAAAAGATTTCGCAATCGAGCGGTTGGTCGGCTCACAACGATGTGAGATGGATTTCGGCTCCAAATACGCCGATTAGTGTAAAGGAAACACTGCCAGAAATCGTCCTGCACGTGGGCAGAAAAGGCACTGGTCAGGCTAGTAGTCTGTGGACTGGTCAAGTGGCTAGTGGATTCTTAACGATGATGCAACGCTACAATGTACGATTTACACCCCACCTGGGCGACGCGCTTTTTGGTGCGACGTTTCGATGTTAAAATGTCCATGGGACTCAGGGACGAGCCATTGGCTGCCTTGGGTTTTTTTGATGACGGAGGAAACCCACCAGGAAAGAGAGTGAGTTGAATATGTTGATTGCCAATAACATCACAGAGTTGATCGGTCGGACGCCGCTGGTCAGGATCAATCGATTGGCTGCGGGCGCGCCGGCAACCATTGCCGCCAAGCTGGAGTTCTTCAACCCGGGCGGCAGCGTCAAGGATCGCATCGGGCTGAGCATGATCGAAGCGGCGGAAGCCGCGGGCCGGCTGCGCGCAGACACCATTATCCTGGAGCCGACGAGTGGCAACACTGGCATCGGCCTGGCCTTTGTGGCCGCGGCCAAAGGCTATCAATGCACGCTGGTCATGCCCGAAACCATGAGCATGGAGCGCCGTCTGTTGCTGCGCGCGTATGGCGCCGAATTGGTGCTGACGCCTGGCGCGGAAGGCATGAAAGGCGCCATCCGCAAAGCCGAGGAGATGGCCGCGGCCGACAGCCGCTACTTTATCCCACAGCAATTCATGAACCCGGCCAACCCGGCCATTCACCGCACCACGACTGCCGAGGAGATCTGGAACGACACGGATGGTCAGGTGGACATCCTGGTGTCGGGCGTGGGCACCGGCGGCACGATCACCGGCGTCGCCGAGGTGCTCAAGGCGCGCAAGCCCAGCTTCCGGGCAATTGCCGTGGAGCCGACGGGGTCGCCCGTGCTCTCCGGTGGGCAGCCGGGGCCGCACAAGATCCAGGGCATCGGCGCGGGCTTTGTGCCGGGCGTGCTTGATGCGTCCCTGATCGACGAGGTCGTTACCGTGAGCAATGACGACGCGTTTGCCACCGCACGCCGCGCCGCGGCCGAGGAAGGGCTGCTGGTGGGCATCTCCTCCGGCGCCGCGCTGCACGCCGCCATCCAGGTTGCCCAGCGGCCAGAAAACGCTGACAAGCTGATCGTCGTCATTATCCCCTCCAACGGCGAGCGCTATCTCAGCACCGATCTCTTTGCGCACCTGCGCGGATGACCAAACCTTGGCACGCGGATGACGTAGCTTTGCACTGATAAGATCAGCATAGATCTGCCTGAGCCGCGCCATCCACGTGCTGTTTTCCGCGTTCTATCCTTTCAGGAGGTTTGCCATGTTTGCCCGGCTTCGCGAGGATATCGGCGTTGTCTTTGAGCGCGACCCGGCGGCGCGCAGCACGCTGGAGGTGCTGGTCTGCTATCCGGGGCTGCACGCCCAGTGGTTCCACCGGCTGGCGCACTGGTGTTGGCTGCGCCGGCTCCACTTTCTGGCGCGCTTCATCTCGCATTTGGGACGTTTCCTCACCGGCATCGAAATTCACCCCGGCGCGACGATCGGCCGCGGCTTCTTCATCGATCACGGCATGGGCGTCGTCGTCGGGGAGACCGCGGAGATCGGCGAGAACGTGACGCTCTATCACGGCGTGACGCTGGGGGGCGTCAGTTGGCGCAAGGAGAAGCGCCACCCGACGGTGGGCGATCATGTCGTGGTCGGCGCGGGCGCCAAGGTGCTGGGGCCGATTACCATCGGCGCCCACTCGCGTATCGGCGCCAACTCGGTGGTCGTGAAGGATGTCGAACCGCATTCGGTGGTGGTCGGCGTGCCAGGCCGCGTCCGTCACCGTGCGGGCGCGCTGACGGAGGATGCACAGCACGAAGATCTCCAGCACAATGTTTTGCACGACACGACGATGGAATTACTGCAGCAGATAGCGGCGCGGCTGGACGCGGTCGAAGCTGAATTGGTGCAGGAGGAAATTTACCTGGACGCGCAGAAAGTGGTGGAGCAGAACGGGTATCAGGGGCCATGGGGCATCTAGAGCTTTTTGTGCTGATTGACAGCCGGGGAGCGCAGGTCTACAATCCCTTACACCGAGAATACCGCGGAAGTCATGCTGGCGCATGACATCTGACCTGTCACTCGACTTGTCACTCGACTTGTCGCCTGTCAGCAATCTCACAAGGAGCAACCGATGCACCTCAAAGATATCCAAGCCTGTGTTGATCGCATCCTCGAAGGGCAGCGCCGCGCGCGCGCCGAGCGCCGCGCCGTCGAGGTGAACCCGGCCAACGCCATGATGCTCGACGCCTTGCCGGCGATTGCTGGCATCGACCTGCCGCAGAGCTTGGCGCTGGTGACGATGAAGCTGTGGAAGCCCGGCATGACGCTGCGCGTGCGTTTTCTCGATGGCGACCCCATCATTCAGCAGCGCCTGCAACCTTTCGCCCATGTGTGGAGCAAGCACGCCAATCTCAGATTCGTCTTTGGCGACGACCCGAACGCCGAAATCCGCATCTCGTTCAAGCAGCGCGGCTCCTGGTCGTATATCGGCACGGATTGTCTGGGCATCCCCAGGAATCAGGCCACGATGAACTTTGGCTGGCTGACCCGCGAGACTGACGACACGGAGTATTCGCGCGTCGTCA
The DNA here is from genome assembly GCA_014879855.1 of Caldilineaceae bacterium. GTDB lineage: Bacteria > Chloroflexota > Anaerolineae > Caldilineales > Caldilineaceae > Caldilinea. Next base: position 4,445 of record JACSRH010000157.1, on the reverse strand, counting down.
CCCATGAGTTTGGCCACGCCATTGCCTGCATTCACGAGCATCAGAACCCAGCAGCGAACATTCCGTGGGACAAGCCTGTCGTCTATCGTTACTACGGCGGACCGCCCAACAACTGGACAAAGGATCAGGTCGACGTCAACCTGTTTCAGACCTACGACCGCACGCAGACGCAGTTTTCAGAGTTTGATCCGCAGTCGATCATGCTCTACCCAATCCCGAACGACTTCACCATTGGGGACTTCGAGGTGGGTTGGAACAGTGCATTGTCGGAGGTTGACAAACAATTCGTCGGCACGATTTACCCCTTCGCGCAGAAGCCGGAAAACGAGTTGACTGTGGACGGCAGCGCGCTCAGCCAGGCGATCGGCGCGCCGGGCGAACTGGACAAGTTCATCTTTGAAGTGACCAAGCGCGCGCGCTACCGCGTTGAAACGCTGGGCAAGCAGGATCTGGTCATGGGGTTGTATGGCCCGGATGACGAGAAGAAGCTCATGCGCACCGACGACGACAGCGGCGTTGGGCTGAATCCACGCATCATCAACACGCTCAGTCCCGGCGTCTACACCGTGCTCGTGCGCCACTTCAGCGCCAAGAAAACTGGCGGTTATCAGATTCAGGTCAAGACTGAAAAGTAACGTTTCGAGGTCAATTCTCATGCAACAAGACGAATTCGATGTCATCCGTAGCGGGGTGAGGGCTGCCTCCCCGATTGGCCGCAGCTTGGTGAACGAAGCGCTCCACCGTCTGCAATGGAACGAAAGCCCGGAAGATTTTCCGGCAGATTTGAAAGAAGAGGTGTTGCAGCGGTTGGCTGTGCTGCCGTGGTCGCGCTATCCAGTCGGCGGGCGGCCCTGGCTGCTGATCGACGCGCTGGCCGCGCACTTCAAGCTGGCGCCAGAGCAGGTGGTCGTCAGCGAAGGTTCGGCGGATTTGATCAAGGCGATCATGGCCGCAACGTTGCGACCGGGCGATGCCGTGGTGATGCCGGCGCCCACCTTCCTGCTCTATCGTCAGAACGCACGTTTGCACGAAGCCACCCTGGTGGAGGTTGCGCTTGCCGCGGAAGAGGGTTATGCCCTGCCTGTCGATAAGTTGATCGCTGCGGCGCAGCAACAGCAGGCGCGGCTGGTCGTCCTGTGTGCACCCAACAACCCCACCGGCACTATCTATGCAGAGTCAGATTTGCGCCGGCTGGCGCAAGCCACGCCAGGGCTGCTGGTGATTGATGAAGCCTACGCTGAATTCTGCGACCAGGATCTGACGGGTCTGTTGGATCTGGACAACGTCATCCTGTTGCGCACCTTCAGCAAGTTTTATGCGCTGGCCGGGGTGCGCGTCGGCTACGCGCTCACGTCGCCGGCGCTGGCCGCCCAACTGCAAAAGATGATCACCGTCTTCCCGCTCAGCACCTTCAGTGAAGTCGCGGCGCTGGTGGCGCTAAAGCATCGTGAGCGTTTTCTTGCCATCCGCAACCGTGTGGTTGGCGAGCGTGAGCGGCTGGCCGCCGCGCTGGCGACTCTGCCCGGCGTGCGCACCTTTCCCAGCGGCGCCAACTTTGTGCTTGTCCAACTCTCCCAGCCCAAAGCTGAGCTTTTGCACCACCTCCACCACCAGCATCACCTGCTCATCTCCGACATGGCGGCCTATCCAGAACTGGTTAACTGTGTGCGCGTCAGCGTGGGAACCGCGACGCAGAACGACTTGGTCATCCAGGGATTCAGCGAAGTGTTGCATGCCACCGCGCTAGCTTCCCTTTAGCGGTCAGACAAAACAGGCGCCTGCCAAGAAACCTGATTTACACCATCAAAGATGCGCGCTTCGCCGTTATGAACTTTATCCGCCAGCTATCAAGCTGCGGCCATCTGCGTGCTCCATCAGCAAGGAGGAAGCATGGACCCTGTCGTTCCTTTCGATTGGCATCGTCTTTTTATTGGGGAGCAGCCTCCCCTCTTCTTCCTGGAAATTGTCTTCCGCGTCATCATGATCTATGCCTTCACCGTGATCGCGCTGCGCGTCATGGGCAAGCGCGGCCAGCGGCAAATGTCGCCTTTTGAGCTGGTGCTGATCATTGCGCTAGGCTCTGCCACGGGTGATTCGATGTTCTATCCAGAGGTGCCGATCTTCTACGCGTGGCTGATCGTACTGCTCGTCGTCGGGCTGGATCGGCTGCTCAGCGTTATGCAGATTTCCTCCAAACGCGTTAACACCTTTCTGGAGGGCAATCCGCGCTTGATGGTGCGGGAAGGTAAAATTGTTGAGGAGAGCTTGCAAAAGGAGCTGTTGCGGCGTGAAGAATTGCTTGGCCTGCTGCGCGAGCAGGAGATCACTAACACGGGCGATGTCCAATATGTCTTTCTGGAGCCCACCGGCCAGTTGGGCATCTTTCGCTCTGCCAAGCAGCAACAATTTGAAGGGGTGAGCACCTATCCCGATAATTGCGAAGAATAGCGGGCCGCGATTCCTTTGTTTTTTGCTTTCCTTCTGCGTCAAGATGAGCTATGTCAAAGCACGATCCGTCCTGACGCCAGCGCCGCGCCAAAGATCCCGATCGTCTCGGCCACGCCTTCGTACAGCGGCGTGGTGGGCAGCGGGCCAAGCGCGGCTTGCGCCGCGCGGTCGTCCCACTCTTCTGGGTAGGGCAGGCGCTGCTCCTCATAGGTGATCTGCCCGCGCCGCGCGGGCGCGGCCGCCTCGATGGCAGCCACGACTTCCGCCATGCGCACCACGCTGCCTCGCAAATTATAGACTGCCGCGCCTGCGCCCGGCGTGTGCAGCGCCTGGATCAGCGCGGCGGCCACATCGGCCGCGTACTGCATGTCGCAGCGGCCGCCGTAGGCGATATGGTAGGGCTGCCCGGCCGCTGCGGCCAGCATCGCCTTGGTCGGGCTGGAAGTCATGCCCTGATCGCGGCCCGCGCCGTAGACGACATAGGGGCGCAGGCCAATGCTGCTAATGCCGTGGTCGTGCCAGTAGACGTTGGCAATGCCTTCGTCCGCCTGCTTGAAGACGCCGTAGAGCGTGCGCGGCCGCAGCATCGCGTCCGCGCTGACCGGGCCAGGCGGATACTCCTCGGCCAAGCCATAGACCGCGATGCTGCTGGCATAGACCACATGGCGGATGCCAGCCTTGTGCGCGGCCTCAAAGAGATTGACCATACCGACTACATTGACGCGCGCGCCCAGCACCGGGTTGGCCTTGCAGGCCGGGATTTGCAGCGCGGCCAAGTGGATCACCTGCTCCGCGGCGCTGGCGCGGAAGGCAGCCTCGACCGCGGCCGGGTCGGTGATGTCGCCGCGCAGAAAGCGGATGCGCCCAATCTCGTCGTCGGACATGATCAGACGCATCCGCTGCGCGTCGTCGGACAGGTCAAGAATGCTAACGGCAGCCCCCGCCCGCACAAGCTGGCGCACGGTCCACGCGCCGATGCAGCCGAGCGCGCCAGTAATGAGAATAGAGGATTGGTTCATGCTATAGCCTTCGGATGAAACGGATCAGACGAATGGGGCATGTCTGGCTTTTCTCCTCACAGCCCCACCATGTACGGCGGTGTGTAAGGCGTCGCCCCGGGCAGGTCGGGTGCGGGCGCGGCGCCGGCCAGCAGAGGCGCCATCGGCGCAGGCGCGATCAGGTAGGCTTGGGCCGCGGCGTAGCCCTGCGCCACCATCTTCGCACTCTGGCTAAAATCAAAGAAAGAGATCTTGGCGTCGGTCTGCACGGGGATGTGGTGCATGTCCACTTTGTTGTCCGCTTTGGCGCGGGCGATGTCCTGCAAGATGTTCTGCGCCAGCATGGTGGAGATCGTGCGCATCAGCACCTCCAGCACGCCATGCACTGGGCTGAGGATCTGCTCGTTGTAGCCAGCGTTAATGACGTAGATGGTCGTGGCGCCGTGGTCGATCGCCACACTGACCGGCACGTTGGCGACGACGCCACCGTCGACAAGCTGCGCCTGGCCGTAGTCGATGGGCGGGTGCACGATCGGCACCGACGCGCTGGCCTGCACCGCGTCGATCAGCGCCGCGTCGGGCTTGTCGCCAAAGACGTAAAGCCGGCTTGTGCGCAGATCGGTGGCAGTGGTGTAGAGTTGCGTCTTACATTGGCCGAAGGTCGTGACGCCGGCGGGGAGGGCGCGCTTCAATAAATCGCGCATACCGCCACTTGTAAAAAGGCTGTTCGCCTTGCTCTTCAAGCGCCACAGAATTTCCAGGATGCCTTCCGGGTAGATCTCGCCGGCCTTTGCTGATGCCCACAGTTGCTCCATCTGCTCAGTGACGGCAACCGTGGGGCCATGCGCGGCCAGCACGCCGCCATTAAGCGCGCCTGCCGACGTGCCCACGATCAGATCGGGCGTGATGCCAGCCTCGAGCAACGCACGCACCGCGCCTACCTGCAGCGGGCCGCGATTGCCCGCACCACTCAACACAAATGCAATCATTGGCGCCTCC
>JACSRH010000217.1 GCA_014879855.1 Caldilineaceae bacterium | reverse complement strand
GCCCAAGGCGAGCTGCGCACCAATATTCACATCTTCCTCAATGGGCGGGATGTGCGCTATCTGGGCGGGCTGGAAATGCCGATCCCGGAGAATGCCGACATCTGCGTCTTTCCGCCGGTCGGTGGAGGTCAGGCCCGGTGAGTGTGCGCGTCGAGCACGACTACTACGGCGTCCCGCTGTGGCTGATGAAGGATTATCTTGCGCAGCTTGGCGGCCGTGAGGTTGCAGAAGATGCGATGGAAGGCGACGGCTGGCGCGCTGAGCTGCGCAAGGCCGAGCGCCGTCACATCGGCTCGTTGAGCATCGGCGGCGCCGCGGTGGTCTTTGTCGGGGAACAGGCGACGCTCGACGCGCTGTTCGAACGGCTCCACTGGAAAACGCTGCGCGGCGGTGGATAAAAAACATTGCTACGGGTGTCATTCGTGACCGACGGTTGTCAGCACAGATCTGTCGATGTACAACACACGCCCTGACCTTCACGTTGTCATTTCATGGTGATGATCCCAAATGACTGAACATGAGGAATCCCCTTTCCTCACTGCGGATTGTCGATCTCCAGCACGATGTGCACATCCTCGCCGCGCAGAATCAATTGGCTGCCCTTCAGTTCATACTCGGTTGTGGCGGCAATCGCTTCGGAGATTTGGGCATACTGAGAATTTCCAAGTTCGCCACAGCCTATCGCCGTTCCCGCGCCTGGAATCAAATGATACTGACGTTCATTCTTTGCGATGATGTAGTAACTGCCGGAGTTGCAGTCTGTCGTTCGTTTGACAAGCTCTCCCCGGACGCTGAACGTGATGAAGACAGGATCAATTGCGTCGAACGCCACAGGATCGCCATGCCGAATGATCTCGACCACGCGAAAGCGATTCTCCACAAGGGCGGTATTGGCTCCTGGAATCAGTGGACTCTCCGGCATGACAATGGGTGTGTAAGTAGTGGACACACAAGCTCCTGTTAACATTACACCTGCCATCAGAGAAATCGCCAATATGAATCTTTGCCAGCGCAGCCCGGACTGCGCCAGGAACTTTGAGACAAACTGAAGCACGAACATGGTGGTCACCTCATGACTTTATCGAATCAACAGGCTCATGTGACATCTAGTTGGTGACGCCACATGAGCCTGGGTCTCGTAGTTTACGGTTTCGCCCGTCTATGGATAGCTCAAGACATCACCGCCTTGTGCGCGCGGCGGCGTCCCTGATGAACAACATTGCTGCCAGGCAGGCGCAGCGGCCCAGTTGATGTCCGTATTGGTGCTGTTGAGCGGCACGTCACGAACGTAGCCAATTCCGCCGCGCCAGATGCCTTCGCGCAGGCGCCCACCCACTACATATACCGTCTACCAAATTACATCTGTGTTTCGGCTTGCCTCACAGAAAGCGGCGTTGCACACTGCGAACAGGCGCATTTTCAGTGTCTGGGAACGTCCACCTCCGGGAGACGCGCTCAAATTGAACGATTCAACTCACTGGAAAATTCATCCGCACTGCACCAGTTATTGCCAATCTGGCGGTTTCGCCGTCTCATTGTCGATCACAAAGGTGACTCGTGCGTGTTCCCCGGAGAGAATCAGCGTATCCCCCGCAATCTCATAGCGATTCGTGGCGCGCAGCGCCGACACGAAAATTGCCTCTTGCTCCGATCCTCCGCCTGCACAATCTCGTGCAGTGCTGGCGCCGCTCAAAGTCCGATATTCGTTGGCGTTCTCAATACCTAGGGTGTCAAAATACAAAGATCCGCTGTTGCAGGCCCGAAAAGCCAAGATGCCGGGATGGAACGTGACCAATACGGGGTCGTTGCTGATGAAGCCACGGCGCGCCCCGTTGTAAACGATCTCGGTCAAGCGCCATTGGTTTTCCAGCAGGACGGGCACCTGATTGGGGATCAGGGGACTTTCGGGAGGCGGTCCCATCTCTACACCAGGTCCCGGTGGAACGCAGGCGGCCACCATGAACGCAAGCCATAGCATCAAACGTAGCTTTACCATATACATTCCCTATGGGTGAGTCAACACATACGCGCCTTGCGCTTCAGGCGCCGTTGCCGTGCAGCAGTGGTGTCATGCGGGCGCCGCTGCCCAGTTCACATCGGTGTTGTTGTCATTCAGGGGAACATCACGTACGTAGCCACGACCACCGCGCCATAACGCTTCATGCAGATATTGCTCCGTGACATGCACCGCATACGTTTGAATTGAACCGCTGCTGCCCGCAGGCAAAGTTGTTTGACATGTTCGCTCCGTTTGATTACCGGAAGGGTTGCCGGTGTTATCGAGTGCTCGACTATACTCGATGCAGTTGGAGGCTGACCACCACACATTCTGCCGATAGGTGTTGCCGACGATATAGACATCCTGCGCTTCAGGCGGGGCTGAGTTTGAGCAACACCAGGACCAAGCGGGAGCGCCGGCCCAGTTGACTGTACCATCAGCGTTGAGTGGCACGTTGCGCACATACCCGTTCGTACCTCGCCATATCGCCTCGCGTAGCTGGTTTGCAATCACATACGTTGTGTAGGAACGAATCTGACCGCTGCTGCCTGCCGGCAACGAAGTCTGGCATGCCGAGCTAGTTTGCGCCCCAGCCGGATTGCCCCAGGCATCCAACGGGCGCTGATAGGCGAGACAGTTCGTGGACGACCACCAAACATTCTGGTGAAAATAAAGAGGATAATCGGTGGTGAGAATTCGGTAAGGCGACCAGTTGATATAGTCAACAGGCGAGTAGAAGAAATGCGTGCTGTCATTTGGTCCCGTACATTCTACACCGTATCCACCGGACAACACCCCTAGTCCGTATACGCCACCCCCCCAGTATCTGTATACGGGGCTTCCGCTATCCCCTTGACATGCAATATTGCCGAGGTTTCCCACACGAAACACGCGCACGTAGTTGTCGCTGTCGCCGTAGGCATCATGCTCGGGATTGTGATTGACATCATCCACAAAGCCGCAAGTCTGACCGGTGATCTTTCCATGCTTGCACACATAGTCCCAGATAGTGGTGTCACGAGCTTCTGTTCCGATGACGCTTTGTGTGGCGGTCGCTCCAGTTTCGATACGATTCGTCAAGTCAAAAGAGCGTGCACCAGCAGCATCATGAACTTGAAAGTCAAGATCGTCACCCCAGGGGCCGACGCCATCGAGATTATTCTCCCATTCGATATTACCTAGATAGACAGCGTTCGCTCCACCATACTGTACATGAAGCCCGTTATCGCAGTGCCCTGATGTACTGATGAAACGTACTCCATCGTTCACTCGATAGACTGGAAATCCTGACGTACATTGTGATTGTGCATGACCGCCAAGAAGATAAGGATAATCATAATCCGCCGGCGCGGCACCCGATTCTTTGACCAATTCGATGCGATCGATGATCGATGTTATCGCATCGTTGCCTTCGAGTTGTGCACGCAATTCATCGGTCTTCTCTGTGTAAAGCCGAACCTGACCGGTACGGTAGTTCAAGCCGGAGCCAAAGGCAATCCCCGTCTTTTCTGCCTCTTGGACGATTTTGCTGCGCATCTCTGCAAACTCTTCACGTGTGATGTCAGACTGCTGGACAGTCACCAGATCGGCCCATTTCACCCCCTCGAGATATGGGCGAATCCGCTCCTTTCCATCTGGCGTAGTGAACGAGACGACAAGTCCAAACTCTGGCTCATGCTGCATCCACGATGCGAAATATGCTTCATCTTTGACAATCTCTTGCTCTACACTACTCATCTCGTGTTGCAAGGTGAGACGACGCTCCGCTTCTTGGTAATCAATCTTCATGTCATGAGCGTAAGCGGCGACAATTGGATTGGGTTCCTCGCCGTCACTTTGTGCAGAGGCCGTGAAGCGTTGACCAAGAAAAGAGGAAATTCCTAAGAGGATGACAGCGACCAGGAGACATAAAGCATACTTGATTGGTTGACGTCGTGACGTGTTCATGTGATCTCCTTTGATCATGAAACGTGTACTGCCGAATCACGTCTATTTTTCTGCTTGCTTCCTAGAAAGCGGCGTTGCACTGTGGACAGGTATGTTTGCGATGTCTGGGAACGTCCACCTCCAGGGGGGCGCTCAAACTGAACGATTCGACGACGCTACAACAGGTGCTGATGAACGAATGCCGCACGCAGGACTGCGAACTGAACCGGGACGACGACTCGAGATGCCTTAAGGTTAGCATACATATAGCGCATTTTCTGGACGATTTGTCTACATCTGCAAAATGAACCCTCGAACTGTTATTAGGAAAAAATGCAAAGAGCGCAGGGTTACTGTCTCTCTACGCTCTTTGCCATGAAGGTTTTGGCTTGTAGCGGAAGTTGCAGCCATCTCACCCGGCCAACGTCGAAGTCATGCGCGTGTGCTGCATCAGGTAATTTTGCACGCCGCCCGCTTCCAGCGCGCTGCTGCCCACCGACGGCTGGCGCTGCTGGTAGCGACCATCGGGCAGCATTTCCCATGCCTGCCGATAATCATTCAGCGAATTCTGTAGGATCATCCACAGATATTCTTGCAGGCGCGGGTCCTCGATGGGTGCGGCCGCCTCGACGCGGCTGCTCAAGTTGCGGCGCATCCAATCGGCGCTGCCGATGTAGTAGAGCGGCGCGCCGTGGTTGGCAAAGTAGAAGATGCGCGAGTGCTCCAGATAGCGACCGATGATGCTGATCACGCGGATGTTCTCACTGATGGCGGGCAGGCCTGGCCGCAGCCGGCAGTTGCCCCGCACGATCAGATCGACGGTCACGCCGGCCTGGCTCGCCTCGTAAAGTTTGCGCACAATCGTCGCATCTTCCAGCCCGTTCATCTTGGCGACGATATGCCCGCCATACCCGGCCAGCGCGTGCTGAATCTCCTGGTCGATCAACTCCAGAAAGCGCTGGCGCATGTTGACCGGCGCGACCAACACCTTGCGATAGTCAATCTGATAGCTGTAGCCGGTCAGCGCGTTGAAGAGATCCATCAGGTCCTCGGCAATCTCGACGTTACAACTCAACAGGCCGAGATCGGTGTAGGTGCTGGAGGTCTTGGCGTTGTAGTTGCCGGTGCCGATATGGTAATAGACGCGCAGCCCGTCTTCCTCCTGGCGGATGGCGAGTGACATCTTACAATGCGTCTTCAACCCCACCAAGCCGTAGGCAACGTGACAGCCGGCCTCCTCCAATTTGCGCGCCCATTCCACATTCTTGGCCTCGTCGAAGCGCGCTTTGACTTCGACCAGCACGGCCACCTGCTTGCCGCGTCCCGCCGCGTCGATCAGCGCCGCAATAATTGGCGAGTTGTCCGAGGTGCGATAGATCGTCTGCTTGATCGCCAGCACCTGGGGATCGCGCGCGGCGACCTCGACGAAGAGTTGCGTCGTTGACTGAAAGCTGTGATAGGGATGATGGATGAGCAGATCGTCCTGGCGGATGGCGTTGAAAAGTTCGCTGGTGCGCCCGCGGCTGGTGATGCCCGCCAAGCGCGAAGGCGAGGTCGTGGTGTACGGCTCATACTTGAGGTGCGGCAGATTGATCTCGGCCAACGCAAAGAGATCGACGCGGCGCAGCAAGCCATGGATCAGATAAACATCATCGTTTTCGAGATGCAACTGATTTTGCAGCAACGTCAACACGTCCGCGGGCGCGTTGGCGTCCACCTCCAACCGCACAACGGGCGCAAAGCGGCGCTCGCGCAGCTCCTCGCTGATCATGTCGAGCAGATCGTCGGCCTCCTCTTCGTTGCGCGCCAGGTCGGCGTTGCGCGTGACGCGGAAGGGGAAGACCGCCACGATCTCCATGCCGCGAAAGAGGGTTTCCAGATGCGCCGCGATCAGTTGCTCCAGCGGCAAAAAGTGCATCTGACGGGTCAACTGCACCCAGCGCGGGCGCGTTGGCGGCACCTTGACGCGGGCAAATTGGCGCTCTCCGGTATTGGGGTCGACCAAAATGATGCCCAGGCTCAGCGTCAGATTGCTGATAAAAGGAAACGGGTGCCCCGGATCAACCGCCAGCGGCGTGAGGATCGGATAAACCTCGCGCAGAAAATAGTCGCGCAGCCGTTCGCGCTCGGCGGCGTCGAGATCGGCGTAGTTGACCAGCCGGATGCCATGTTCGGCAAGCTTGGGCAGAATATCTTCGTGCAGGCAGGCGCTTTCGATGGCGCCCATATCCGACACCGCACGCGAGATCAGCGAGAGCTGCACATCTGGCGCCCAGCCGTCGAGCGTCAGATTTGCCATCCCGGCCGCCTTCTGCCGTTTGAGGCCGCCGACGCGTTTGCTGAAATATTCGTCGAGGTTGCTGGCGGTGATCGCAATAAACTTGAGCCGCTCCAGCAGCGGCGTGCGCGTATCGATAGCCTCGTGCAGCACGCGCCAGTTGAAGTCGAGCCAGCTCAACTCGCGATTGTACACTTCATCGGAGTTGCTGATGGCGTCCAGCGTAAGCGCGCCCAAATCGAAACCGGGAGCGTAGACCGGATGCTGCGGCAACGTGTGGTTGCGCTCCCACTCGCGCAGAAAGTCATGATAGAGGGCATCCAGCGCGCCGGGCGCGGGCACGTGCGGCGCGACGAGCAACTTCGACAGGGGTGACGCCGGCTCCCCTGCACCCGACTCGGATGTGATCGCCTGCAGCGCATTGGCGCGAGCGCGGTTCGACTGCGGGGTAGTCGCTGATTTGCGAGGCTTTGCCTTGCGCGGGCGCGCCGCGGTCTTGTGCGAGCGCACAGGTTCGCCCTTGCCATTGGCGCCGTTGGCTTCAAGCGGCGCCACAGATAATTCAGCATCATGCGCAGCCCCGTTGGACGCTGCGGCCTCGATCTCGCCAGCTTGCGAAGATGGGGCGTCGTGCGCCGTCATAGACATCACTCCTTCCAGTGGAAAGTCAAAACAGACGCACAGTGTACCCTACTTTATGTAGCATGTCCAACAGAATTGGAAATCAGATGCGTCCCCCCAGCAGCTGGCCCGCTTCGCAGGTCGGGCTGGCAGCCCGACCTACACAATCCTGTCGGGCTGCCAGCCCGACCTACACAATCCTGTCGGGCTGCCAGCCCGACCTACACAATCCTGTCGGGCTGGCAGCCCGACCTACAAGGTGAGTCTCAGAATTTGGTGCGCTCCCGAAAAGCAGCGTTGCGAAAGGCGTTCTTAAATCAGTTTGGGGGTATCTTGTCAAAAGCGGTAGACTACTTGAATCATTGGTCAACTACGGTTCAGAAAGGCGTTTCGCATGGTGGAAATTCTTGGGGTTATCCTGCAGTTCCTGCCAGTAATCGTCATCCTTTTCGTGGCCAATCTGGCGCAAAAATTGCGTGCAGAAGGGCAAGCGTACATGCCGCTGGCCGTATTGGCCTATCTGATGCTGATCCTGATCTATGCGGCGCTGGCCTTGTTTGGCGCGACTGCCTTGTTGGCGCCGCTGGGTCTGGCTGCGCAGCCGGAGCTGCAGGCGCAGCTTGACGCGGCGATGCCCATTCAATCCTGGGCGTGGTTGGGATGGGGCATTCTATTGCCTTCTCTTGCCGGGCTGTTGCTGCTGCTCAAACCGATCCGCCGCTGGATCGCCGGCTTCTCGACGCTTGAGGCTGGCAACCCTTTGCACGCTGCCAGCTTGTCCATGACCATGTTCATCCCGATTTATCTGGCGCTCACGCTGGGGATCGGTCTGGGTACACTCTCGACGCAGCTTGCCGCGCGCGCCGAGGAGACGGGTCAGCCGCCGGTGACCGTCGGCTTTTTGTGGGTGCAGACCGCGCTCTTCGTGCTCATTGCCTTGATCGGCATTGGTTGGTTGACGCGCCGCACCTGGGGCGCGGCGCTGCAAAGGCTGGGCATTGTCCGGCCCACGCTGCGCCAGGTGTTGATTGCCGCCGGCTCGGCGCTGGTGATGGCGCCAGTCGTCATGCTGATCGAGGCCGCGGCAAGTGCAGCCGGTCTCGGCATCGACGCGGACGTCGAGTCGCTGACCGAGCAACTGATCGGCCCGCTCTTCCAGAGCCCCTGGGGCATCCTGTCGATCGGGCTGGCGGCCGGCATTGGTGAAGAAGCGCTCTTTCGCGGCGCCATGCAGCCGCGCTTTGGCTTGCTGTTTACGACCCTGCTCTTTGCGCTGGTGCACAGCAACTACGGGATCACCTTATCGACGCTGGTTGTTTTTCTGCTGGGTCTCCTGTTAGGGTGGTTGCGCATCCGTTACAACACCACAACCGCCATGATTGCACACGCCGTCTATAACTCGACGCTCGGCCTGCTTGCGGTGCTGGCGGCCCAGGTGCTCAGCAATTCATAAAAGTTGTTTGAAAAGCCTCCTATTTTGACGCAGAGGCACAGAGATACAGCGAGATACAACGGTTCGCAAAGAAATGCTTGTAGCCAGCTTTTGCTTTTCCTCTGCGAACCTCGGCCACTCCGCGCCTCTGCGTCGAGCTCATCCTTTCCAAGCAGCTTCTGAACGGACTTTTTTCTAAGAAACTGACTTGAAAATAGTTTCTTAACGCAAAGGCGCGGAGAAGCAGAGGCGCAAAGGCGTTT
>JACSRH010000326.1 GCA_014879855.1 Caldilineaceae bacterium | reverse complement strand
CAAAAAGCCTGGGACGGTGCACCGTCCCAGGCTTTTTGTTGTTAATCGGCGATCATCAGCATCAGGCAGCGTTTGGGGTGAAGTTGGGATCGCGGTACTTTTTCCCTTCTTCGATCAACATGACCGGAATCCCATTGCGAATCGGGTACTTATACCCGTTGCGTGGGTTGAGCAGAAATTTACCATCATCTACTAGCTCCAGCGGCCCTTTATCTTCAGGGCAGACGAGGATCTTGAGCAATTCCTCGCTGATTTTGCCGCCTAGCGGGGCGTCGTCCAGCGACTTGACAGGTTGTGAGGGCAGAACGCCGCTCGTGGACGCTGAGCCGCCATTCGCGGGTGCGAAAATCTGCTTGAGAACATAGACAATGCCGGCTACCACCGCAGCAAAAAAGAGGAACTTTAAAAAGTTTTTCATACATTACTCCAGTTGGGTTCGATTCAAGCCAAAACCACCAGTACCCGCATGTTATCACAGCACGGATGGAGATTGAAATTCGCAAAGGCAATCAGTAAACGATCTCTTTGCGCCGATTTTATGACAATTGTATACTACGGGAATGCGAAGCCTTCAATCCACCCCACAAAACAAGCCATGATGCTCATCTGGTCAACACTCCTGATTTTTATCTGGTTGGTGGTGATAGGGCAACTCTATCGGCGCGACCAAGGCCGCCAAGCCGCGCACGGTCTGTGTATGGATGTGCTCGCGGGCGGGTTGCTGTGGGGGCTGGTCTTTGGCTTTTTCTGGCGCACGTTGAGCGGCGCCGCCTATCAACCCGCGGACGGCGGCGATCTTGTGAGTTTCCTCTTTCCAACCTATCGTTTTGCCGCGGCCGAGCTGGCGCAAGGACGGCTGCCGCTCTGGAACCCAACACTCTATGGCGGCGCGCCCTTCATGGGCGATATTCAGGCTGGTTTTCTCTATCCGCCCCATCTGGCGCTCTTTCTCATCAACCCGAACTTTCCATACGCCACGTTGCAAGGACTGGCCGCTGGACATCTTTTCTGGGCAGGGCTGGGGATGTACGTTTTGCTGCGCACGCTGCGTTGGCCGGCGCAACCCGTAAGCCGCCCCGCGGCCTTTTTCGCCGCACTCACCTTTGCCTTTGCCGACCCACTGTTGATCCATTTCGGCAACCTGAATTTAATTGCGGTGCTCAGTTGGCTGCCCTGGGTGCTGGCGGCCTTTGTGCGTGGGCTGCAAACTTCACAATGGCTTTGGCCGGGGGTGGCAGGCTTGCTTTTTGCGATCAGCAGCTATGCCGGCCATGCACAGAGCACGCTGTACATTGGGCTGGCCCTGGGCATCCTCACTATCGGCTGGATGATCACGGCTGCTTATGAAGTGCAGCCGGCGGGAGCCAGGCCATGGCAGCCGCTAGCCATGCTGCTGGCAACGGTGTTGCTGACCGCGCTGCTCACCGCACCCATTCTGCTGCCGGCGCTGGAGTTGACTCGCTACGCAACCCGCGCCGAGTTCACCTATCAGGACACCGTGGCCTATTCGCTGGCGCCGGCGCAGATGCTGGCCGGGCTGGTTACGCCGTCGCTTTTTGGGCGCGGCCCGGCGTTGCATTGGAGCCTGTGGGAGCGCGTCGAGTTGCCCTACCTCGGCGCACCGGCCTTGATAGCAGCGTTTTGTGGCATCGTGCTGGCTTTGCCTGCACAGCGGCGACGCCTGTGGATGTGGGTCGGTATGGCAGGCTTTGGTCTCATCGTGGCGCTTGGCGTCTATACAGTTGTGCACGGCTGGCTGACGCTGCTGCTGCCGATGTTCGACCAATTCCGCGCGCCCGCGCGCGCCCTTATTCTTTGGACGCTAGGGATGAGCGTAGTGGCTGCCGTCGGCTTCGACGCCGTGGCCGTGCGCGCGGCGCGTGCAAACGTGGTGACGGCTTTCCTGAAAGGCGGCGCGACGCTGCTGGCGCTGGGCGTGGTCATCGCCTACACACTGCTTTTCGTGACGCAGGCCGACTCCACCGCGTTTCTGCGCGCGTCGCTGGCCGCGCTGGCGCTGGCGATTGCCCTGGTGGCATGGCTTGGCGCATGGAGTCTGATCGCGGCGCGCCAACACCGCGGGCTGACCTTTGGCGCTTTTTCCATCCTGCTGATTGCACTGCTCTACATCGAGTTGGCCGCGGCGGGCGCGTACACTGACATCAGCGAAACCGACCCGACGCAAGGTTTCCAGCACGACGACGTGATCACCTTTCTGCGCGGCGACCCCGATCTATTCCGCATCGATACACGCACTGATTTGCAGGGTCTGTGGCAACCCGACGCCGCGGCGCTAGCCGGCCTGCAGGACGTGGGCGGGATCGACAATCCGCTGGCGTTGCGCAGCTATGCGGCCTTCTGGGAGGCGACCGGCGGCCGCGCCACACGGCTCTATGACATGCTAAACGTCAAATATGTGGTGGTGAAGGAAGGCGCGCCGCTGACCGAGGGCAAGTTCGAGAAGGTCTTTGGGCCGGCCCAGGGCATCGAAGTCTATGCAAATCGGCGCTTTCTGCCTCGCGCCTGGGTGGCGCCCGCCGACGCTGATCTGGACAACCTTTTGCCGCCAGACGAGGTCGCGCCAGCCGAGGTGACAGCGTACGCGCCGACCCGGATGAGTTTCACGGCCACGACCCCGCACCCTGGCTGGCTGATCATGAGCGAGTTCTGGTATCCAGGCTGGACAGCGACAGTGAATGGCGTCACAGCGGAGATCGAGCCGGTTAATGGTGCACTGCGTGCGGTGGCCGTGCCAGCCGGGGCATCGACCGTGACGCTCACTTATTGGCCGTCCACCCTGACTTGGGGACTTCTGGCGGCTGCCGCCGGGCTCGCTTTCCTGGGCGTCCTTACTCTTTGGCTGCGTCCCAAATCAACACTAATCGACTCCGCGTGACGCCGTCCAGCGACGTGTAAAGATAGGTGCGACCGTCCAGCACGACCAAATCGGCATGACCCACGCCGATGTTGCCAGGCAGATCGACCAGCATCGGGTTGCTCGGATACTTCTCCCATGCGCCATCCACCGCGTTGGTCAAAGAGCGCGCCAGACCCAGCCCAAACTGCGTATCGCCTGGATCGCCCGCGGCCGGCCCGCGCACGCCTTCGTAGAGCATGTAGTAGCGATGGCTGTCGCCTTCCGCCAGCCGCTGCAACTCAGCCGAACTGATGGTGCGAAAGTCGAAAAAGGGATTGGCCGCGGCATCCGTTGCCTGCAGCGGGCCATAGTCGGCCGCGCCGACGAAGAGTGGATTATGCGCACAAGGCGCAAAGTTGGCGCCCTCCTCATCGACCCGCCGCTTGAAACAGCCCATTGCCCCCGGATTCTGCCCTTGCGCCATAAAAACATAGACGACGCCGTCCGCCACAATCATGCCCGGCGGCCCGCCGCGCAGACACTCATAATTGAAGGGTGCAAAAGGATGTTCGCCGATCCGCTCCTCGGCTGGGCAGTCTCGATGCCAAAGATGCCAGACCACCGAATCGGCGACATGCTCAGGCTCTGACCAGCGCAGACCGTCAGACGAAGTGCGCATCATCACGCGCCCCAGATACTCGTAGACCATCCACGCACGCTGACCATCGTAGAAAATGCGCGGATACTGTTGCTGCACCATGTGATCGACATCTGCTTCACATGGACATTGGCGGCACGGAATCAGGCAGCTCGGCGCGGCAGGCAGGGCAAAAGAGAGGCCGCGATCCAGGCTACGATAGATCACAACGCAGCCGGGGAATTCCACCGCCGCACCGCACGAGTCGAGGACGCCGGCTGAACGCTGGCTGGCATGGACGTAGGACCACACCTCGCCGTTGCGCAGCACGACACTCGCTGACTCGCCCATAGGCAAGCCGGTGTCGTCTACATCCACGACAAAGCGTGCGCGGCCATCCCAGAAGTCAGCCAGCGTCGGGAATACACCGGAAGCCGGAATGGGTTCGCTCACCAGCAGAGACGTGGACGTAGGCCAGCCGCGCGCGCGGGTGGGCGCCGGGAAAAGCACCGGTGTGGCGCGCGCAAGTGGGGGCAATGGCGTTCCTATTGCAGAGAGCGGCGGCTGGCCCACGCTCGTCGGCAACGCCGGCTTGCCGGGCGCCGGACGGCATGCCGCGAGCATGGCCGCCAGCGCCAGCAGCAATCCCAAAGCATGAAAACGCACGCCTACTCCATCGGGTACTTCATACCCACTTGGGCGCGGATTTCATCCATGACCCGCATGACTTGCAGCGATTCATCCAATGGCATGACAGCACTTTCAAGTTTGCCGGCGCGCACGCAATCTGCCACCTCAATAGCTTCATGACTGAAGCCGTTGGCAAAGTAAGGTCGCTGAATCACCTCCGGCGCGTGGCCGGCGCGTTGCAGCGTGAGCGTGTCGCCAACCCACCACGGGCTGTGCACCCGGATCGAGCCATTATCGCCCAGGAGCACGGCCTCCTGGAGCGTTGTGGCGCGCACGGTGGTCGCCAGCACAGCCACTTCGCCGCCGGGGAAGCCGAGCACAATGCCCATGTTTTCATCGATGCCGGTGGCGCCCAGGGCCGCAAGCGCGGCAATGCGATCCGGCTGGCCGAGCAGCATTGTCGCCAGCGAAATGGGATACACGCCGACGTCGAGCATTGCACCGCCGCCCAGCGCCGGATCGAAAAGACGGCTGGCTGGGTTGAAGGAGGCGCGGAAACCAAAGTCAGCCTGCACCATCTGCACCTTGCCGATGGCGCGGTCGGCGACCAGTTTGCGCACTTCGACGATGATCGGCAAGAAGCGCGACCACATCGCCTCCATCAGAAACAATTTCTGGCGCCGCGCCTCGTCGATCATCGCCTGCGCCTGCATCGCGTTGATCGCAAAAGGCTTCTCGCACAGGACGTGCTTGCCGTGCTGCAGCGCCAATCTGGTGTGGTCGTGATGGAAAGTGTGCGGCGTCGCCACGTAGATCGCATCGACATTCGGGTCGGCGACCAGCGCTTCGTAGCCGACATGGCGGCGCACGATGTCAAAGCGGTCGGCAAAACGGTCCGCCGAGGCCTGCGTGCGCGATCCCACTGCGATGACTTCCTGGTCATCGAGCGCGGCCACACCCGTCGCAAATCTGGCGGCGATGTTGCCTGGCCCCAGGATTCCCCAACGAAAAACTCCGGTCATGATAAGCTCCAATCAGCGAGCCAGCGGTCGGCCATGGGCATGCCGCTGGCAAAGGCGGCGTCGAAAATGCGCGACACATCGACCGGTGTGCGGCGCAGCTCGACAAAAATTTCAGACGGCGAACGGTAGTCGAGCAGCGCGTATTCCGCCCACGGCGGATTGTACGCCGAGCCGTCACGACGCAAGGCAAAGGGCAGGCCCACACTGCCTGGGTTCACAAGCAACCGGTGGCGATGGCGGCGCACCATCTGCGTATGGGTGTGGCCGCCCACACAAAGCAGGGCAGGATCGTCGCCGAAGATCTCGTCCAAGGTGGCGTCGTCAGTCGTGGCATGGATCGCCTCATGAAAGGAACGCGGCGAGCCATGATAGCAGAGCAGGCTGTGCCCGTGGCTCAGCTCCACCCGCACCGTGGGCTTGAAAGTGCGAATCTGCGCCCGATCGCCCGGTGCAAGTTGCGCGGCGCCCCAGCCTTCGACCGCGTTGTACAGTTCCGTCGCCGCGTCCTGCGCGGGATGCGGCGCAGGGTGGAGCGCCCAGGCATCGGTGTTGCCCATGACGACAGGAGCGCCTAGCGCGGCAATAGCGCGCAGCACTTCCTGCGGCTGTGGGCCAAAGATGGCGACATCGCCAAGACAGACAATATGATCCGGCCGCTCGCGCGCAATGGCGGCGAGCACGGCTTCGGTGGCGGGCAGGTTGCCATGGGTGTCAGAAAAAAGAGCGATGCGCATCGCTTACGCGGCCTGCTGGGACGAGCCAGCGGCGAGCGCCTGCCACACGCGTTCGGGCGTAAAGGGCAGCTCGTCGATCCAAAGGCCGGTGGCGTTATGGATGGCGGCGGCGATCGCAGGCGCGGTGGGAATGAAGGGCATCTCCGCCATGCCGCGCACGCCGAGCGGCCCCTGCGGATCGGGAATTTCGAGAATGATCGATTCGACGACCGCGGGCGCGTCGAGCACACTGGGGATCAGATAGGTGCTCAGGTGCTGCGACATGGCGCGGCCGTCGCGCTGCACGTATTTCTCCATCAGCGTCCAGCCCATCGCCTGCGCGATAGCGCCCTCGATCTGCCCTTCCACCTGCTGCGGGTTGACCGCGCGGCCGACATCGTTGGCGCTGATCAGGCGCAGCACCTGCACGTGGCCGGTGTCGAGATCGACCTCCACCTCGGCGACCTGTGCGCAATAGCCGTAGGTGATGTTTGGATCGGACGCGCCGGTCTCGCGATGGTAGGCAGTTGTGGGTCGGGGATGAAAGATAAACTCGGCGCGCGCCGGACGTTCTTCGTTTTGCCATTCGCGCAGTGCACGCTCGGCCGCGCCCTGAATCGCGTTGCCAGCCATGAAGCTCATGCGGCTGGCCGAAGTGCTGCCGCTGGAGCCGGTCACTTCGGTGGAGTCGGCGCGCACCTCGACGCGCGCCGGGTCGAGGTGCAGCACCTCGGCGGCCACCAGTTGAAAGAGCGTGTGCGCTCCTTGCCCCACTTCCGCGCCCACACAGCCAACGACGGCGCGCTCGATCTGCTCCTGCCCGTGCAACTCCACCCAGGCTGAACAATGTTCGGGGAAGCCCAGGCTAAAACCGACATTTTTGAAACAGCACGCCAGCCCGACCCCGCGCGCGGTGCGGCGTCGCGTCGCGTCGAGCGAGGTGAGGGCGCGCCCGTTTTGCTGCGCAATATTTTGTCCGGGAGCGGCTTCGGGAGCACTGGCAAGCTGTGGCGCTTGCTCCACCCGGCGCCAGACGCCGGCATCGTTGCGCCGCCAACCAGCCCGCTCGGCGGCTGCGGCGACCACTTCCGTCACCGTGCAGCCCGGCGGCAGCGGCGATTTTGTTGGCAGCGTCATTCCTTCCTGCCACAGGTTGCGCATCCGCAGCTCGACCGGATCCAGACCGAGCGCTTCCGCCAATTTGTTCACCTGCAGCTCGGCGGCAAAGTGCCCCTGAGGGCCGCCAAAGCCGCGAAAGGCGCCGCCCGGCGTGTTGTTGGTGTAGACTGTACGCGCGACGACATGCACATTAGGAATCTGGTAAGGCCCCAGCGCGGCCATCAATGAGTTGCCCAGCACTTTGGTGCTCGTGTAGGCGTAGGCGCCGCAATCACTTGTCAGGTCCATCTGCGCGGCGACAATCTTGCCGTCGCGCGTGGCGCCCCATTTGGCCTGGATGATGTAGGGATGGCGCTTATGGTGGCCGACAATGCTCTCCGCGCGACTCCAGATGGTCTTGACCGGCCGTCCTGTCTTCCACGTCGCTAACGCCAACGCAATCTGGATCGAAATGTCCTCGCGGCCGCCAAATGCGCCGCCGACCGTGGCATGGCGCACGACGATCTGTGCATCCGGCAGGCCCAGTGCATGGGCGATCTGCGCGCGCTCTTCGTGCATCCACTGGCCAGGACAGGTGACTTCGATGCAGCCGTCTGGACGCACCCAGGCGACGCCGGCTTCGGGCTGCAAATAGGCGTGCTCCTGGGCGTGTGTATGGTAGATATGCTCGACCACAACATCGGCCTGCGCAAAACCCGCGTCGACATCGCCGTTGCTCAGGATGTACTCCAGCAGCACATTCGACTGTGGATCGCGCTCGCCATAGGGATAGCGGAACGCGTAGGGATGGAGCGGCGGCGCGCCAGGCGCCATTGCGGCCAAAGGGTCGGTGATGACCGGCAGCGTTGTGTAGTCGATGGCGACTGCTTTGGCAGCGGCTTCGGCCTCCGCCTGGCTCTCGGCGACGACCAGCGCCACGTGATCCGCCTCCCAGCGCACAGTTGCAGCGTGCGGCGTGCTGCCCAGCCCGCACAGCACCGGCTGATCCGGCATGATCAGACCATACTCGTTGACCGGCACATCGGCCGCAGTCAGCACGGCCACGACGCCGGGCATAGCGCGGGCCGCACTCACATCAATGGCCTGGATGCGGGCATGAGGCACGCCGGCAAAAACGATCTTGAGCCAAGCCTGGCCGGGCAGGTCAATGTCGCCAGCATAGACGGCGACGCCGGTCACTTTCTCGACGGCGTCGAGCCGCGGGATACTGCTACCAACCGCGCGCATAGGGGTTTCCTCTCAATTCTGGCGCACCAGCATTGGGCCGAGACGCCGGCCACCCAACAAGTGCAGGTGCAGATGGTAGACCTCCTGTCCGCCATCGCGATTGCAATTCACCAGCAGCCGATAGCCATTCTCCGCGATGCCCTCCTGCGCGGCGAGGGTGCGCGCCACCACGAACATATGGCCGATCAGTTGCTCGTCGTCGGGCGTCACGTCGTTGGCGGTCGGGATGAGCTGGTTGGGCACGATCAGGATGTGCACTGGCGCCTGCGGGTTGATGTCGCGGAAAGCCGTGACCTGCTCGTCCTGGTAGACGATGTCGGCGGGAATCTCGCGGCGGATAATCTTACTGAAGATGGTTTCCGTGGGCATGGGCGTTTCATCAGGTGAGTCAAGCATGATTCAGGCAAAGATATAACCAGTATAGCGCAGATTTCCGATCTCAAATAATATATCGAGCACCCTTCCGCGTGACGCAGTTTTGCGATTGATTAACGCAGGTGATAAACTAGGCGCTGCTGTATCGATGCGTGCGCGGGTATAGCTTAAAGGCAAAGCTCCTGCCTTCCAAGCAGGTGATATGGGTTCGATTCCCATTACCCG
>JACSRH010000325.1 GCA_014879855.1 Caldilineaceae bacterium | reverse complement strand
ACTGCCTGTCACGCGTCACTGCCTGTCACGCGTCACTGCCTGTCACGCGTCACTGCCTGTCACGCGTCAAGCGTCATTGACCTGACATGCATACGGGGTTGCGACCGAGGTCGTGGTAAGATGGCAACAACAGCCACCAAGCGTATGAAAGCCAGCCTTGTCGGGTGATGTATGTCTCCTGTCCCAGAAAAATTGCGGATTGCCATCTTCACAGAAACGTTTCTTCCCAAAATCGATGGCATCGTTACTATTCTCTGTCTGTTGTTGCAGCGGCTACAGGAACAGGGCCACCGCGTGATCTTATTTGGCCCGCCAGGTGGACCTGCGGACTATGCCGGCGCCGAGATTGTGGGCGTTGGCGGGCCGCGCGTGCCCTTTTACCCTGAACTGCGCATCAATATCCCGCGGCGTTTCGTGTGGGAGCGCATCAGGGCGTTTCAACCCGACCTGATCCACGTTGTAAATCCAGTTGTGCTGGGGCCGTTTGGGTTGTCTTATGCGCGCCGGCTCAAAGCGCCGACAGTGGCTTCTTTCCACACTGACTTGCCGCGCTATGCTCAGTTCTACGGGGCAGGATTTGTCGCCCCGCTGCTCTGGGCTTATTTGCGCATGCTGCACAACCAGGCGGATGTCAACCTCTGCCCGTCGACCGCAGTGCGCAGCGAGTTGCAGCAGCAAGGTTTTCGCCGTGTGCGCTGGTGGAAGCGTGGGATCGACACCGACCTGTTTACGCCCGGTGCGCGGCGCGCCGAAGTGCGCGAGCGGCTGACCAACGGCCACCCCGATGACTTTCTGGTCGTCAATGTGGGGCGGCAGGCGCCGGAAAAGCAGCTAGACCTGCTGCGCGCGACAATTTTCCCCGAACGGGGCATGCGTCTGGCATTGATCGGCGCGGGGCCCAGCCACGAACATCTGCACAAAGTCTTCGCCGGTACGCCGACTGTGCTCACCGGCTATCTGCGCGGCAAGGAATTGGTCGACGCCTATCGCGCCGCAGACGCGTTTATTTTTCCGTCCACCACAGAAACCTTTGGACTAGTGGCATTGGAGGCAATGGCCTGTGGTGTGCCTGTGGTGGCCGCGCGCACCGGTGGGGTGCTGGACACCGTGATCGACGGCTACAATGGCCTCTTTTACAACCCAGCCCAGCCTGAACAAATGCGTACACACATCCAGCGGCTGCGCGACGATCCAGCCTTGCGCCAGCAACTGGCCGAGAACGCGCTTGTTCACGCACGCAGCCGGTCGTGGCGCGCGACGATGGATCAGCTAGTCGATTACTATCACGCGGCGATCCGCGTCTTTCGGCTGACGGCGCCGCACGCATCAGCCGCGGTCACGCTTTGAAACAGGGGATGCTCATGAAAACGATTTCGATCTGGCGTCACGCCAAAGCCGAACGACCTGAGTTATATGCCAGCGACTACGACCGGCCCCTGACGGAGCGCGGCGTCAAGGATGCGGCGCGCATGGGTGCGGTGCTCATGCGCCTCGACCCTGCCATCGATCTGATCATCGGGTCGCCCGCCGCACGCACCGCGCAGACAGTGCAATCACTGGTTACATTGCTCGACGGCGCCATCGACCCGCTTTGGAACGCAGCGGCCTATCTGGCGGCAGCCGACACGCTGCTGGACATTGTCAAAACTTTGCCCGAAGACGCTCAGCACGTTGTTCTGGTCGGTCACAATCCTGGCATGGAGGAGCTGGCTTCTGGACTGTGCGGCGCCACGCCGGAGGATGTCTTTGTGCGGATGCCCACCGCCGCGCTGGCGCACGTATCGATCGATGCCAGCCACTGGAGTATGGTGCGGTGGGGCGCAGGTCAGCTCAAGCTGTTGCTCACGCCGAAGGTATTGCGATAGAAGGTATTGCCTATCCATCAAAGTCACGCAACATGTAAAGTTATCATTCACGGACACGACTGTTTCCCTTTTTGAATCTAAATGGAGCTATATCATGCAAATACGTCGTCTACTTATCACTCTGGCTGTGTTGGCTGGTCTTTGCCTGAACCTGTTTGCGCTGCCAGCGCAGGCCCAAAGTGAGCCGGCAAACGCCGAGCGAACTGATTTGGCCAACTATGGCGTGCGCTGCGAGGATGGGCGGTGCATGCTGACGGTCAATGCGGGCGCGCTGAAGACCGAAGTGCCGGTGCCCGCGGGTGCGCCGATTCGCTTTGACCTGCCGACCGGCAACCTCGGCTTTCTCTCCGGCGCGGCTATCGAGATCTCCGACCAGTTGACGCTCAAGCTGCCAGTGGGTGACATCCAAATCCGCACCGGAGACTTTGAAGTGGGGGTGGACAGCGAAGGCAACGTCGACCGCTTGCGCGGCTCCGCCGACACGATGTTGCCCAGCCTGACGCTGCCCAACAATTTGCGCATTGGCGGTGCGTTCGGCGCCGAGTTTGGCTACGATGTCGGTGCGGCGCTAGGCAGCGTCAGCCCGCTGCTCGACGCTGAAGCGCACTATCTCTATCTGCGCCTGGGGGAAGGATTCGCACTGGACACCGCGCTTGTCGACGAGAATGGCCAGAGCACGCCAGTCACCATTACTGTACCCGACAATGAATCGGCCACGCTGATCGTCGATCCTCAGAATCAGGTGCTTTACCTGGACGGCCGCTTCAACCTTTCGCAGGTGTTGCGGTTGGCAGTCGTGGGCAGCATGATGGGCATCGATGTAGGTCAGTTGCCTATGCTGGGCGGGCTGGCGCTGCCGCTGCGTTCGACGGTCGGCGTGGCCGCGCTCTTTTCTGGCCAACCTGGCCGCAACTTCGTCGAATTGAACACCGACCTGGGCATCACAGGCGGCCCGATCGCACGGCTGCTGCAACTGGGTGACACACCGCTGCTGCTGGACAGCACGATCCGCATCGACGGCAGCGGCGTCAGGCTGCAAGGCGCGGTCGATGCCAAGCTGGTGCCCGCCACCCTGCTGGAAAGTGGCGGCATGGTCGAAATGTTTGTCCCCTTCCAGCGGCTGAGCGACGCTTATGTCCGAGTGGGCGGCGATCTTTCGGTGCCGATACTTGGCATTACGGCAGCGAATGAAGCCAAGCTCGGCGGCGCGCAGGACACAGGAGACGGCATGGCGAGAATTGAAGGCGGCGTTGACGGCGCGACGCTTGCGTGGTGGGATGAAGCCACTGCCTGGATCGGCGGCGCGGCCAGCAACACAGCAGGCGCTGTCGCTGGCGGCGCGCAGAGTGGCGTCAGCGCCGTGCAGAGCGCCGTCGACGCCGCGTTCACATCGGCGGCCGCGGCCACAAGCGGCGGTGCACCGGCCGCGGCCGGCTCGGCGTTGTCGGGCGCGACGACCGGCGTCACCTGTGGCGTCAACCGGGCGCAACAACTCTGGTGCCAGACGACTGGCCTGTGTGAACCGCCAGAGGACGCTTGCGCGCCCGCCGAGGGTGCAGAAAAGTAAAAGGCAGGATTTCCAGAGAGAAGACAGTCACTTCAAAAAATACTGTCTTCTCTCTGCGCCAAAGACTGTCTTCAATCAGCCGTCGCGCCTGGCAACATAGACCTGACGGCATAGACCTCACAGTATAGACCTGGCGGCATAGACCTGACGGCATAGAGAGGAACGAAAATATCTTTCTCTGCCAACCTCTGCATCCCCGCGCCCAGGCGGCAAGATTACTTTCGCCTCAGTCGCGGCGGAAGGGATCGCGCACCAGGCTATAGAGTGACAACGCCGCGATGACCGTGATGGCGGTGACGACGCTGGCAGTGGCAGCCACTGTGTTGCGACCGGCGCGGCGCAAGCGGCCTGGCTGCTGCTCGGTGCGCGGCCCAGGCTGAGCCGCTGTGTCTGGCTGTTGCGCCTGGATATCTTTGGCGTCTTTCGCTGTGCCTTTGTCGGCGCCGTCTTCCTCTGGCTCTTCCAGTAGCTCCTTCGACTCATCCGGCAGCAGTATCGCGGGCAGAATCACCCCTTCCTCGCTTTCCACTGTCACGGGAGCCCGCGTCATCTTGGGCTCGGCGACGAGGATCTCTTCCACGACGCGCGAACCGAGCGTTCTGCCGTACACCTGCGTGAATTCGGCGCCAAGAAAAAAGATAAGCGCCGAATAGTTGACCCACACCAGCAGCAGAATGACCGAGCCTGCCGCGCCGTACAACGAAGCGATGTTGCTCTGGCTGACATAGATGCTGATGCCCCAACGTCCCAGCGAAAAGAGCAGCCCCGTGGCGATTGCCCCGATCCAGACATCGCTCCAGGTAAGCTCAATGTCCGGCACGAATTTATAGATCAGGGCGAAGACCAGCACCGTGATCAGAAACAGCAAAATAAACCCCAGAATTTGACTGGGCGACCCCATGCCCGGCGCCAATCGGTCGATATATCTGCTGGTGAAAGCCAGCCCTGTGCTGACAATGAGCGACAGGAGCAACAGCAGTCCTGCGATGAGCACCATGATCAGAGAAACGGCGCGGCCCAAGACAAATCTCATTACGCCATTTTTCTCACGTGCTGGCACATCCCAGATCAGGTTCAGCGCGTTGCGCAGTTCGTTGAACGCGCCGGACGCGCCGTAAAAAAGAATACCAAGACTGATGGCCGAGGCCAGGATATTAGGGCCTTGCACGCTGCGATTATTCTTGATCACGGTCTGCACCAACTGCGCCGCCTCTGGGCTGTTGGTGTAGGCGAGCACCTGGTTCACAATGGTGCCCTGCGCGGTTTCCTGGCCGATCACGAAGCCGGCAATAATGACCATAATCACGAGCAACGGCGCGAGCGAGAAGATAGTGTAATAAGCCAGCGCCGCAGAGAGACGCGACGCGTTATCAGCATTCCACTCGGCGAAAGTCATGGTCATCAACGACCAGTATTCTTGATACCACTTTGTCTTCTGAGGAGACGCCTGCTGTGGCTGAAATATTTTGGCGTTTTTTTTGTCTTCGTTCTGCATGATCTGGTCTTTCTTGAGTTTGTGAGGGTCACAGCTTACTCACAGTTGCTGCGAAAGTCAATGTGCCTATTGATAGCTGCCCGGTATATTCGATGGCACGGAGCGAGTTAAACAACAATAGGTTGCGTCCTTGTCACGCTTGACGCCGCACAGTAAAATACAGTAATTCACGATTTGTCTCACACGAAGACACAAAGCCACAAAGTTGAAGATGGCGTCTTTGTGTGCTTTGCGGCTTTGTGTGAGTTTCGTGAAGTACTGAAATAGCGAGACTTGCTTGTACGCTCACCTAGAAACCATATCTGACAATGAGTAAATCGTGACGCCAATCCCACCTACCTTTTCTTTCTCGCAGTCCAGTTTGCAGGCGTTTGAAGATTGCCCGCGCCGTTTTTGGCTGGCGTATATTGAGCAGCTTCCCTGGCCCGCGGTCGAGGCGTCGCCGGTGGAGGAGCATGAAGCATTGCTGCGCCAGGGCGAACGCTTTCATCGCCTGGTGCAGCGCGCCGAAATCGGCATTGACCCCGACGAGGTAAGCGCCGCGCTGGAGCCGCCGCTCTCGACCTGGTTCAGCGCCTATCGCACCCACCGCCCCGCCGACTTGCCGGAGCAATTTGTCGAGATCGAACGGGTGTTGTCGATGATGATTGGGGCGAGGGGCGAGGGGCGAGGGGCGGATGTAGAGGCAGCACCGCTTGCTTTGCCACTCTCCAATCTCCAATCTCCCCTCCGTCTCGCGGCCAAGTACGACTTGATCGCCGCCGAGCAGGACGGGCGCGTCGTGATTGTGGACTGGAAGACGGCGCGACGTCGCGCCGAACCAGCGACATTGCGCCAACGCTGGCAAACGATCGTGTATCCCTATGTGCTGGTCGAAGCAAGCGCCAGCCTGCCGTGGGGGCCGGTGCGCCCCGAACAGGTGGAGATGCGTTACTGGTTTACAGCCGCGCCAAGCCAGCCCGTCGTATTTCGTTACGACGCGGCCCAACACGCGGCCAATCAGCGTCGCCTGGCGCGCCTGCTTGCCGACATCCTGAGCGGTGAGTCTGCCGCGGATTTCCCCAAAGTCGCTGATACGCCCGCCAATCGCCGCCGCTTCTGCGCCTTCTGCATCTATCGTAGCCGCTGCAACCGTGGCGCAGCGGCCGGCAATCTCGACGCGCTAGAAGACGCGGAGGAGTTTTTTGCCGTCGATATGGAAAAAGCGTTGGAGTTCACCCTGGCAGATGTGGAAGAGTTGGCGTTCTGAAACAGCAGTTGTCCCCGTGCCCCGCAAAGAGCTTGATGGGTAAACGTCATCCATAAAGGGCGAGATGGGCGCGGGCAATTTCCGGCCACGCGAACAGGTGACTGCGCTGGCGCGCCTGCTGACGCAGGGTGGCGGCCAGCGCCGGGTCGTCAACAACACGACGCACGGCTGCGCTCAATGCCGGAACATCCCCAGCCGGCGCAAAGAGGAGATCCCGTCCGTCCACCAGTTCCGGCAGTGGATGCTGGGGCGTCGTGGTGACGAGGGCGCAGCCGTTGGCCAGCCCGGCCATCAGGGTGCCGCGGCGCAGACTGGCGCCGTCGCGGAAGGGCAAAACCAGCA
The DNA here is from genome assembly GCA_014879855.1 of Caldilineaceae bacterium. GTDB lineage: Bacteria > Chloroflexota > Anaerolineae > Caldilineales > Caldilineaceae > Caldilinea. The sequence continues at coordinate 2,306 of JACSRH010000325.1, read as the reverse complement.
CATCGCACGCGTTCAGGTCTGCCGCCACCTCCTCGTCTGCTATGCTGCCGGTCCACTGTATGTACGGTTCGAGTTGATGGCGGTGGATGGCGGCCTCCACCTTCTGGAAGTAAGCAGCGTTGGTGGCGTCACTTGCGCCTGCGCGTTCGCCGATCATCAACAGGCGCACGTTGGAGCGTTCCTGGATAAGCTGGCGCGTCATCTCGATCAGATCGGTGACGCCCTTGCTGTGATTAAGAAAGCCGAAATAGGCCACGATAAAATCGGCGTCGGCGTAGCCGCGTTGTTGGCGGCGCAAGTTGCGTTGTTCTGGCGTAAGCGAGCGGCCAGCAATGTTGCTGCCGATGGGGATGCTTACCGCGTTGACCCCGTGATTGGCGAGGTGGAGGCGGTCCGCTTCAGTGGTGGTGATGATGCGCTGCGCGCTGCGCGTGGGGCGTTCCGTCACCCAGGTGCGGAGCCGGCGCCCCGCCTTGGGGAACAGATACATCGGCAGGAGATCGTGGTAAGTCCAGGCGGTGCGCAGACCCTTGCGGCGCCAGTGCCAGGGGGCAAAGTTGATAGCCGGATGCATGTCGAACGCTGCGGTCTGATATTGGACATGCACCCAATCGGCGCCCAACTCACTGGCTAACGCCGGCGCCGTATGAAAAATCTGCCAATCCCAGTGCTGCATCGCCGGCAGGACGCGGATACAGCCGCCAAATTCAATGCAACAAGGCTGCGCCGCGCGTTGCGACGTAAGCACAGTGATGCGGACGCCCAGGGCTTGCAGCGCGCGCGCCAGTTCCAGCGTGTAGGCGCCGACGCCACCCTGCATGGGGGGATACTCACCGGTCACATAGAGAATGTGCATCGGCTAGGCTCGCAAGATCTTTTCGAGGGCATAGCCACGAAAGGCATGTTCGACAAATCCATGCTGGGCCAGCAGATTAATGGCGGCGGCCTGGTGCATACGTACGAAGACAATGATCTGCTCCAGCGACTGTTGCGCGGCGTCGTTGATCATCCTGCGTAGCAGCCAGCGGCCAACGTCCTGGTTGCGCCAGCGATCATCGACTTCCCAGTGCACCAGGTGCGCAATGCGGAGCGAGCGTCCCTCGTGCTCGACCACACACTGCACGGTGCGCGCCTCTCCAATTTGCTCGGTGCGGCGAAAGAAAACCTGATAGAGCCGATCCAAATTCGTCCCGCGGAAGACCAGCGTCAGGGCTGACTGGGGCGCGCTCTCTTCAAAAAGTTCTGCGCGCAGCGGGCGTGCAAAGCAGTAGCACCGATCCGTATAGCGAAAATCGTGCTCAGCCAGCAGCCGGACTTGGTCCGTCCAGTTGGCCGGCAGCAGCCCAATGCCGGCCTGCCACTGGGGATAGCCAGTGCTGGGATGATATGCCTTGACGCGGCCCACGCCGCTGCGTCGCCAGAATTCCTCCGCGGCGGCCAACAATCTGGCGGCGGCGTCGTTGATGATAGTGGGGTCTTCAGGCAGCACCAGAAAACGCAGCAGCCCCAACGGCTCGAAATCAGGCAGATCGAGACTCTCGCTGTCCAGCCCGATGGCAGCGTCGAGCAGGCCCACCAGCTCGCCCACGCGCAGCAGCGCAAAGGTGCTGCGTTTTTGCCAACGCGCAGGAAATGCACCTGGCCGCGCCTCCTCCAGAAAGTGAACGTCCACCTCAGCGGGCGTCATCGCTCGGCTGTAGATGCTGAGCGCCAGCATCCGGTTGATGAGGTGACAGGCTGCTTCGGCGTCTTCGGACGTCAATGGCCGGACAAACAGCGTGGGTGCAAAGGGCAGCATCACGGCGTCTTGTTACAGAGAATGTGAGCTTTTGGCGACCAGCAGAGCCAGCAGTTCGGCGTGCTGTTCGACAGCCGGCAAGGTGACGCTGCGCAGATCGTCCAGATCGAGCAGGCCATTGGCGTGCAGAGGATGATAGGTCACGACGATCCCGCGCGCCATGCGGCCAGCTTCAACGGCGCCGTCAAGCTGGCGAAACTCGACGCGCTGGGTGCGCAGCGGGGAGCGCAGCCAGAAACCTTTTGGATCCAGCTCGACCATGGAGCGCCATTGCACAGCAAAGGAAAACGCAGCAAAGAGACAACCGCACAGAAAGATGAGGGTGATCCAGTCGAATTGCCGCGTCAGTGACCACGCGCACAACAAGGCGGCCAGCCCACCGGCGCCCGTCAGCAATGCATACCGCGAGGTCGCGGGGTAAGTGGAAGTAAATTGAGCTTCTCGCATATCTCGAATTTCCTGATAGTAATACGTGAGGCGTGAGGTGCATTTCTTCGCCCCTCCAACC